>JBATLR010000134.1:0-41749 GCA_049289415.1 Nitrospirales bacterium
GCGTCATCGTCTTGCCGGTTTCCATCACCGCTAGATTGGCCTCGTAGGCCCGGGTCGCCGACATGAGATTCACCATCTCCTCGATCGGATTCACATTCGGAAGGTGTACAAACCCCTGTTCATCCGAATCGGGATGACTGGGATCGTACACGGTCCTTAACGGTCGCTCGTCTTGAATCACATCCGTCACCCGAACACCGGATGGTCCGGACTGATCGCCAAAGGCATTGGCAAATATATTGGAAAACTGCTGCCCTGCCGGTGAGGCTTGAAACACGACATCACGTCTGATGTATGGTCCCCCTTCCGGCGTCCGGGTGGATTCCGCATTGGCTAAATTGCTGGCAATGATATTTAGCCGCTGCCGTTGTGCATCCAAGGCAGACCCCACGACCGAAAACACCCGATCAATATTCATTTCAACCTCCTTTTTCCGACACCCATTTCAGATTTTCCCATCCTTCTCATCTTCACCACCTTCCCGCTTCACTCGTTCTCTCGGCTTTCCTGGGATCAGCGTAATGGGAACCATGAGCTTAATGACGTTCACCTACCGCCACTACCCCCATCAATGGCCGCATTCCAGCCATCGAAGCGCCCCATTAAGAATTGACTGACCGCCATATACATCAAGGTATTTTCCGCCATCAGGGTCATTTCTTTTTCCAAATTCACGGTATTCTCGTCTAACCCGGCTCCGGCATCCTGTTTGATGGTGTGCTGAAATATCCGGGAATCCTCTGAGGCAGTGCGCACATGTTTCGGATTGGTGACGACGGACTCCAATGGACCATCCCCTCGAAGAACCGCATTGAAGGTTTCTTGAAAGGGCAGGATCCTGGACTTATAGCCCGGCGTTTCTTCGTTGGCCATGTTGGAGGCAATCGTTTCCTGAATGCCGCTCCGGACATCCAGTGACCGCTCAAAGAGTCGCGTGCCTTCATCCCACGGAGAAATCATCATAGTCTTCTCTCCTTTCCGGTTTTCATGTTCTCCTGTGTCTGCACCTGCATCCCCCCCTGCCGGTCCGCGAACACCCTGACGTCCTCACGAAAGGCAGCAACACCAATACCAAAAATTACCGGTAAGGATTGAACCGTAAGGCGAAAAAAGAGACTCTCACGCTTTCCCCCTCACGCCTCAACTCTCACACCGTACGTCGTTAATGGCCTCAAGGAAACTTTTGCCCGCACCGGCATATTTTTCCGCCCTCCTTCTGCCATTCCTCACACCCGGCAGAAGCGAGGCATTCAGATATTTTTTCGATCGCATCCTCTTAAATACCCAAGGAGAGCCCCCCGTTTAACTGTCGATATTCCCGTAATTTATTCCGTAAGGTACGAATACTGATTCCCAAGGTCCTGGCCGCGTGGGTCCGATTCCCATCATGGCGCTCCAAAGTTCTCAAAATAAGTTCCCGTTCCATTTCCCAGATAGTCCCACTTGGCGCACTAGCATGATTGGCCGCCAACACGGGTTCCTCAAACTGAAAATGCTCAATCAGTAATGGCCCATTGCCGGCTAACAACACGCCCCGTTCAATCACATTTTCCAGTTCGCGTACGTTTCCCCGCCACGGCCGCCGTTTCAAATAGGACATCGCCTCTTCAGAGATCTCGCACGGCGTGCGCCGGTTTCGCCGCAATGACCGGTTGGCAAAATATTCCGCCAATAATTGAACGTCCTCCGGGCGATCACGCAACGGGGGGATGGTAAACGGCATGACACTCAGCCGGTAATATACATCCTCACGAAACCGTCCGGCCTGAACTTCCTGCGCCAGATTCCGGTTCGTCGTGGCAATGACCCGCACATCCACCTGCACCGGCTGTCTGGAGCCAAGGCGATCCACTTCACGTTCTTGAAGGACCCTGAGTAATTTGGCCTGTAATCCTAAACTCATTTCCCCGATTTCATCCAACAACAACGTTCCCTGGTGAGCTAATTCAAACTTGCCGCATCGTCTCGCGAGCGCGCCGGTAAAGGCCCCCTTTTCATAGCCGAACAATTCACTTTCTAAAAGTCCTTCCGGCAAGGCGGCGCAATTGATCGCCACAAAAGGTTGAGAGGCCCTGGGACTATGACGATGGACATGCCGGGCCAGGACTTCCTTTCCCGTCCCGCTTTCGCCTTGAATCAAAATGGTCGCCGGGCTGGCCGCCACCATCTCCAACATGCTGATGGTGTTCAACACTTTCGGATCTCTGGTCAGGAATCCTTCACGCGGCTCTTCACGGCGGCATCGTTCCTGTTCCCTCAGAACCTCCAGTCCTGACACAGGCTGCGCATCTTTTAACTGGTCTATTAATTTTTCAAGACGATCAAGGGGAAATGGCTTTTGCAGAAAATCGGTTGCTCCATATTTGAGAGCCTCGACGGCTGCATCCACTCCACCATAAGCGGTCATAACCACCACCGGCATATGGTACCCCTGACTTCGGACTTCTCGTAAAAAATCCATCCCTCCTTTGCCCGGCAAATTCAGATCAGTCAGCACCAGCCATGGGGCCTCGCGTTCCATCCGCTCCAATCCCTCATAGCCATCTCTGGCAACCGTGACGGCATACCCATGCTGACTCAACGCGTGAGTCAGGGCCGATTGCAACTGTTCATCATCTTCAATGACCAGGATACCCCGGCCCACTCCACCCTCGGTATCGATCATGCCAATCTCCTTTATTGGGGAAAAAATAGTTTGACCGTTGTTCCTTTGCCGGTCTGGCTTTCCATCTCAATCATGCCTTGATGCACCTGCATAATGTCTTTCACGATCGGGAGTCCCAGGCCGGTCCCTCCCTGACGTTTCGAATAAAATGGCTGAAAGACCCTGGTGAGCTCTTCTTCGGACATGCCACATCCTTCGTCTCGAATACTCAATGCCACGCCATTGACCCCGGCAGAGGCGGCCCCTCCCGTGGCCGGCCGAGAAGTCCGCCGACACTGAATCTCAATATGCCCATCAGGCGGAGAAGCCTGAATCGCATTCAAGAGCAGATTCAAGAGTGCCTGTTTTAATAACTGCTCATGACCCAAGATCTCGAGAAGCGAGGTTTCTCGCTGCCGGTGAATGGTCAGACGTTTGATTCTGAGGGGATATGTGGCCAGGAGCTCCACATCATCCAACAGTTTCGGGAGGTTCACGCACTGCTGATTTTCCTTCAATGGCGTGGTGGATGTTAAGAAATTCGAGACCAGTCCATCCAATGAACGAATGGCGTGAAGTAATTGATCCGCCAGCTCCCGACGTTCCTTGCCGTACGGACTGTCGCGGCCCAAAAGCGTGGCAAACCATTCAATACTCGCCAGTGGATTCCGAATATCATGCGCCAGCCGCCCAACCTGTTCTCCTATGGCCGCCAAACGTTGAATCTGCTCCGTCTGTCCCCTGTGCGCATCCCCTTCGTATTTGAGATAACGAACCGTCAGACTGGACGGTTGATCCATACCTCCTAATGGACAATCCCAACAGGACACCCGGCCTGCCTTCCACTTCCAGTCGGAAAAAGGGACCGGTGGCCACCCCAGACATGTCCAGAGATCCTGAACCTGCCAGTTCATCTTCTTCCAATCGATTCCTCCCATCAGCACATGGGCCTCGTGATTGGCCGTCACAATCCGCCCTTTACGGTTATAGAGCAAGGCGGGTAACGGAAGACTTTTCACCAAACGATGCAGGTGATGATGCAATCGTTGCGTTTCCGCATATTTGGCCTCTAGCGCCAGACTGAGGGTTTCACTGGAGATCGTCGGCTCCGTGGTAGAGTCGAGTGTCGGCCAGTTTAATTCCTTATTCCTCTCGGAACTCAAAGCGATCATCGGTTTAGGATTTAATTGGGGCATCGGGTATCCTGGTTGATGGCGTTTCTTTCGAGGACATTTCATCCAACACCGCCGTGGCGGCTGAACGAATCGTATGTTCCAATTCTGGAGAACGGGTTTGTAATTGACGGATTTCAGCGAGCAGTGCGGCCGCTTCATCAGACTGCCCCATGTATTCAAGCGAAGCCGCTAACCGATACTTGGCCCAGGTGTGCAAGGCCGGCGGCGCATCAAACGCCAGAGCTTGATCGTACAGATGCTGAGCTTCGACATAGTCCCCATGATCAAACATGGCATCCCCCAAACGGAGGACATCGGAAACCTGCGTGGGTTGAATGGACACCACCTGTCGGAGGTCTTGCACCACGGACTCCATCTGCCCGAGCGCTCGATAGGCGCGTGCCCGATTCCGGAGCACATAGCGTTGCTCTACTTCACCGTCCACATGCTGGAGAGCCGCCGAGAAACCTTGTATCGCTTCTGCATAACGTTTGTCCGTGAGGGCTTCCAAGGCAAGAATAGTCTCCACCTGCCCTCGTCTCTGGCCATTGGGAAACTCCCCGAGATAGGACGCTCCCGCCTCTCGCACCAAGGATCTGTTTTCCTGCTCTTGAGCAACCACCACCTGCTGAAGACGAATGTCTTCCCGAAGCGCACTGTCGGGGTACTCCTTTAAGAGTTGGCCATACCAATGCCAGGCTTCTGCCGGAAGTTTCACTTGCTGATAGGCTTGCGCCACCATGAAGAGACGCTCCCGTTCCAAGGGCACCAGCTGAAACGCGTCTTGATAGTCGGCGTGAAACTTGAGTAACGGCACCCAGGCTTTCGAATCATAGAAGGAACGCATCTGATGCTGTAACAAGCGGGCGAGTCGGTCCTGTCCTGTCTGACGCCTCTCATCGGACGAGGTTACGACAATGAGGCGGGTATAGGTTTGAACCGCATCAGCGTATTCCCCTAGCGCCTGATAGGCTTGCCCTATCCACAGCAGGCTCTCATCAACCACATCCCTTTCCAGGGCATGGCTGAGCATACCGGCCGTTTCAAGAACATAATCCCATGAGAGCGAGAGATAGATTTCCAAATCATCAAACCGATGATACACCTTGGCCCAATCCTCCTTGGCGTGCTCCTGGGTGACAAACGCCACGACCCATCTGGTGAGCGCGGCCTGTCCACGTCGACCGGGTTCCTGGTCGGGAAAACGTTGTCGGGCTTGATCGGCAAAATACAAGGCCAGATATTCATGCCCGTCTTTCCGTAATTTTTCTGATATGTGGTTCAGGGCCATCCCGGCTGGTTCCTCATGCGGATGAAGATTCACCGTCAACAAAAATCTGGATATCGCCATGGCGGGATTTCCCACGGCAAGTTCCGTTAATCCATACTGATACGATGAATTCCCAGACCGGCGAATGAGTTCAGGCTTCTCGGCTTCGACCACCCGATACCAGTAGTATGCTTGCTTCCAAGCCTTCGCCATGGCCGTGGCATCCGCCAACCCTAATGCCGCCTTTAGGCGATGGCCACTCCACTTGGGTTCTTCTACCACTCGTCTGAAAATCAGCGCGGCCTCCAAATATTGCTTATTGCTCAGATACCCCAGCCCGGCTTCGACCATGACCCCTCCCGCTAACGGATGATCGGGATAGGACCGGAGAAACTCTTCGAATATTCCGCTGGCTTCTGAAAACCATCCAGCCTCCCAATACACATTACCCATGGCACACACGGCCCATGGGACATACACACTCTCCGGTTCACTCATTTTCATTGCTTGGAGACGCTCGATGCGTTGGAATTTTTCTCTCCCCGGTTCATCCAAAGAATCAGGAAGAGAGGCCAGGACCCAACGGGTTCCTTCTGCAAACTGCCCATGTTCCTGCTCATTCAGATAGGTGGCAAACATATTTCTGGCTTCCAAGAGTTGTCCGGCGCGTAATGCATCCTGTCCCTGTCGAAGAATCTCCGGCATAACCATGTCGCGGGAAACGTACCAGGAAAAATCAGAACAAGGGCCTCCCAACACTGTGCTGGGCCAGATCACACATAACAGGGCAATCCAAGTAAATTTCCTCACTTTTGGTTTCTGCTCCAACCTGATAGACCTCTTCAGCAAAAATTAGACCGGAGTCATTCCAGCCGATGGCAAAAAATCGACCACAGGGTTTTCGTTGAAAAACCAGGAAGTTTTGCAAGGACGACGACGAACGGACAAAATTGCCGCCGTCAAGGAGTTGACGGAATGGTCAGAACCTCAGGCTTGTTCGAAATGGGAAGGCGAAAACAGGGTAGGAAAGGCCGGGCGTCCTCGATCGTTACACGTCAGCCAGATCTTCCGATGGGGTCGCACGTTGTGCGACCACTTCGGCCAGGGATTTCTTTTTTAACTTTTCAATGAGGGTGGTGCGATTGATTTGCAGGAGACGAGCCGCTTTACTTTTGACCCAATTCGTTCGCTCGAGAGCTTCAAGAATCAACCGGTTTTCAAACTCCTCAACCGTTCTCGAGAGATCCATCCCGGCCACGGGAATTGCCGCGGGCATGGTGGGAAGATGAGAGGAGGGTAATCGCCGGATTTTTTCCGGTAAATCTTCCGGGACGATCAACCCCCGCCGTTTCAAGATCGCAATCCGCTCAACGATATTTCCGAGTTCACGAACATTTCCCGGCCAGGGATATTCACATAAGAGGCTCATCGCATCATCAGCCACTCCGGTGAGTTCCGCTTTCCGGCGATCATTGAACATCGTGATGAAATGCTGGAGCAAGAGCGGGATATCTTCGACCCGATGCCGGAGAGGAGGAACAAGAACCGGCACCACGTTTAACCGATAAAACAAATCCTCCCGGAATTGTTTCGCAGCCACCAGGGTTTCAAGATCCTGATTCGTGGCGGCAATGACACGAGCATCCGATTTATACGTTCGAGTACCCCCTACCCGTTCAAACGTTCGCTCCTGTAGGACACGAAGAAGTTTGACTTGGAGCGGAGGACTCAGATCCCCGATTTCATCAAGGAAAATTGTTCCTCCGGTCGCCAACTCAAATCGTCCGACTCGTGATGCGACCGCTCCGGTAAAGGCACCTTTCTCATGACCGAACAATTCACTTTCTAATAACGCCTCGGGAATCGCTCCGCAATTGACAGGAATCAGGCTTCCCTGGCGCCGCGTGCTATGACAATGAATGGTTTGGGCAATTAATTCTTTGCCGGTTCCACTTTCTCCTAAAATCAGCACGGTACTATCGGTATCCGCCACGCAATCGATCAGCTGAAACACTTCTTGCATGACCTGACTGGAGCTAATGAGTTTCCCTAAACTAAATTGGCCCTTGACGGTTTTTTTCAATTCGACATTCTCGTCCTGAAGACACTTGACGCGTAAGGCACTGGCAAGCGTGGCACTCAGCACATCCATGGAAAAGGGTTTAGAGAGAAAATCAAAGGCACCGGCCTTAATCGCTTTCACCGCCATCTCCACCGACCCATATCCCGTCATGACGATCATGACCGGATGATTTGGAAGCTGCATAATGCGCTGAACCAGCTCAATTCCGTTGATGTCGGGGATCATCACGTCGGTCAGGACAATATCGAACTGGGAGGACTCGGCCAGAACCAAGGCGTCGCCACCGGATTCCGTGTCCACAACCTGATGCCCCTCATCCTCAAGCTGCAACTTGATGGACTCCCGCACATCGACTTCATCTTCAACCAGCAGGATCCTGGCAACCTGCTTCGCGTTAGCTGATCCAGCAGAATCGAACGCATCCATGATTAGCCTCCCTCTCAGCCCAGATAAACGCCCATACCGTTGACCCGATTGTGCGGTAAAGGAACATAGCTACCCCATTTGACGGGGAAGGTCAAGGGTTGTCTTCTAATTTGCCCCAATCGTTGTCGGGTCCCTTCCCCTCGCCTTGTAAAACCTCGAAGAGACCCTGAATTTCCCATGAACGATTAACGCCCTTTGATCCAAGGGTATATTTAAGAAATATCCAACACGTTCCGACAAGAATACCTAGAGAAAAACGGAAGGAACCTCTGCCGCACGATCCCGACGACCCATGGACACGCCACATCTTCCACAACCCGCCCCCATGCCGATATTCATTCTCTTTGATACCCAAACCGGCTATCTCTATGGTCACCTCTTTGCGACGGGGCCGGAAGATCCTTTTCTTCAGGAAGTCATTGACTGGTGGAGCCATTATTGCTCGAACAGCCCTATTGGGGTGGATTACCCGGGCGTGACCAAGCACCAGGAATTGGCCAGTAGTCCTGCCTCCAATTAATCAGGGCAACACCGTCCAAATCGCCAAGCCGGATCGGAACACCAACATCAGTCCTGACAGGTGGATGATCACAATATTCGCATTGGCTTCCGTCTGGTCTATCGCATTGCCGGATGGAAGATCTTGCGGGAAAAACCCTCCGGTTAACGCAGAAAATCCCAAGGCCCGTCGATTGGTAATGAGCACAGCCACATAATCATTCACAATACTCTTCACCAAGACCTCTCCCGCTCCCCAAGGTTCTCGTTTCCAACGACCCAGATCACTTTGAAAACCGTAAGCCGCCTGTCGACCTTGAATAATAATCATTTTGGGAGTGACCGTGGCGGTGATCACTTCCTCCGCCGAGGAAAGATTCATCTCCACCCACCGTTGTAACCGACCTGAAAATCCAAGCAACCGTGTGGTTGTCTGAACATATCCCGTCACTCCTTTGCATTCAACCACCAGCACGTCTTCCCCCGACGCTAACACCTTCCTGGCAATTCCCTCGCCAGACGTGATGCCAAACAGCTGTCCCCTTGCCGACGTGATGGTGACCTGATCAGTGACGACTTCTTACGACCAGACATGAAGGGGCCAGACGGCTAATCCCCATAGAACCATCACCGGGACCGTGCACATGCGCAGAGGCATAATCCCCATGACGGTTACCGATAGTCCCAAGGAATTCCACGCTCTCCCGCCATGATGGGGCCCAAAATCAACTTCATTAATTGCGTCCCATGCCCTTGGGTTCCCCACAACCCGGCCAGACTGATGAGAAATTCAAATTGCGAGCGGTCAGGAAGCCGTGTATACGTGAGCCCGAGGGAAAAACATCGGCAAGGATTTTGATAGAGCCCGACCACATCCCATTCAGCAGTCTGTCCCGTCCGTAAGTCATGATACCACTTGGTGCCCAAGGTCACACCATGCGGCAACCGCACTCCACCTCCAGTCGTCAGATAGAGAATTTCCTGGTCCGGAGCCAACACCTCATTAAACGACACGGGGTTCCAAATATCTCCCCGGCGGACTCTCGTCCCCGCTTTGGTGTACCGCTGACCAACGGTCATATACCACGTCTGTCGGCTTTGGATGAGGACGTCGGTATTCATCTGAGAAAAATACTTTCTGTTCGGATCGTAAAAGGCATCGACCCTCAGATTGAATGCCGAGATGAAGGCTGAGGAATTGACCGGTGAATGAAAATCCCCCCGTGTCCAGATATCTGAAAAGCGGGAGGCGAAGGGCGGCGGATTGGCCACATGATAACTCTGGGCAAAGAACAGATCCAACCAGGCATTGGAAGTCCCGCCACCAATTTGGCTCAGACGATTTCTCAAGGAATAGGTCACCAGACTCTTTTGAATCAAATCATCCACCGCATCGATCTGAACTAATTCCGATTGTTTCGTCTGTGGCACATACTCATAAATCACATTCGGTTGTATAGAATGCCGGATCCAATTCCCATCGCCGAGGGAAAACCGTTTCGAGACATTCGAGAACAATTCAGCGCCAGCCCAAAAGGTTTCACGATGTTGCGCTGA
This sequence comes from Nitrospirales bacterium, assembly GCA_049289415.1. Lineage (GTDB taxonomy): Bacteria > Nitrospirota > Nitrospiria > Nitrospirales > UBA8639 > Nitrospira_E. Next base: position 9,654 of record JBATLR010000134.1, read on the forward strand.
TTTGTCTGTGAGACCTCGGCTATACCCTACTTCACGAAATTTCACCTGGGGACGGAATCCCAAGGCATGCCCCAGATGGAGCCCTTCCATTGACAGTCCCGGCATCACATCGATACGACCGACATCGAATCCCGTCTGCCTGTGAAATTGCACCGCGGTCGTTTCCGCCGGCAGCGATATGGGACTGCCTAAGACACTGGGATTCACGAAGCGATGCCCGATTTCGGGTAACCGCTGAAAAGTCGTACTCCCGCCTGTGCTTAACGGCTGAATATATTGACCAGAAAAATACAGCGCTCCATGATCAAGCCGTTGCAAAATAGTGAGATGCGACTCTTGACTGGGTAAAGCCCGTTGAGTCCCTGAACTGCTAAAATTTTGCAAGACCGTTCGATCACTTGAAAAATTGGCGCGCATTTGTAAGGACAAATCAGGATTGAATTGCTGAACATGAGCTCCTCGAACTTCAGCTCGCCCACGATTTTGTTGGGAATCATAGAGCGAGCGTAGCAACCACTCTCCCTTTGTGAGTCGATTCCACACATAGCGATATTCCAGATCCGCACCTCCTCCACGCGCGGTTAATATTTGGGGGGAAATAGTTAAATCATTACTGGGGTTGATGGCCCAAAAATATCCTTGCCGATACTGATACCCGAAGTTAGTATTGTACCCGGTTGTAGGAAACAAGAATCCGCTTTTTCGAGAAGCGCCCAGCGGATATCGAAAGGTGGGAAGCGGGATCACCGGCACATCGTTCACATTGAACCATACGCCTTTACCAAACAAACTGTCCTCATACTCCACATCCATATCATGAAAGTTAAATCGCCAGGCTGGTATCTCGCCATTCTTCGCATCGCAATTGGTAAAGGAACCCTCCTTGACCCGATAATGGGTTTCGGAAAACCGCTGAAGCCGTCGCCCCGTTACAAAGGAATTCTGCTCCTTGAGAAAAATATTGCCGTTCGTGATCACACCCGCTTCGGTATTGAGATTAAGTTCAAGCTCTTCCGACCAGATATCGGTCTTCACATCTCGTAAATGCACATGCCCACGTGCCATGAGACGCCCCGTGAGCTTTTGTAGGGTGGCTTCATCCGCATTAAGATGAATGGGTCCGCGTGTGATATCCACAGCCCCGGCAGCATGATATTCTTCCCGATCATTATCATATTCAATTCGATCGGCGTTAATGGCGACGGGGACTCCCTGTGAGGTTGGTTCGGCAGAGCCCTTCTCAGCTGAGGAAGCTGCAGGAAATTCTTTGGATTCCACAACGGAGACATCCGATTGCCCGAACACGGTTTCTCCCGCTGCCAGTATCGTGACAATGATGACTAGACCAAGCAACAATCCATGAGATCGGCGCCAGAAAACACGCCGGCCATCTCCCAGGCTCGCACACGTCACGTTCGGGAACCCGGCTGAGTGAGCCGATTGAGTACCTCCCCAACCAGAAATAGCGACCCGGTCACACAGATTACGTCTGCGGGTTTCGCGATGTCTTTGGCCCTGCAAACAGCCTCCCATGAATCTGCAAGTAGACAAGGCACCAGGTCATCGCGATCGACGGCCTGACTGAGCTCATCTACCGACGCCGCCCTTTCCATCCGTGGCTGGGTGAGAATCAGGTGGTCAACAAGGGGAATCAAAACACGCAGAAATCCCTCAAGATTCTTGTCGCGCATCATCCCAACCACCAAAATGAGTTTTCGTCCCGCGCCATCATGAATTTGTGAGTGGAGAAAGTCAAATAACACCTGAGCACCCACAAGATTATGCGCGCCATCCAGAAGCAGAAGTGGATTTCGTTGCACAATTTCTAAGCGACCTCTCCATCTCACGTCTTGCAAACCGGTCCGGATGGCCGACGGTGAAATAGGGAATGTGCCATCGACGGCCATCTCCAATACCGCCAGAGCATTCGTCGCATTAACCATCTGATGCCGCCCTGGCAAATTCGTCTGTAGGCCTGGAATAGTCCATCGCGGCCCTTGATAGGTAAACGTCGTTGCGCTGGTTTCCAGAAGGATAAACTCCTGCCCCATCCGAAAGCACGGTGCCTGCCATGTCCTGGCCTGGGTTTCAAAAATCTGGAGAATCTCTTCCGGCATGGGCCCCAAAACCACCGGAGCCTTTTGTGTAATGATGCCAGCTTTCTCCCTCGCAATCTTCTGAAGAGAATCTCCCAAATAGGCCTCATGATCGAAACTAATCCCCGTTATCAAAGCACCCATGGGGCTCAACACATTGGTCGCATCAAACTGTCCGCCCATCCCGACTTCTACCACCGCAATGTCCACTTGTTGGTACCTAAAATGTAGAAAAGCCAGCGCGGTCGTAAATTCAAAAAAGGTGAGTGTTGTGAGGGGATTGGCGGTTCGCCGCATCTGCTCGGTCAGAGCACAGACCGATTCTTCCGAAATGTCCGTTCCCTGAACACGTATGCGCTCTCGGAAATCAATCAAATGCGGGGAAGTATACAGACCAACCCGGTACCCGCTTGCTTGAAGGATTCTGGCCAGCATGGCTGAGGAAGAACCCTTCCCGTTCGTGCCGGCAATATGAAGGGTAGGATATCGGCGCTGAGGATTCCCCAACCGGGCAAGAATATCAGTAATGGCTTCCAGGCCAAGCTTGATACCAAACCGGTGCAAAGAGAAAAGATAGTCGAGCGTTTCTGGATAGCTAGCCACAGGAATCGAAACCGGGCGGGAGACAATAAAGGGAAGGAGATTTCGTATCAATAATAACTACAAGGTATGGCTCTCACCATGAACGGGATAGCCCATCGTCAAGGCTGTTGAGATCCACCGGGGCCCAAGGAAAGCCTGACCTTTCGGCGATTACCCCGAAGCGGAAGAGACTTCTGTGACGCAATGCGCAAGCAACGTTTCCAGGGTCGGCTTGAGAGTTTTTCGTTCCACGATATGATCAACCATGCCATGTTCCAACAAAAACTCAGCACGTTGAAAGCCTTCAGGCAAATGTTCTTTGATCGTTTGTTCTATGACCCGTGGGCCGGCAAACCCAATCAGCGCCTTCGGTTCCGCTAGAATGATATCCCCTAACATCGCGACACTGGCAGTGACCCCCCCAAAAGTCGGATCCGTTAACAGAACAACAAAGGGAATTCGAGCCTCTTGTAATTTCGCCAAGGCTGACGCCGTTTTGGCCATTTGCATGAGTGACAAAGTCCCCTCTTGCATTCGTGCCCCACCGGAAGTCGTGACCAACAAAAATGGCATATGCCCCGCCAGCGCGTGGTCGATTGCCCGGCAGATTTTCTCGCCGACCACCGATCCCATGCTCCCACCCATAAATGAAAAGTCAAAAATTCCAAGCGCAACGGGTTTCCCGCCAATTTGACATCGCCCAGTCAAAATGGCTTCATTTTTTCCCGTTTTTTCTTGAGCCTTGTGAATGCGCTTGCGGTACGGCAATGTGTCCACAAATTGTAGGGGATCACCTGGGACTAAATTTTCATCCCATTCCTCGAATGAACCGGGGTCGACGATCAATTCCAATCGCTCACCAACCGATAGCGGAAAATGGTATTGGCATTTCGGGCAGACTTTTAAGTTTCGCTCAACCTCGCGTTTAAAAATAATGGCGCGACACACTGCGCATTTAACCCACATCCCTTCCACGATTTTAATGGACGAACCTTCGGGATCCGTGTTTTTATTCCGCTTAAACCATCCCATAAATCAGTCTATCCTTAAGCTTCTCTCATGAACGCATCGCACGCGAACCTAGATACAGATCTGGCTGAGATAAAGAAAATGCGAAAAAGGCAGGAAAAGAACACAACAAGGAATCATGGACTCCGACACAGTCTTCGATCACGACACGACATTAGCATAGGGAGGTTGAACCGGCAAGAATCCGTCGAGGAAGGCACCTCTACCACCCAGACCGTTCGGGTAGATTGGCAGCAGGTGGACGCGACACGGAATAAGGAGAAGACGCGGGGGATCAGCCACCCCTTGCATGCATTTCCAGATGTGGATCTTGGCGCAATCGCTCAATGTCAATGTACCGGCCACGACCACTAACCTGTTCAAGCTCTTTGCGTTCCTCCGCCCCACGATCTTTTCGGGTTTCCCAGACAGACTGTATGATGGAAAGAATATCTTCTCGTGATCGTTCCATTCGAAGGAGCTTGCGAAGGTCAAGACCGGTTTTGGCATACAAGCACAAATACCACATCCCATCAGCCGTCAACCGACTCCGGTCACATGTCGAACAGAAAGGCACGGTAGTGGAAGAAATAATACCAAATATAGTGCCATCTGATAGCCGGAATCGCTGCGCAGGAGCCGAACTGACCTCCTCCACCGGCTCAACCGAACCATAATACTCACCGACCATTTTCAAGATTTCTTTCCGGGAAAGAACCTTTTCCGCCGACCAGTCATTGGCTCCGCCGACATCCATATATTCAATAAAACGCACTTCTCCGTTGACCTGCTTGCCGTATTCAATCAAGGGAATGACTTCATCCTCGTTGTACCCCTTCATGGCGACCGTATCCAGCTTCAACCCTGTGAACCCGACCCGTCCCACTGAAGTAATGCCTTCCAACACTCTGTCCAGGGTATCGCGTCGAGTCAATGCTTTAAACCGCTCGGGTTTCAACGTATCCAGACTCACCGTGACCCGATGGAGCCCGGCATCGAAAAGAGCCTGCGCCTGTTCGCTCAACAACACCCCATTGGTGGTCATCGCAATATCATGAATGCGAGAGTTTTGACGAAGCATTTTGATGAGTTCCGCCACATTGTTACGTAATAGAGGCTCGCCGCCGGTAATCCGTACTCGATCGATTCCCTGATCGGAAAACAAATTCGTCAGGAAAGCGATTTCTTCAAACGTCAACAGATTTTCCCGAGGAAGCCACACATAATTTTCCTCAGGCATACAGTACTGACACCGTAAATTGCATCGATCGGTCACTGACACCCGCAAGGATCGTAAGGGACGTCCCCAGACATCCTTGACCGCATCCGGCAGAGTCACGGCTCCCCCCCCATCCATTATGGGTGTTCCTCCACCCACACTTCGCCTTCAGGCGTCGTTTCCATTTTCCAGATTGGAGTAATTTTTTTGAGTTCATCGATACACCATTGGCAAGCCTTAAACGCATCGGCACGATGTTCAGCCCCAACGATGATCAGCACAATGTTTTCACCAATTTCAATGGGACCATAGCGATGCAGGACCAATGCCTCAATAATGGCAAAATCACGAAGTGCCTGTTCTCGGATTTCTTTGAGTTTTTTCTGGGCCATCCCCTCGTAGTGATCAAAACTCATGGAACTCACGTCTCGACCCTTGGAGCGATCACGAGCCGTACCCAAAAACATGGCAATACCCCCGATTCGACGGGACCGAGACCGCACTCGATGTAATTCTTCATCAATGGAAAAATTTTCCAGTTGCACCCGAACCAGCATACTTTCTTCTAATTCAACAGCCATCGGATTGCCCTTTCTCCTGAGCTCATAATTCGCCTGATCCTCCCGCAAAGGGAGGCAATAATGCGACCTCATCAGCCATGTCCAGCACCGTGTCCCAATGAGCAATTTCTTGATTCACCGACACCAGCACTTTTTTCTTTTCGAGCAATTCACCAACCTGAGGATACTCCCTCTGTATGGTATGAACCAGATCCTTGACCTGTTCACCTTCGGAAAAGGCCACTTCTAAATCCTTGCCTCCAGGAATCATGGTCTTTAACATCCCGAATAATTTAATCTTCACAATTTACAACTCCCATGACCAAGCTCGAAGAAGGGGCATCATCTTTCCTACCCGCTTTTTTGCACACGAACATACGTTCCTGACTTTCCTCCGGATTTTGAAACCAGGGCGATCTCTCCAAACTCCATGCCTTTATCTACCGCCTTACACATATCGTAAATCGTCAGAGCTGCCACCGAAACAGCTGTCATGGCCTCCATTTCCACTCCGGTATTTCCGGTGGTTTTCACCGTTGCTACAATCGTAATGACACACCGTCCATCAGAATTAGGCTGGGAGTCTTCTTTGAAGTCAACATCCACTCCCGTAAGAAGTAAAGGATGGCACATCGGGATCAGATCCGGGGTCCGTTTGGCCCCCATCACCCCGGCCACTTGAGCCACGGCCAGCACATCACCCTTCGCAATGCGACCTGCATGAATTTTTTCAAGGGTTTCCGGCAAGACAAACACTTTCGCCTCTGCAACCGCCACACGCTCGGTTGGAGACTTGTCCGTCACATCCACCATTCGAGCCCGTCCAGACTCATTAAAATGCGTGAGATTTGCCATCATCAAAAATAATCAGAGATGAAAATTTCTCTTGAAAATCAGTAAATTATAAAGACAGAGGAAAAACGACGTCAAGCAAAAGATCCCTCCTGAATACTCCCTTGACAGCCAAGCTCATTCCACCTATAAACAGTCGTAAAACCTTATTATTCAGAGAGTTTCTCCCATGGAATCCACCACCAATATAGCCAATCCTACTCTCGCCAACAAAAAATTAGGCCTGCTGCTCTCAACCTCACCTGAACATCCCAATGCAGAGACAGTCTACCACCTCTCCAAAACCGCTTTAGCTAATAAGGTGGATACCTATTTGTATTTTATTGATGAGGGAGTCAAAAACCTAGAAGACCCGAGATTTTCGGAGTTGGCGAAGAACGGACTGAAACTATTTGTGTGCGCCTATGGATGCCAACAACACCACATCTCAACCGACGGGTATGGCAAAGAAGTGACCTTTTGCGGCTTGGTTATTCTCTCAAACATCATCGACGGGTGCGACCGTTTCCTTGCCTTCAATTAACTTCCCGCTAAACTCCCTTCTCTGAGTCTCTGTCAAATGGGATAAAGTACAAGATATTCGAGACAGTTATTTTGTGGACCAATATCATTTCAAGTTTCCTATTCTTATATTGACCTCAGTAAGGGGCCTTGTTGGCATTGTGAATGCCATTTTCATAATTTTTTCCTGCCCGGACTTTAATCCAGCCAGGATCGTCCTCCCTGCATACTGATGTGTAAAATCAAAAATTTTCAATTGAAACTAAACCAGCCAGACGGTACAGTAGAAGGCAATGTTAACTTCAACCCGGTATTTGATTCTTGAGACCGCCATAGACCTACTGGGACGAAACGGCGTCAGTGCGTTGACGCTCGAGCATGTCGCTCGAGAAGCCGGAATCAGTAAAGGTGGCTTACTCTATCATTTTGAGGGAAAGGAACAGTTACTCGCGGGACTTATAGAGTTACTCATACAGGATTTGGATCGCAAACAGGTTGGAGAATTTCTCACTAGCTCCATTCATGAGGAACATCCCGGCCTGGCTCTTAGCCATGAGATTATCGACAGTCCCATCCATAATCGGTCCCTTCGGGGAGAAGAAATTGCCTCCATTCTCATGGCGGCTTTTTCCATCAATCCCCATCTACTTGAGCCCATTCGAGAGCGGTACCAAAATTGGCAGAGCATTTTTCTGGCCAATACCATTGATCCGACTCGTTCCCTCTTGGGACGGCTGGCTGTCGAAGGGCTCTGGTTCAGCGAGGCCCTAGGATTAGCGCCACCCACGCGCGAGCAACGAGCCACAGTTGTTTTGGAGATCCAATCTCACACACAATCAGGAGAACCCATGAGAGACACGTCCGCAACCACCATACCCACACCGCCTAATGACGCCTTCGCGGAATTGGCTTCCTTTAAGTCACATGTGGAGGAACTCGAACGACAAGCGTACCAACCCACCCAAACCTCTGCGCGCGCACTGCTAGCGAAACAAAATCCGAAAGGGTTTTGGCAGGGAGATTTAACGGCCGACACAACATTGGAATCCGACTACGTATTGCTTTTACTCTGGCTCTATCCACCAGAGAACGGTGTGTGGGAGCCCAGAATTCAGACCAAAGTCAAGGAGGCCATACGCACCATCCTTGACCGTCAACTTTCAGATGGTGGGTGGAACATTTATACCGAAGGACCGGCCGAAGTAAACGCCACGACCCGAGCATACGTGGCGCTTCGAGTTGGGGGCTATGATCCCGACCACCCACTTATGCAGCGTGCGCGCGAACGCATTCTTGCCCTCGGAGGCCTTCAAGCCACCAATAGCTACACGAAAAATAACCTGAGCATGTTTGGTCTCTTTCCGAGAAAGTACACTCCGAGTGTTCCACCTGAACTCGTCCTCATCCCTGGAAATGTCTTATATGAAATTTCATCGTGGAGTCGGGCCATCGTCGTCCCCCTCTCTATTCTTCAAGCTTCCGGAGTACAACGCAAAGTCCCCGGGAATTGGACCGTTGACGAACTAATGGTGCCCAATCGAAAACTGAGGTTCCCGAGAAAAGATCCCTTTTCTCTCATGTTTCATCAGGTGGACAAGATATTGAAACTCTGGGAAAAGCGGGGCTTTAAGGATGTTCGCGCCAAGGCGATACGCGAAGCAGAGAAGTGGATGTTAGATCACATGCGGTTCACGGATGGATTGGGAGCGATTTTTCCGGGAATGATGTATGCCCTCATGGCAATGGATGCTCTGGGCTATGAGCGTGACCACCCGGACTTCATTGATACACTAGGCCAACTTGATGGGCTCATTCTTGAGAAAGAAGATGCTCTGCAGTTTCAGCCAAGCTTGTCCCCTGTCTGGGATACCGCTATCTCAATGTTTACATTAGGAGAACTCGGTGTTGGTGAACCCCAAGCCATGCAGCGGGCAGCCGATTGGTTACTAAGCAAAGAGATTCGCCGCAAAGGAGACTGGTCGGTCAAGCGACCGGATTTGCAACCTGGAGGATGGCCTTTCCAATTTGCCAATGAACTCTACCCGGACATCGACGATACCGCCATGGTCTTGTTGGCCCTTGAGCATGCCAAAGCCTCTGATCCCGACCGGCAGACCCGCGCCGAAGGTCGTGCCCTCAACTGGTTATTAGGGATGCAATCCTCAGACGGGGGTTGGGCTGCCTTTGATGTCGATAATAATTGGGCCTTACTGAATAAGGTCCCATTCGCAGACCACAATGCCATGCTTGATCCCAGCTGCCCGGATATCACAGGACGGGTGCTAGAGGCACTTTGTCGGCGTGATTACACACACCAACACCCGGCAATCGCGCGTGCCGTCCAATTTCTTTTGGGCCACCAACAAGCCAATGGGAGTTGGGATGGACGCTGGGGCGTAAATTATACCTATGGGACATTCCTCGCCGTGCGTGGCCTTCGCGCCAGTGGCTCCCCGACTGCAGACTCTGCCATCCAGCGTGCGGCCACATGGGTGCGCTCAATCCAAAACCAGGATGGCGGTTGGGGGGAAAGCTGTGCTAGCTATGAAAAGCAGGAATTTGTTCCGGCCTCAAGCACACCTTCACAAACAGCCTGGGCCTTACTTGCCCTTGAAGCGGCTGGGGATCGAACCTCCAAACCCGTTCATCGTGGAATCGACTGGCTGCTCACCCATCAGAATCAGCAAGGAGGCTGGGACGAGGAACTCATGACAGGAACCGGATTCCCTAACGTTTTCTATTTGAAATACCATTTGTACTCGCACTACTTTCCATTATTGGCCCTCGCCACTTGGCAAGCAGGATTAAAGAACTCATGACCATGTTCTGCGCTCAGATAAACGAATCCCCTCTTGAGATTTTACAATTTTCTTAGAAAATTCCGCTATTCTAAGAAATAAAACAAGGACTCAAGGAAATTATTCTGCGGCCTACTTTTAAGAGCAAGAGACAATGGGCAAGATAGTCCTGCCCGAGAGACCTTTCGACTTTGCTCGGGGCAGGATTTTTCAGAATCCCCGCTACCGCTGGCTTTCAGGTTTCCAGCTCAGACCGATATTCAGAATTCGTTGAATCAGGGCTTCATAGGAAATACCGGCTCGTTCAGCCGACTCGGCGAGATCTTCCCCATACGCCAGTTGAGCATTTGGATTGGCTTCCAATATATACAGGTGCTCCTGGGGATCCAACCGAAAATCCATTCGGGCATAGCCGTTCAATCCTAAAATATGAAAGACCCGTTTTGCCGTTTGTTGAATATGCCGCACCAGCTTAGGATGTAACCCCTCAACCTCGCCCGATTGAATCCCATATTTTTTTTGATATTTCGTGCTCCATTTCACCCGGGCCGTGGCAATCGGCAGAGCATCAGGAGGAAGATTTTTCAAGTGCAGCTCCCAAACCGGCAAGGCTTGCAATCGTCGATTACCTAACACACCCACATAGAGTTCCCGTCCTTCAATGTACCGCTCGACAATGACGCTTGTACCCACACTCTGATGCACAAATTCAACACGTTCTTTGAGTTTGTCTTCGTCATGGACGATAGAGGCTTGAGAAATGCCGAGGGACGCTTCTTCACTAATGGATTTGACAATGACCGGAAAGGGAAACTCGTCTGCCCACTTGATCACTCGGCCCAATGGATAGACCACAAACTCCGGGCATCGGATGCCATGGTAGGCCATAATTTTTTTTGACCAGCCTTTATCGCGAGTGAGCACAAGCCCCTTGGGATTACACCCGGTATAAGGAACACCCAGGAGCTCCAAATAGGACACGACATTTTGATCGAACTCCGGATTGCCATTGAATTCTTCCAGCAGATTGAACGCAATGTGCGGCTTCCAATCCGTTACCAGCTTATCAATCACGCTTAAATCATCTCTGACACCAACGGCCATAACCTCATGGCCAAGATCCCGTAGAGTGGAGACCACATCAAATTCAGTTTTCCATTCAACTTCAGCCAAATCGGCATGCTCCACATCGTCGGGGGGCACGAGATCCTGATGCATAAGAGCCATGACGCGAAGCTTCCTCATAACACCACCCGATGTCGTCCACCATGCAAATAGTTCATCGTTTGCACCGTCAATAAAATCGTAAAATCCACTTTTGCCTGCTCTTCAGGAACAGCTAACCGCAAATTCCGTTCACGGCAATGTGCCATCATATCTTGTAAAACTTGATCAATGGTATATTGATACTCTCCCGTCCATGCAGCGACTTTCCGGCGAACTTCTTTTCTGAATTTCCTGATAAAATTCTCCGCGGACGGATTTGCGGATTGATCCGGATCCCCGGAAAAGAGACGCCGCAAGTCCCGGTCATAAAAGTTTGGGTAGTCCAGCCCATACCGTTCCCGCTTGTCCTGATAATGTTCCCGGAGCGTTTTGTGCAGTCGCTGAATAGGGTCAACCTGTTCCCTGGTCGTCACAATTGGCGCAACCCCCGCCAACTCCTTCATAAGCCCGTCCATATATTCCAATTTTTTAAGTGCCGGCCATCCGGCATAACGCTCACGCCAATGTGAGTGCGGGGTGAGCCAGACGGCAAAGGTTTCGGCAAAATCCTCGTCGGGATGACTTTGGGCATACCACATATCAAGATGCAACACAAAACTTTTACTATAGGGCTTTGGCAAATAACAATCGGGATACGGAACCGAAGTATGCCCGAACATTTGTTGCCGGCTGCGCCGCCGCCGTAAGCGGTAGGCATTCTCAATCGCATGGCCCGTTTCGTGTCGAAGAATCCGCATACACCATTCCGGGGTCCCGCCCTCCACTTCCAACATTTGATTAAGTTCCAGCTTCGCTAACCGGGGATGCCCCATATAGAACGGCACGGCAAGACCCGGCGTGCCATCAGGCGAATACCAATCGTCGGACAACCAGACATGGGGGCGAAACACTAACCCGTGATCTTTCAATTCGCGGTATAACTGACGGATGCATTGACTCAATTCAGTTCCGGAAATGCGGATCTTCAAATCGGACAACCGGAGATTCAACAACTGTTCATCAGTCCAGGAAACCCATTCAGGCTCTGCGGGGACAGGAGGCTGGAAATCCGGCAAGAGATCCAAACTCACAACCTCCCGTACCAGTGTCGGTTTTGAATCATCATCAAAAACACTTTCGTGAGAACCAGGCTATGCTCCCTTGACAGACCGTTCCGCATCAACCGCCAGATGATACTCAAATCTTCACTCCAATTCCTCTCTAAGTCAAAACCTCGACTATGCCTCACCTATTCTCATTTGCCCACTTGAATTCCATAGCTTTTACCTTTTTGCCTATGGTAGATTGCCCCTCTTTTTTAGGATTCCTTCATTCAGGACCATGCAATTTTTTATTCACACTCCGAGTCAGCGCGTCTGAAGAATCAGTGCTCAAGGCTTTATTCATTTTTTTTTGGTCCTCATTCATTTTCTCGGCCAAACGCCTGTAAGCTTTCTTCCCTCTTGATTCTGACGACTCCTGAAGCCTGGCCGGTAGAACCACAGGAGATTCATCTATGTATCGCTGTGAAAAATGCCAAGGAACGATGTTGCTCGATCGAGAAGTCGACATGGAATCAGGAATGTCTCTTCTGGTTTTCTGGTGTATCAATTGTGGCCTACGGAAACAAGCCGAGCGAGCACCGATTCCTCTCATCGAAGTATCGTAGCGCAAGCGCATGATTCCTTAATCGTTCGACCCGGATTGGCAGATAAATCCTGAGCCTTCTGCCTATTCGGGTCATTGATGAGCATTTTCAGGGAATCGGGGAAAAAGAGACAGAGTCGTGATGCCTCGTCTCATCGCGCACCATTCCTGCTCGGGTCCGACAACGGCGTCGGGTTCGCTTCTTGTGAGAGCATGAAGTTCCGCTTGAGGTAGTCCGTCACCGGGAACCAAAGAAATATGGCCCCGCTGACAACCATCAGGAACCAGGAGCGCAGGAGGATCTAGGAATCCGCATCCAATTCCACATTCCAGTATAAATAATCCCGCCAACTTTCCGGAGCGTGACGGATGCCGATCATGAGTGTCAGCCGTGGAGTCCACTTTGGCTTGACGGGCTCCTTGAGTAATTTCATGCCTGCCTCATGAGGAACACGCCCGCTTTTCCGGTTATTACATCGCCAACATGCCGTCACAATGTTTTCCCAGGTTTTCTTCCCACCTTTGGCAATAGGCACCACATGATCAAACGTCAATTCTTCGGTGCGAAACCGTGCATAGCAATATTGGCAGGTGTACCGGTCACGGGTAAAAATATTAATACGAGAAAATTTCACCGCATGATGATTCGAACGAAGCTTGACCATGTTGAGAAGACGCATCACGGAGGGCAATTTGAAGGAAATGGACACCCCTCGAATATCCCGATCATAAAATTCAAGGACTTCGACTTTTCCTTGCCACAACAAATTGATGGCTTTTTGCCAGTGCACAACTCGCAATGGCTCATAGGTAGCATTGAGTAGGAGAGTCATTTCCATACAAACGTACTCTAGAGACCTCGCCAGGTTGGAGGAATCCCTGTTCCTATATCACCGACGAATCCAGAGAATCAAGAGAGACCATGAGGCTCTTGTTGCGCCAGGAAGAAGTTGATATATTAAGTGTTTTGGCCGATTAGAGATGACCATGTCCTTAAACTTCCATCCAGTTGCCAAAATTCAAGATCTCCCTCCAGGCACCTGTCAAAGCATTGAGCTCCAGGATTACGGTATTGCCTTATTTAATGTCGAAGGTGTGATCTATGCCCTTGATAATACCTGCCCCCATGCCGGAGGGCCACTGGGAGAGGGATTCGTAGAGGGAGGCTTCGTCGAATGCCCCTGGCACGGATGGAAGTTTGATATCAAAACCGGGGTTTGCAAAAAAAACCCGAGCCCGAGCTGGAACGTGCCGTGTTATGAAGTACGGGTGGTTGATGGCATCATCCACGTCGCCCCACCAACATCTGAGAATAGGCAATTGTAGAATACAAAAAATTCTTGAATTTTAAAAATCCCCTTCCTAGCAACAACTTTTACTGCCTCATCACCATCACCACAACGCCGATCGCGGGAACTCCGAGACATCCAGGTAGATCCAGTGAGCTGTTTACATAAGGAGACTACCCTTAGCAGACTCTTCTTCGAACTGGCTCAGAAGAGGTAATTGCAGCATCATGCCCGGAAGGGATGAAATTTGATCGCCATGGGGAAGTGGCGGCAAATTCTCAAACGGCATTAATTGTTGGGCGGCTAACGAGATCACTCGAATCGACTTTTCTTTGCTATCCACTCTCCAGGCATATTCCCGCTCGATCCACTCCACGGAACCCTTCTCCCGCACAATTTTACGTACCATATATTTATCCTCGCCCTGTGCGGCCACCTGCCAATCTCCTTCATGAAACGGAATGCCTTTGGTTTTCAAATCATCCACCATTAATTGAACCGCTTCGTCAAGCGTATAGCCTTGCCGGGATCGGTGCTTTTTGACCAACTCCAACGCTTCCAACGCAAGAGGATCATTTGGAAGGTGATACCCTGTCGGCTGAACATAGCGGTACAGCACAAAAAATCCGATGACCAGGAAAATAACGAGAAGATAACCGATGATCTTTTTAAATTGAGTCGACATGCCTGTTATCCATTGTGGCCTTTGAAAAACTTCATTTTTAACGAGAATGCATTATTGCGGATCCAGAGACATCCGGTCATGTGACGACCGGCGTCCTGTTGGTGTTATAGCACACATGAATCCTATGTGCCTCCTGCGCTTAACTTTTCCCTGCAACCTCCCCCTGGTAAAACAATCAGGCCTATCCAGCCAATCCTCCGTCTGCCGGTTCTTGATTTCAGCTGTCCCGTAATGCCTCTCTTAAGGCATGGATCACCCTATTATTATCACGTGGGTAGCGAATGGCAAGCCAAAGTGCCGGCTGAATCATTTATATGAAGAGACACCTCCTACTCCATAAACGTAGGCCCTGCCACAGATCCCTGCCGAAAGGACGGAGCCAGAGGTAAGATCCGAATCCATTCAGACGACCCGTTACCCAAGACCATCAAGTCCGATGAGATTCCATGCTCTTTGGCCGATCACATGCGCAACCCTTCAGCAAAAAGATCGGGATAATGTCCGCAGGGAGGTAGGGCTTGCTGCATCGCCTTAAACACGGGAGAGGGCAGACCAGACGGATTAATACTGGCACTGAAATCAATAAAGGAGTCCACCCGTCGTCCGAACGCCTTCGCGATTTGATGAACCGGCCCTCCATGCCCAACCGGCTGGGTCACCACATCATCCAACCCATGGTCCCCATGAACAGTATCCCATAGGCCATCCCCATGACTTGCCACGCGAGGGGAATAATGAGTGCCATGGAACACGGTGTGATCGGAACACCTAACCTGGCGAAAACTTCCAGCACCCCGTCATACACATGACCTCTACGGAGTTGCACCCCAAGAGCACCAGCCAGGGCCGCTTCGGGCCACCCGCTTTCGGGCTGAGGTAACCCCGCGCATCCCGTCGACAGATTTGCCAGGCCGAAACGCCTGAACTCAATCAAATCGCCGCGGCGACACTCATGGCCATCGTCGTAAGCCGAGCCGAAAGGCGTGACCCTATTCTCAATGCCCGATGGATCCTCATGGCATGATCCCACAGATCCCGACCGGCAAGAGTGGTAGAGCCCAGCACCACCCATATCACCATGCCAAATTGTTCATTCACCAGTTCAGCCCATTCCAGAATGCCCTGGGTCACAACAAAGGCTCCAAGGGGAAGCCCCACGGCCAACCCCAGACCGGCCGTTCTTTTTATCCATGGGCTCGAGATTCGCTCTAACGTCAGGCGTTCATATGCGTGAATGATGAGCCCCATCAAACGGACAGGGTGAGGCATCCAGCGGGGATCGCCTACCATCAGATCAAGCACGCACACCGCCAGGAATTTGAACCCTGTCAGGTCATCCTCCAC
Organism: Nitrospirales bacterium; assembly: GCA_049289415.1. GTDB lineage: Bacteria > Nitrospirota > Nitrospiria > Nitrospirales > UBA8639 > Nitrospira_E. The sequence goes on from JBATLR010000134.1 coordinate 25,441, forward strand.
CGTTAGCCTGGAAACGTTGAACTAGAGGGATCGGCAGTGTTTCCGGTCAATTCTGCAAGACAGTTCCGACAAAGACAGTCATTATAACGTTTCGCAATACTGTCATATTGGGCATCACTGACGGGGACATCTTTACACCAACAACGGGAGAGTCCGCACTCAAAGGCCCGACCGCAACGTTCGCACTGTTTAGGATAGGTTCGTGTCATGCTGATTGGCCTCGCGTTCCTGAATGGCACTATTAATTATTCCCCAAACTCTGAAATTACGAGGAGGACCGGACCCAAAATCAGAAAGAGCACCTCAACCCCCTCGTTTATCGCTCCCAGCACGTCTCCCGTAATACCGCCAAACTTCTTGGACATCCACCAGACGACAGATCGAACGATCAGACACACGGCCATCATCAGTAAAACCGCTGTAACCGCATCGAACATTCCCCACAACCCCAACCCCACAACCGTTGTCGCCACCAGAATATCCGGCCATGTCACCGTCCGAATAAACTGCGCAGCCAACCCTTCCGATCGTGGATACACAACACCCCAGCAACCGATCACCATCGCCCATCGCCCGATAGCCGGCATACAGAACAACATGCCCTCTCGAATTCCTACCGGCAGGGTCAGAAGTCCGGCATAACGAAGACCAAGAATCAACAGCAACCCTGTGGCCCCAAGGGCGCCGATTCGGGAATCCCGGAGGATGGTGAGCCGATGCTCGGGATCTCTTCCCCCGGAAAGCGCATCGACCGTATCCGCCCAACCATCAAGATGGAGACCTCCCGTGACCAGCACGTAAAGAGTGAGAAGCACCATATTCAAAACCACGGGAAGAAAAATGCTTTCTAATAATCGATCCATCATGACAAGGCTCGCGCCAAGCAGGAATCCAATAAGAGGAAACCAGCGAAGGGAGGCTCCGAACGTCTCTGAAGGGACCTTCGCCCCTGAACCTCCTGAAAGAGGAATGATCGTCAGAAGGTGCCACGCCAAAGAAAACGAAGCCCATAGACTCCTCATACCATTTCCGGGAAGGGTCGTACGGCCTCATCCACGCCCGCACTTTCGAATGTCGCCATTTGCGTCAGACAGGCCAAACTCGATTGAAGCAATCCGATAGCCAAACAGGCTCCTGTGCCCTCCCCAAGCCGAAGATCCAAATCCAACAGCGGGCGAAACCTTAACGAGTCCATGGCCAAACGATGCCCGGGCTCCGCAGAGACATGAGAAGGAATCATGTAGGCCTGGCAATGGGGCTCCAGGGCGACAGCCAGCAAGGCGGCGGCTCCCGTAATGAACCCATCCAGGACCACAGGCACGCGACATGCCGCTCCCCCCAGAAGAATTCCTACCAATCCGCCGATTTCAAATCCTCCGACCTTCGCCAGCACATCCAAAGGATCGTGCGCATCCGGTGCATTTCGTTGAATGCTCCGCTCAACCACCTGAATCTTTTTCGCCAATTGCAACGCATCAACTCCTGTGCCTTTCCCGGTCACCTCGGCCACAGGATGACGCGTCATGACTGCTGTAATGGCACTGCTGATGGTGGTATTCCCAATGCCCATTTCTCCGATTCCGATTAACCGGATCCCGTCAGCATAAGCTTCCTGGACAAGACGGATACCTTCTTCCACGCTTTGGACAGCTTGTTCACGACTCATGGCAGGGCCTTCACACATATTGCGGGTTCCCAACCCGATCTTTCTCACCCACAAACCGGGTGGTGCACCCATGTCCTCTTGAACGCCCATATCCACCACGCGAACCCGGGCTCCAATCTGGCGAGCGAGAACATTGATCGCTGCCCCGCCTTGTAAAAAATTTTTGACCATTTGTACCGTGACCGATGAGGGATAGGCGCTCACCCCTTCTCCTGTAACACCATGATCGGCGGCCAGAACAAACATCATCGCATCCGGATTTTTTACGGGAAGCGACCGGGTTATCGCAACGTATTGGGTCCCTAAAGACTCAAGCCGGCCAAGGCTGCCCTGAGGTTTCGTCAGTCGGTCCCATAACATTTCGGCGCGACACACTCCCTCCTGTGAGACCGGTTGAATTGCCGCGAGAGTTTCCTGAATGAACGGAGAAGAATAGCTCATCGGTTACTTGAGTCTGAGGGGCAGCCCACTCACCAGAAAATAGACTTCATCAGCTTCAGCCGCAACCAGTTGATTCATCCGGCCCGCCACATCTCGAAATGACCGGCTGATCACATCCCCGGGTACCAACCCGAGACCCAACTCATTACTGACCACTACAATCTGACCAGGGCAGGCGCGAGCCGACCGAAGGAAGGCCCTGACATGTGTTGGGACTTGCGAAGGTCGCACCTTCTCTCGCAAGAGATTATTCAGCCACAGTGTTAAACAATCCACAACAATACTGGGATAGCCTGATCCCTGCTCGGCCAACCATTCGGAAATCCTGGTAGACATTTCGATGGTCACCCACCCTCGGCCCCGCGACCGCTGATGCTTCTGTATTCGACTGGCCATTTCATGATCGAACGGCTCTCCCGTTGCAACGAATGCCCGGGGGGATTTGGCCTTTCCCCGTTGTAGCGCGAATGAACTTTTTCCCGACCGTGCGCCTCCAAGGACGAAAATCAGCCTTGATGCGACAGGGGTCTTTTTCTGAGCCGCGCGATGACCGGAATCCGTTTGCGGTAAGGAGAACGGATCTCTCACCGAACGCGGGAGTGATTGACGGACGGAACGCATAATATTTTTCCCATTCGCATCAAACGATGAGATTAGCGAGGCATGAGCTCTGAATATGGATGACCGACAGAGGGCAATGCTAGGTCTTTGGTGAAATTGACGGTTCTCGTTCCCACAGGAATTCCATCTCTCCCTGTTTTTTTGCCACCCACCGTGCAAACACAAACAACGCGTCACTCAACCGATTGAGAAAAATGACCAATTCCTTGGCAACAGATTCTTCCTTCGACAGGGTGACACAAAGCCGTTCGGCGCGACGACAGATTGTACGGGCAACATGCAGCAACGCAGCGAGTTGTCCCCCACCAGGCAAAATAAATTCTTTCAGGGGCGTCAGATCCTTTTGACATTCATCAATAAGATGTTCCAAGTGGGCGACATCCTCCGGGGTCACGGTTGGCATATTCGGAAAGGACTCTCCCGGGGCTGTGGCGAGGATCCCACCCAGATCAAATAATTTATTTTGCGTCCACTTCAAGATGTTCCCCAAACGCTCCGTCACCTCAGCATTCGTTCCGGTCTGTCCATTGGACACGCGAGCCAGACCAAGCATGGAATTCAATTCGTCTACCGTGCCATAGGCTTCCACCCGTATGGAATCTTTCCAGACTTCCTGTCCTCCAGCCAATCGAGTTTTCCCCGCATCGCCTGTACGGGTATACACTTTAGATATCCGCATTGTAGAAGTCTCCAGAAAAAAAGTTGGATAATTCGTTTGGTCGTCAGTCATATAGGGGCTAAGTGAAATGTTGCCACCATCGTATCGTTAATAATCAAACGACCTCAAGCCTTGAGACCTCCTGCCTTCTGCGATCCCTTGTGACGCCGACGTATAAACGGTACGACCAATTAGACCCTCAAGAACCATGTGAAGGGCACAATAATCCTCTTTAATTTCACCGCTGGCTCCCACCACTCACCATCGGCATCGTCAAGAACGGAGCGGGCATTCGATAATCCAACAGTCACGAAGGCATGCACCCAGACCCCCGATGTATATAGAAAACGGTCGGTAAATGCACTCACATTCGCAGCGGTCATTAATCCGATGGTCGCTTCGGGAATAAGAGATTGTGCATTGAACAAAAGCCCAAAATCCTCTGCCAGCGTGACCCAAGAGAAAGATCCGTGAAGGCCCACTTGTTAATTGGCGACCCCGGAAGCGGATGCTTCCCCACCATTTCAAGGCGCCCAACTCAAACAATCGAACATCCCGGGAAACCGGACAATCAGACAATTGGGTTGCAGATCGATCTGAAGTGGAGAGGTCATCGTCTCCACCGACTAATTTCCCTTCGAAATCCACGCATACGGTAGAGGTCTTAGTTGGCCTTGAGGTCAGGACCGGAAAGCCCGGATTCAGCATTATCGTGCTTTCCCCATTTCTCATAATGCACGAGTTCCTCAAGTGGCATTCGTTTGCGCCATCCTGCTTTTTCAAGATCCGGTTGATTCGCAAAACCGGACACATAGCCGACACACAAATAGGCAATTATCCAAACAGCGTGAGGAATGCCTAAGATCCCCTTGAGGAGATCAGAATCAGAATTGACACCCTACCGACCCCAATACCTTCGGCTCGTACCGCAAGTCAGAGGTTTTGAATGGCGCAGCATGTACGATACAAGTCGGTTTCGGGAGCCGTGGCACGACCTAAAATGGATGGGCCACCCCGATCACCCGAACAGGTCAGACAGATATTGACGGGAGCTTCCTGAATGCCTTTCAGCTTGAGCCCACGGTACAGATCGGCTTTCGGTCCTTCATATCGAAGAGCCGCCTCTTTATTCGCCTGTAGGACTAGATCTTTAACGGCTTGTTTTGTCTCGGGATGACGAATGACCAGAAAATCCCATGGCTGCATACATCCCACGGAACCCGCATGATGAGAGGCTAACAACAGCGGTTGAAGAATGTCCTCGGGAATCGAATCAGAAAGAAAATTTCTGCGAACATCTCGTCGCTCAAAAATAGCACGATAGACGGCCTTCCGCTCTTCAATGGAAAAGTCGTCAGGAGAGCGAGAGATCGTCTGTTTCAAAATTCGACGCCTTTTTGAGCCTTGATGCCGTTGCGAAAGGGATGCTTAATCATCTTGATTTCCGAAACCAGGTCAGCGGCTTCAATTAGTTCCGGTTTTGCACCTCGTCCGGTAATCACCACATGAAGCATGGGGGACCGCTGAGCCACGGCTGCGAGTACCTGTTGGAGCGAAACATATTCATGATGGATCGCAATATTTAACTCATCCAGAATGACCATGCCAAAGGATGGATCCTGAAGAAATTTTTTGACTTCGGCCCATGCCGTTTGAGCCACCTGTGTGTCCCGTTCACGATCTTGTGTTTCCCAGGTATACCCTTCACCCGTTCGAAGAAATATCACCTGGTTACCGAAGCGTTTCAGGATTCGCTCTTCTGCCGTATCAATGGCCCCTTTGATAAATTGCACGACCGCCACGTTCATGCCATGTCCCAGGCATCGGATAGCCATGCCCAATGCCGCAGTGGTTTTACCTTTGCCAGCCCCGGTATAAACAATCAGGAGACCTTTTTCTTCCTGTGCCGCAGCAATCCGTCGATCCACAGAAGCTTTCAATCGTTCCATGCGGGCCTGATGCCTTTGGTCGCTCATAGCCTAGTCCCTCTCTCCGCAGTTTCACGCCTTGCCGCTTCAACCAAAGCCACAGGGACATGAGGATGACTGGAAAAATGTAAATGCGTATACAGGGCAATGACATTCCCGACCGTAATGCCATCCGCTCCCCGGTCCCGTCCCTGCGCATCGGTAAGATGACCGAGATATTCCAGATCGTCCTTGGGTTCAAGGGTCGAATAGTGAAACTCATGCCCACGAATCCGCACTCCCTGGTCCCCAAGAAGTCCTCTGCGAATCACGGTCAACTCACGATACCCCAAGGTCATTTTTGTCCGGCTCATCGCCGTTTCAGCCGGGATCACTCCGACCATGTCGTACACCGTTCCATCAAAATCTCTGATGGTTTTCGTCAGGTACATCAAACCGCCACATTCTGCGTAGACCACTCCGCCCCTTGCCGCAAATGCCTGAATGGACTGACGCATGGCGCTGTTCCGTTGTAACAGCTCTGCGTAGATCTCCGGATAGCCTCCCCCCAGATATACCAGATCCACATCCGGAAGTGAGGGATCATGCATGGGAGAAAACCGGACCAACTCCCCACCCGCCTTTTCAAGAAGGTGGAGATTCTCCGGATAGTAAAAACAAAAAGCCGGATCAAAAGCTACACCAACTCTGACGGATCGATTCACCGGCCTGAAATCCTCAGCTGGTATACCCGGATTCGTGAGGAGCACGTCGGGACTGGCCTGAGCTAACTGTTCGACGCGAACCAAATCGATCGTTGCGGAAGCCAGTTGACCGAGATTGGCATACAATTCAGTCCCTGAACCTTCCAAAGCCGTCCGTAATCCCAAATGCCGATCAGGAATGGTCACGTCCGAATCAGAGCGGAGATAGCCCACCACCGGAATACGGGTTTCCTTTTCTACTGCCTCCTTTAATAACAGGTAATGCCCTTCACTGTTAAGGCGGTTAAATATTACACCGGCGACATTCAACGAAGAGTCGAATTGTGCATAGCCATGGACCATCGCGGCTGCCGAGCGGGCCATGGCACTCCCATCCACGACCAGGAGGACCGGCGCATTCAGTTGGTGAGCCAATTCGGCCGTGCTCCCCGTTTCATTGACCGGAGAACTTCCATCAAAGAGACCCATCATGCCTTCAATAATCGAGAGGTCGGCTCCGTGAGCCGCCTCTTGAAATATTGTTCGGTTCATCACTGCCCCGAGCATCCACCCATCGAGGTTCCGGGATTCCCGGCCACTGGCCAACTGATGATGCCCTGGATCCAGAAAATCCGGCCCGACTTTAAACGGTTGAACCGTCCGACCCTGAGCCCGAAACGCCGACAACAACGCTAACGTCACCGTCGTTTTGCCGACTCCACTCTGTGTGCCCGCTAGGACGAGCCTCGGAAAGGTCATGAGTTTCCACTCGCGCTGGAGGTCTTTGAAACCGGTAGATCAAACGTCACGCGAACGCCACCGAACACCGACCGCACCGGTGTGCCAAGATAGAGGACTTCTTCATAATGCCGGTTTAGAATATTATCCACGCGCACATACCCTTGCAGGGATGACGTAATGTCATACGAAGCCGAGAAGTTGATAACATAATAATCCGGGAGTGGCTGTTGATCGCCAGTCGTGTTAAATCGAGAACCCACATAGCGGAGAGTTGTGGTCACGCTCAATGGAGTAATGGGTTGATAGGTCAATACCAGGCTCCCTTGATGAACGGGCCAGCGAGGCAGCCGGGCCCCCGTCTCCAGGTCTCTCGTGATCGTATAGGTATACTGCCCCTGAAGGTCCAGCACCTTCATATACGGAAGCCCTTCAGCCAGGACGAGCTTCGCGCTCCCCTCCCAACCCTGACTTTTTGCCGACCCGATGTTCTGTGCACAAAACCCAAAAGGTGTGAGTGGCGCACAGCCTGCAGGGTCAAACGTCGCGACAATAAGTTGCCGGTAGCGGTTCCAGAAATATCCTGCACTTAAGGTGACGCGCCTGTCCCAAAATGTTTGATCGATCCCAATATCGAAGCTTTGACTTTTTTCAGGCTTGAGATTCGGGTTCCCGAAATTCGGAAAAAATAATTCATTAATCGATGGAGCTCGAAATCCGGTGGCATAACTGGCCCGGAGTTTCGTGCCGGTTTCTTTGATGAGATATCCACCCGTCACACGATAGGTTGTCGCATCCCCGAACGAATTATAGGAATCCTGTCGGAATCCTCCCGTGGCAAAAAACCGGTCAAACAGGTTTAATTGGACCTGAGCAAATCCGGCATTGCTTGAAAGCGTCTTCTCGGAAAACGTTCCTCTATTTTCTCCACGTTGTTCTCTGAATTGATAGCCAACCGTTAGAAGAACAGGTTTCCCAATTTGAACATTACTTTGCCATTCAATCCGATTAGTCTTCGATCGAATATCTGAATTACCAAACGCTTCCGGCGTACTCTCCAACCCCGTGGTAATGCTACGTTGATTATCCCCGGCCTGGGTAATCAATGTTTCCTGTGAGTGAGCCAACGTAATTTTCTGGTCCCACCAGTCAGTGATCGGTTGATGATAACTTCCGCTATAGATAAATTGTTCACCTGCGGACTGCGCTTTGAACACATCGAAGGGACCGCCAAAGGTGCTGGGATTATCCAAGTCAATATCGTTATTAATCCAGCGGAATGCCAATTCCAACCGCCCGTCCCACGGCCCCTTCACACCTAACAAAGAAGACGCCTGCCAATTGCGAAAGGCATCCCGCTCAACCGCTCCCCGCCGATAATTCACCGAAGAAAACTTGCTCATATCCCACCGCGTCAATGTGGCAGAAAAATCAACCGGTCCCATTTGTCCGGCAAAACTTCCTCCTTCTCGAATGGAATTAAACGACCCATATTCTGAGAAGATTCTGGCAACCGGATCACCTGTCCCGCGTTTGGTTCGGATGTCGACCACCCCACCAACAGCATCCGAACCCCACAGCATGCTCTGTGCCCCCCGCAGGACGGTCACGGATTCGAGGTTGTCCGTGGTCACGGTGCCGAAATTAAATTCCCCGAGTGTCGCACTGTTCACAATGGCACCATCAATAAGCACCAACGTTTGGGCCGAACTTCCTCCACGAATCCTGAGCGTGTTGTTCGTGCCGGGCCCACCAGAGGAAAACGTTGCCAGACCTTGGCTTAAACTGAGCGCATCCACAAGCGTTCGACTGTGTCGACGCTGCATGTCTTCTTCTGTAATGACTTCAACCGCACTCGTGGTTTGAGTAAGAGGCACAGGAGTTTTTGTAGCCGTCACCACCACCGGATCTAACTGATAGACAGGCGCGGTCGCCTCATGGGAGGCTTGTGCCGAAGCGTGCGAGGCATTCGACTCTTCACCCAGACTATCTGCCGCTATAAGGACAGAAGGAAAGAAAGCGATCAGCACAAGAGCAGAGAAAATCCAAACCCTACCAGAACGCTCAAACACCAACGCACAGATCTTCGTGGACATGATCCACCTCCCTTTCGCTCGAAGGGGTTTTATGGAAGAAACAGCTGTTGGGTCTCCTGACTTGCGGATCCTCGTGCTTCTGCGCCTTCTCATGGACATCGTGTCCACAATGGACTCTTGCAGAATTACTCCCCGCTTACAGTGGCGGCACCGTGCTGGATTTTCACCAGCTTCCCCGTCACAACCGTCGTTTTTCCTCTAAATAACCCTACTCCTTTATTAAATGGTTAATCCCGATACCCACACACCAAACACGGCATTCGTCCACTCGCTCACACCGGCAACGACACCCGGGGTAATCCCGATTGTGGATGACGATCGACCAGAACCTGGCAGCCATAAATCGATTCCAACAAATCAGGACGCAAGACGTCGCAAGGAGATCCCACTTCCATGATGTTCCCATGGTGTAACATCATGAGCTGGTCACAATATTGACTGGCCAGGTTTAAATCATGAGACACCAGAATGACGGTGAGACCACGCTCCCGGTTCAACCGCCGAAGAATTCTGGCAATATCCAACTGGTGGTGCAGATCCAAAAAGGCGGTCGGTTCGTCCAATAGCAATACCTGAGGCACCTGCGTAAGGGCACGAGCGATCACCGCCCGCTGACGTTCCCCTCCGGACACATCCGTGACAAGCCTGGAACCCAGATGGACGACATCCAGGTCCTCCATGGCCTGGTAAGCGATTCGCCAATCGTCCGCATCCTCCCAATGCCATCCTCCATAACCCTGATGATGCGGAAATCGTCCCATCAGGACCATTTCGGCAAGGGTAAAAGGAAAAATCTGCAGGGTCTCTTGCGGAACCAACGCGACCTGTCTGGCCACCTCAACTTGGGACAGACGGGAGAGGGGATCCCCGAACAACTCAACGGTACCGGACCGGGGACATAACACCCGAGCAAGGAGCTTAAGTAACGTACTTTTTCCGGAACCATTAGGGCCCAGAATGCCAAGGATTTTTCCGGAATCAATCGAGCATGAGACTGACTTCAGAACCGACTCCGAGTGATCGCGGAAACGGATGTCATAGCCAAAGGTTACGTCTCGAAGGGCATACGCCGGTCCAGGAAGTAAATTTCCGGAGTCCATCATCACATCCCCACCCGCAGGTTACGAGTGGTGAGTAGGTATAAAAACACCGGTCCCCCCACCAGTGCCGTCACCACACCGACAGGAAATTCACTTGGACTCAAGGCTGTCCGCGCCACCGTATCAGCCAACATCAAAAACATGCCTCCCACAAATCCCGCAGCCGGGAGTAAAAGACGATGATCGGCACTCAAGACTAGGCGGACGGCATGCGGCACGATCAGCCCCACAAACCCGATAATCCCGCTAAAACTCACAACCGCCCCGGTCAGAAGCGCCGCGGCAACAAACACCAGCTTTTTGACTCGCTCAACTTCCACCCCTAACGATCGGGCCGTTTCTTCACCAAGGGTTAGGAGATTTAACGATTGCGCTTGTGTCGCCAAAATGAACAAACCCATTCCAAGATACAAAGCCAGGACACCCAGGGTGGGAAAATCCGGCCCGGTTAGCGATCCCATCAACCAGGCATACATCCCGAAGGCCCGATTGGGATCAGCCACACTGGTCAGGAACATAATGAACGCGGAAAAAATCGCATTCAGCACAACCCCGGCCAACAAGAGCGTATAGATCGAAAAACCAAATCCCACGGATGAAATCCGATACATGATCACCAAAGACAGTAACGCACCGGCAAAGGCACATACCGGCAAGGCTGACACACTCAAGACAGAAATCCCCACGCCAAATAACAGCGCAATCGCGGCCCCCAACGCCGCCCCGCTGGAGATCCCGATGATAAACGGATCGGCCAGGGGATTTCGCAACAAGGCCTGGAGTGCGACGCCAACCATCGCCAGACTCCCCCCAACAAAGAATGCCAAAAGCAGCCGTGGCAAGCGAACCTGAAGCACAATGACCGTTGTCGGATCTGTCCCGACACGAATGGACTCGGCCCCCGGCAGTGCTCCAACCAGAATGGACCAGATCCGTGAGAAGGGAATCGGCTCGGTCCCAAAACCCAGACAGACGAGAAGTATCACGACAGCCAACACGCACGAGACACCCACAGACACAAGCCAGCCACGGATCGTCAGCGCGGGCAATGATGATATTGCAAATGGCAAGGGCGGAGATGCCTGATCCCACTCACTGGGCACCTTTGAAGATGGGGAAAGGGCCAATGGCGGAACTTTTACCATGGGCTTCACCAACAGGGCTTTCTTCCTGGAATCGTTAAACACAACTGCGTAATCGATTCAGGAGCGAAAAGAAGATGATGGGCTCCGTTGCCCGATCGTGATGATTCAATTGGGAGGTTTCAATTCGACATGTCATCCTGATTGACCTCCGAGTGCAGGATCTTCACTAATTGCTTCAGCCCTTCAATAATTCGTGGGCCGGGACGATTCAGGAGGTCGCTGTCCACTTGAAACAGCCTGCCGTGTTGAACTGCCGAGAGCGTCGTCCACCGTCGCCAGGCATCCTGTTCCACCTGAGGAATGCCTTCATGCCGACCGGTCGGAAAGAGGAGGATATCCGGATTTTGTCGCAAGACTTCTTCCATTGTCAGACGTGGATACGGTGCGCTCGTCTGGTCCGCCGCATTTCTGCCACCCGCCAGTTCAATGAGGCGATGAATAAAACTACCGGGGCCTACTGTGATCAAGGGTTCGGAATTCAAGACATACAACAATGAGGGACGAGGCAGGTCTGCCAATCGATTTGATAAATGGCTTAATTGTTTCCGCATGAGGGCCGCCTGGGCATTGGCTTCTTCAGAATGCCCTACCATGCGCCCCAACAACTGAATGTGGGCAAAAATGTCTTCAACCGTATGCGGGTCAAAAATAAAGGTGGGAATCTTCAATTGTTCCAATTTATTGAGAAGATCCACACGCAGGAACGATCGAGGCGCCAAGACCAATTGTGGTTGCAGACCCACAATACTCTCAAGATTGGGAGTGGCATAACCCACCTTCGGCTTGGTCAAGGCCTCGGGAGGGAAATCGCAGAATTCGGTCACCCCCACAATTTCCTCATTCAACCCGATGGCAAACAGAATTTCCGTGACACTTGGGGCAAGGGAGACAATACGCTGAGGGGCTTTGGCCAGATAGAGCTTTCGGCCGAGATCATCGACAAACGTGCGTGGAGCCACATTGGCCATGAAGGGCATACCCGTTAAAATACCCTGTTGGCGCCGTTTCATCATCTCTCCCTCAAAGGCCAACACCACATCACCAGAAAACGCGCAGTGTAAGATCGCCCACCCGGCCACGATTCCGAAGACCACATGGCGAACACAGAGGCTCAAAATAAAAAATCCCCAAGGCTTACACAACCTTGAGGATTGCACCCGATTCTTCATCCTCACCACTTCCCCAGCCCACGAGGGAACATTGGTCTTGGAACGAATGAGGTATTCTGGCTCCTGAGTGAGTAACCTACTATCCGCCCCTTCCCATCCGAATATCACGACCAGATCCGGACAGTGGCTTTCGCGGGGTTCGTCCTCAGTTACAGCGGCGGGACCGCGCGGGAATTGCACCCGCTTCCCATCATTCATTCCGCATATGTTTTGGGAGAATGTAGGAGGGACGGAGCCGCTTTGTCAAGAAATCGCTTTTCAGGGATTGTCGACCAGCGTAGGATTGACTGTTCTCAATATGCCTCCCATAGCGGCCTTTGCAATCCTCCCGACCTTTTCGTCGGACCGCCCAACGGCTTTCATCATCAATTGGAATCTTCATTGCCAAAATTTAGCGACACAGAAGTACTCACAGCTTGCCTTGTGCAATTCATAAGGAACGTACCGCAAGTGGTTTATGCAAAAATGCACCGATTTACCGATCAAGTTTCTGACGAAACAGATCCATCCATGCTGTCAGGACGTTTGAGGATGAAGTTCAGCTCTCCTCCTACCAAAAGAGTCAACCCACTGACATACAGCCACATCATGAGAATAATTACGCCGGTAATGGATCCGTAGACGGCGTTATAGTTGATGAAATTTTCCACGTACACTTTAAGCCCAAGGGATAGAATTATCCAAAGAAATACAGCCAACACTGACCCAGGGTTCATCCACTGCCATCGATGATTAATATTAGGCGCCCAATAATAGATCAGGTTAATGGCTCCCAGCATGAGCAGCACAATGATCGGCCATTGCAACAGGGGCCAGCCAAACGTCACCCACCAATCCATTCCTGTGACATGCGCTACCCAATAGCTCACCTGTTCACCGGCCAGAATCAAGATCAACGAAGTCAAGACAAACACCGCAGCCCCCATGGTGAGGAACACCGCCGTGGCACCAACTTTCCAAAGAGGCCGTACTTCCCTCACCCCATAGACCGCATTGAGGGTGTTGATAATCGCTATCATGCCCCAGGAAGACGCCCAAAGGGCACCTAAGAGGCTCAAAGAAAACACTCCGCCTCCACTACCCTGAATCACCTGTTCAACATACCGGTCAACGAGAACCAATGACTCAGCGGGAAGGACTTTTTCCGCGTACGGCATAACAGTGGGCAACACTACCTGACTCGGCAACGTGCCAATGAGAGCGGTCACACCTAAGAGCGCCGGAAATAATGCCAACAAAAAATAGAATCCGAGTTGCGCGGACCGTCCAAACACATCGTCCTCGCATGAGGCGGCCCACACCTCTTTCGCCAATGCCCACCAAGTCCCAGGCCTTCTGGACCACGCCGATTTATGATTGCCCGGCCCCGCCTCATCAATTTTCCATAAAAATTTTTGATCGTACCTCATCGGTGTTTATTATACCCCATAGCCGGATATGATCTGCGTAAAGCAGGCTTCTGGAAAAATCAACACCTCTTCATTTCGATTCATGGTGCCGGTCTGGAGAGGAACGGTCTAACCCCAATGCTGAAAAAATGGGATTCACATCAAGATGGGCCCCTAGATGGTCAGCCCAACGATCCAATGCCTGTGACATTCGCTGTGAAACCTCCTCTGAAATTTCTAAACCAAGTGGCGCGAGGCCCTTGCGAACCCGTGCCCGATTCAACCATTGACGACGAAATGCAGGTTGATCAAAGACCCCATGAATGTAGGTCCCCCAGACGCGCCCGTCCAGACTCATCGCTCCATCGACCCGTGTTTCTGGCTGCTCAACAGAACGTGGCGCCTGACCCGTAAGAATCCGAAAACAGGGTGGAATTGGATTCACAGTCCTGGTGTCCCCCATATGGATTTCATACCCTTCAACCAGATATTCATGCCCCCAGCACTCCGGTAAGGAGCGGGCACGGATTTGGACTGTTTTTTTGTGAGCGAGCAATTCCGTCTCGACCTCCAGCAACCCTAATCCTTTCGACGAACCACCCGTTTCCACATGCTGTGGATCCGTGATCTCTTTGCCTAGCATCTGAAAACCCCCACAGACACCCATAATCTCGTGTCCACGTTGGACATGCGCCATAAGCGCCTCTTCGAATCCAACCTTCCGCAGATATTCCAAATCGGCAATCGTCGTTTTACTTCCCGGCAGAATAACGGCATCCGCCCCATGAAGCTCCTGGGGTGACGCCACAAAGCGAAGCGCCACATCCGGTTCCGCAGCCACCTGATTGAAATCCGTAAAGTTACTCATATGAGGCAGTAACACCACTGCGATATTGACGGTATCTGCTTCAAAAGACGTCTTTCGCAATCGATCAATATCCACGCTGTCCTCTTGATCCAATTCCAGATTCCGCAGATAGGGCAACACGCCTAACACCGGGACGCCCGTTCGTTCTTCTATGATGGTGACACCATCTTTAAATAACGTCAGATCCCCTCGAAATTTATTAATGACCACCCCGATCACCCGCTGTCGTTCTTCCGACGCTAATAAATCCATCGTCCCGATGACCTGCGCAAACACACCCCCCCGATCGATATCCGCCACTAACACCACGGATGCATCAGCCATCTCGACCATCGGCCAGTTCACAATATCGCGATCCCGCAGATTCATTTCTGCGGCACTCCCCGCCCCTTCAATCACCATCACATCATACTGCTTGGATAGCCGGTCATAACTCCCCTTCACGAATTCAAACAAATTGGATTTTCGCTCGAAATAATCCCGAGCATTCTGACTTCGCCACACTTGTCCTTGAACAATCACTTGAGATTTGGCGTCGGCTTCGGGCTTCAACAAAATCGGATTCATGTCCACATGCGGAGCCAACCCACAGGCCTGAGCCTGAAGCACTTGAGCCCGTCCCATCTCTCCTCCATCCGTCGTGACAAAGGAATTCAGCGACATATTTTGTGCTTTAAACGGCGCCACTCTGACTCCCGCCCGATGCAATAATCGACACAATCCGGCCGTGACCAGACTTTTTCCGACATCGGAGCCCGTTCCCAATATAGCTAATGCCCGCTTCATCTATGCCCTCTTCCTCGAAATAGGTGCAATCATGTCCTTCAAGTGTGCCGCATTGTATAGAACGCAGACCTCCGCTCGGGACACCGTTTGCTCAATCAGGTTACTCAGTCAGTTCTCCCAGGAGGTTCCGGGGTGATTGCCGCCGCCCAATTGCCGGAGCCTGGAGACGTCAGATACGTTTTCCCGCCGCCTTGAATATGTTGTTCGAGTCCCCATTCACCTGTGGCAATTTCGATCCAACGAACCACCAACGGCTTTGTTGTGCTGGACAAATCGATTCGAACTCCACCGCCAACGGGCAGGTAGAGGGCGAAGGCATGGCCCTTGTTGGCAGCCAAATACGCGTGATTCGGCTTCTGGACGGAAAGCAAATCGTTTGCGGGCTCCACGGTCCACAATGGTATCTGCGACTCCAACTTTCTCGCCCCACGAATACTGGCCACCGCCTTGTCATTGAGTCCCAGCCCTCCCGTGGGACGATGAAAACGAATGGATGCGGCACCGGCCAACAGATTCCGCCAGAATCGTTCGATCCCATCTTGGTCGTTGCCGAATCGCTCACCGGTGGCGCCATAGGTCTTGGTTGTATTCATGGGTCTCGGATATTTGGCCAGGTAATGCCGCGTATGGAGAAATTGGTCCCAATGCTTTTGTCCGCTCTGGTGATTGTTTTGCGACACGTCGACGAAGTCGTAAACCTCCGGATGATCGAACGTCCGCCGATGAATCTCGGCGGTTACATCCTTATTCCCCCACATTTCGGTGACAAAGATCCTTTTGTTTTCTTTGTCCGCGCGATGCTTGAGGTATGTCGCCCAGTAACGGCTCCATTCTTCCTCGCCATTTGTTTCGTTGTCCATGCAATAGAGCACATGACCATATCGCAGGGTATATTCCAGCATCTTATCGACAAATCGTTGTTGGTACCGCAAAACCACACGGTTGTTTCGCTGCCGTGGCGTCGTAAAGAAAAACGGTTGTTTGTTTTGATATGGCGTTTCGGTATAACGCTCCGCCAGTCC
>JBATLR010000135.1:0-8883 GCA_049289415.1 Nitrospirales bacterium
ATGCAGGACATCCAACGTCTGCCGATGACGTACGACAAGCCCGCTGACACCAATCAAGAACGGGGTCGCAATGAGAAGGATAATCGGCCAAATCATGAGGCTTACTCTTTGAGGGCCTTCATTCGACTGGTATCCACACTGCCGAAGGCCTCCTGAATTTGATGGGTATAAATACCGACGATCAAGCCGGCGACCAGCACATCGAAAAAGATTCCCAATTCCACGATCAACGGCATCCCATAGGCTGCGGCAGTGGCTGCGAGAAATAGCCCGTTTTCAATCACGAGAAACCCGATCACTTGCGTAACGGCTTTTAACCTGGAAACCATGATAAAAAATCCGATCAGCACAATGGCCAGGGCAATCGCCAGGGAATCTTGAGTCAGAAGGAATCCGAGATGAACAATCGGTTGCGTAATAAAAAATGCGAGAATCACCAATCCTCCGCAGATCAACAAACCCGTTGGAATGTTCACATACATGCTGACCTCGCGCTGAACATTTAACTGCCTCACGATCTTCTTTAAAATTCGTGGCAGGATAATGGCTTTAATCGCGATGGTCAGTGCGGCCGCCAGGTAAATATGGTGAATGCCGGTCAAATACGCCACCAACGTGGCGGTCACCGCCAAAAACACTGACTGCAACGCAAACAAGTCCACGCACGCCATCAAGCGCCGTTGTGCGACGATGGCAAAACACGTCAGCAACAGGAGAGCCGAGCACAGATTGACCAGGTACGAACCAATATTGATCGGCAGAGTTGGCATGTCACACCCGCAGGATATAAAAAAACACCAGGGCTAATAATGACAGAACAAAGGCGGCCCCAAGTAATTCCGTCACGCGAAACAACCGCAATTTGGCAAACATACATTCAAACACACCAATCACGACGGCCAACCCCACAACTTTCCCCACAAAGACCAATAACCCCAAGCCCAGCGCTGACGGGGACAAGGTCGTGGCAATGCCCCAAGGCGCAAATATGTTGGCCAGCAAGGTTAAAAAAATCATGAGTTTCATTCCGGCTGCCCACTCAACCAGGGCCAGGTATCGCCCGGAGTATTCCAAAATCATCGCTTCATGGATCATGGTCAATTCTAAATGCGTCGCGGGGTTATCTACCGGCACACGGCCGGTTTCGGCCAGCGTAATGATAAACAGTGCCACCAAGGCCATTAAATGAGGCGGAGGATCCAGCACAATAACCTGCAAGATTGCGGTCTTGTAGACGATGGCGCTGATATTGGCCGAGCCCGCCGTAAGGGCCACGGCAAACAAGGACAGAATCAAGGCCGGTTCGGTCAGCGAGGCGACGATCGCTTCACGACTGCTGCCCATTCCACCAAAGGCGGATCCGGCATCCAGGCCCGCCAGCATCAGAAAAAATGTCCCTAAGGCCAGAAGATAGACCAGGGCAATAATGTTTCCCGCAAAATTAAGCGGCATGGGCGCAATAATGGTGGGCACAAGCAGACTGGCAGCCAACGTTGAGGAAAACAGAATGTACGGCGTGGCCGGGAAGATCCACGAGGCTGTCGTCGAGATAACGGGTTCTTTGCGAAAGAGTTTGGCAAGATCCGCATATGGCTGGAACACGTTTGCCCCATGCCGACATTGCAGGTGGGCTTTAACTCTTCGGATGACTCCCACGATCAAGGGAGAAAGCCCTAGGACCAGAAACATTTGTAGAAGCAGCAGCAGGAAATCGATTGCGCTCATGAGTACGCTCTACCCCATTACCATCAATAAAAACACCAAGGTCACAAAAATATAGGCCAGGTACAAAGACAAATTCCCGCCTTGGATCACACGAGAACGATCGGCCAGGGTTGAAAAAAATCCCAGGATCGGATGATACAAATACTTGAGAAAAATGGGTTCGATAGAAAATTCAAAATGTCTTCGCTTGGCGAAATAATGCGATTCTTCAAGAAATTCCGTTTCAAGCTTGACCGTCGGTTGATAAATGGTGCTAAACACCCGCTTAATGGGCTGGACGAAACCGGTCGCGGTGTATTCCATTCGTGCGGTCACATTCAACCCACACCCCCATGTTTTATAGAATCGCGTTTTCCCCTTCCCCCCCAGAACATAGGCAAGTCCCCACCCCAATCCGGTGAGACCGGCCAAGACAATCGCCAGAACTGGAGTGGAGAGACTTGAAAACTCTCCGCTTACCGGTGCGAGTGTCCATACACCCACTTCAAACACCCTCCCGGCAATTGATATCCCCACAAAAGATTCACTCACCCGATCAAGGAGGGGCACCACGACTGCGGGGCCTAATCCTAAAACCAGACAAAGGCTGGCGAGGAATCCCATCCCGACGCGCATAGGGACAGGAACCTCTAGAGCTTTTCGTGCGTGGGAGCTTCGCGGAAGAGCCAGGAATGAAATACCAAACGCCTTGACAAAACAGGCCAGAGCCAACGCGCCGGTAAGCGCAAGCAGAGCCGCAGCAATGGGAAGCATCAATTTCAAAAACAGAGAGGGGAGTTCCAAACTTAAAAAGAGCCCCTGAAACACCAGCCATTCACTGACAAATCCATTCGTTGGTGGGAGGGCGGAAATGGAAACGGCCCCGATTAAGAAAAACAAGCCGGTCCAGGGCATCCGTCGAAGGAGGCCTCCATACTCTTCCATGTTCCGGGTGTGGGTGGCATACAGGAGTGAACCCGCTCCCATAAAGAGCAAGGCCTTAAACACCGCATGATTGATCGTGTGGTACAGCCCGGCGATGATTCCCAACGCTGCCAGATGGGGCATGTCATAGGCATAGAACACCATGCCTGTTCCTATTCCCATTAAAATAATGCCGATGTTTTCAACGCTGTGAAAGGCTAAAAGACTTTTCAGGTCATGTTCCATCAACGCATACATCACCCCGAGAAGCGCCGACACCGTGCCCACCAACAAGACCACAAATCCCCACCACCAGGGAAACGGCCCTCCAAGAAAATCAAAATACACGCGAAGGAGGCCATAAATCGCCGTTTTAATCATGACACCCGACATCAGCGCGGAGACATGAGACGGTGCGGCCGGATGGGCATAGGGCAACCAGACATGAAGTGGCACAATGCCCGCTTTGGTTCCAAAACCGATGAGGGCTGTCCAAAAGACCAGGGTCCGCAACCCTTCCGGCAGGGATTGGTCGGCGCTTCGAAATGTCTCAAAGGCAAACGAGCCCGTCTCCTGGTAAAACATGAGAAACGTCACCAGAATAAATGCCGTGCCCACATGGGTCATAATTAAATAAAATAATCCGGCAAAACGGACGTCCGGTTTTTCATGCTCCGATACCACGAGAAAATATGAGAGGAGGGACATCAATTCCCAAACGATTAAAAAGAAGAAAGCATTATCCGCCGTGACAACCAACAACATGGACAGGAGAAACCCGTTATAGAGGAAGCCGAGAAGACTGACAGGAATTCTTCCGTAAAATTCCCGGACGTAGCCACTGGCAAATACGGATACCGCCAATCCCACAAGGGAAATCGTCAAGACAAAAAAAGCACTCAGGGAATCGAGCCGGAGAGAAAACGTCAGAAGAGGAATAGAAGACGGCAGGAACCAAAGGAGCGGTTCAGGGGCCAAGAGCCCGATCAGACCAAGGACTATTCCCAGGCCGCCAGCCACTGCAGCTGATCCATGCGCCATCACATTCTGAATATGCGGTCGATGTGGGAAACACAGCGGGAGAAGCATCCCACACGCATAGGCCAACAACAGAGCCAAGAACAGGAATATCGTCATGTCTTGCTTACGGTGTCACTTTCATTTGCCAAACGGGCAAGAGGAGGTGTCAAGGCAATTGGCCTCACCTGATTGAGAGAACAGGAATATCAAATGTTGGTCATAAGAACGTTTCATGGCCATCGCATAAAGAGACACATGATTAGAGGAGAAAACACCGGATTTCTTCGTGAGCAAACTTGGTGGGGGCAAAGGAGTTCTGGTTTCCTTGAATGTGTGACCCGTGCGTAAAATTATTGGGGATTGGGAAAATGGCCAGGCGATAAAGAAGCAAAATACTGATCGCCTGTGGGGAAGATCGCCATTCTGAGACGTATCTGTTTAACCGTACCCTCAAATTCTCTTATGGTGTTGTGGGTTTCATGCACAGATCCATTTCTGTGCAAAAGCTATACCTTGAAAATTCATTCTGTTCTTGCTCCAACGTTCCGCGTAACACCAGCAAAAAGCCCTAAAGATAACTCGAAGCCGGCTAAGGAATTACAAGGAAACAAAGCCTTTCAGTATCCCGTCTGCAAACCTTGCAGGTCTTAGGTCCAGATGATTCATTGAGCTGACCTGCGCCCCATTTTCAGCCTGATCAACAGACCAATAGGGTTGCATTTGGCTTTCAGATTGATCCCTGCTTCCAACAAGACCTTCGTCAGTATGAATCGACCACTTCCCGCTCATTGCATTTCTATCAAAATAGCCAGGACAGACGTGGTGCACATTCCATATACCCAAGGAAAAACTAGTGAACCCTTGATCCATGTAGACTCTATTTTCCTGAAGAATTTCCTAAGTGATGATGCAAATTTTGCACATTTATGACTATGCCTATTTATCAAAATTCTCTATAGATTAAAGACTTTTCTGAATTTATGGCTCGCAAAGCGGACTTCCTCATGCAAATTTTGCGTGAATACCTTTATTGATAGACAACTAAAAACCATTCATTCCATAAAACATGAGGGAAAGCTCAGCTCTCCTTCAATAAGCGACGATCGACCCCTCATATGCCACTTGGCACGTCCATTGCTCTAATCATATCTTTCCAAAAGGGGTCATGAGCGCAACCAGACGACGCGTGAAAAGGCAGGTAAAGGGATTGGACTTCAACCGCCTCCGACACCTGATCACGTTCATGCAGAATTTCTAAATAAGGCCGTGCCAACCATTCTTACCACCCTGTCGCCCCAACGCTGGAATTCTAGATATGGAAATGCTTTGTATGGGTTTCCAGGCATGGCCTTGAATTGTCAATTAAGAACAAAAAATTCTGGAGAGGCAATGTCCGGATAACGCATCGATCTATGCTGAATTCCCCTACCCTTGCACAAGGCTTGTTTGGGTTAGGGATGAAACATCATCGGTGTATTTCCAGTGTTCCCCATAGAGCTGTGGCCATAATCCTCTCGACACGTAATCGTAAAATTCCCTCATCTCAATATCCTCTAGATGTAAAAAGCTGGAATGAAGACATTTCTGCCAACCGTATACGGAATAGACAGAATGGATGGGTTCCCATGGAAGGCGTCATGGCCGCACTGACCTCATTTTAAGAAGAGAGGTGTGCACAAAAGGTTCCCAGGCATAGCCGAAAATTTCCGAATAACAGGGCATGTCCACCAATCGAGTTGGAACGCCGTCTTTTGATGAGAAGTTGTTAAAGCGAATGGAGGGACATTGCACCATCCCCCTTTCTTCGCCTATGGTAATAGGAGAGAAATAGTCAGTATTTACGATAGTTTCCGGGAAGATTTCATACAAACTAGAGCCAAAAATGTTTCGTCCTCGCCCTGAAACACCACTTTTTCACAATCTGCTCATTCGTCAAATCGTGCCCATCCTTATTATTGTGGGCGTAGTGGTTGGAGTGCTCTTGATCTTCAGTCTAGAGCATCAAAGTATGGTGGTGGTGGGCCTCACGGAAGGCAAGACCGTATCTTCGGAATTAAATGCCGCAGTCGGACAATCCCGGCGTGATTTGATCGCCATCACCCTTCTACTCTTCATCGTCGGTGGGGTTGGTATTTCCGCTGTCGTCACTTATCTTCATTACGCCAACGCCAAACAAAACCTGGAAGAGGTCAAAGGGCTAGCCCGGCACATATTGGAAAGTATCCCGACAGGTGTATTGACGGTCAGTGAAGATGGGGTAATAACCGCAGCCAATCCAACCGCTGAAGCCATTCTTGAGCGCCCTGCGATTTCTCTTTTGGGCAAGCATTACGGGGTGGTGTTTGGGGAAGGGCATCCCATTCAGGTACTCCTTGCCCAAATCCTGCACCATGGCGGATCCATGCATTCCAAGGAGATTACCTTCGATTCCCAAAATGGAGAGGTACGGACGATCCGTATTAGCAGTGTTGATTTGACGGGTGATAATGGCAAACCGGCAGGAATGATTTTTCAACTGCACGATGTCACGGAGTGGCTCGCCCTCGAAAAACAGGTAAACGAAGCCCAACGACTGGCTGCGCTGCATACGTTGTCAGCCGGGGTCGCGCATGAACTTCGCAATCCTCTCAGCGCCCTGGATCTCAATCTTCATTTACTTGAAGAAGAACTCCGCGAGACAACCGACTTGTCCAGTCGGGCCAATGACTATTTTAAAGTACTGAACACCGAATTAGGCCGTCTGTCGGCTATTTTGGATAATATTATGCGATATGCACAATCACGGCCTTCTCAATTTCAGGAAGTCAATATTCAGTCCCTCGTGTCGCATGTCACACAGTTATTACAACATGAGGCCGAGGACAGGAACCAGCAGCTTCAGGTTTCGGTCCCAACGAACCTTCCGGATGTTCAGGGTGACGAAACGCAGATTGCACAGGCTCTGATTAATATCGTGATCAATGCGTTTCAGGCCATGTCGGCAGGCGGGGTCTGCCGAATTATCGTCCTGGAACGTGAACGACAAGAGCGGCGTTGGGTGGAGATTGCCGTTCACGATACCGGACAAGGGATTGATCCACAATCGCTTGTCCACATCTTCGACCCTTTTTACACGACAAAAGAAACCGGAACCGGCCTTGGCCTCGCGGTGGCTCATCGAATCTTACAAAATCATGGGGGCCGCATTGACGTGACCGCACTTCCCGGCGATGGCACCTCGGTCACATTGAGTTTACCCGTGTGTGTGAATGCCCAGGCCATACCCGTGGAGGGTGCGTGAAACAAGAAACTCACATTCTGGTTGTCGATGACGAAATTAATATTCGTAATGCGTTAGTCACGATACTGGAGAAAGCAGGGTACCTCGCCCAGGGCGCCGACTCGGCCGAATCCGCGTTGGCCTTGATGAAAGAGGCGCCCAGTGACCTTCTCATCACGGATGTAAGAATGCCAGGTATCGGGGGCATGGCCCTCGTTCCCCGAATAAAATCCCTTTGGCCTGCCACGGAAATCATCGTCATCACGGCCTATGGTTCTATTGAAACGGCTGTGGAAGCCATGCGGTTGGGAGCTTACGATTTTCTCACCAAGCCCATTGACCGTGAACGACTCTCCATTGTGGTCGAAAAGGCCCTGGACCGCCACAGGCTTGCAGCCGAAAATCAGAATTTGCGTCACCAACTCGAGACACGAAATCGCATCGAGGAAATGATCGGCGAAAGTGAAGCGATGCGTCGAATACACCATGTTATTGGAATGGTTGCCAAAAATGACGTCACCATTTTAATCGGCGGCGAGAGCGGAACAGGCAAAGAGTTGGTGGCACGTGCCATTCATCAACAAAGCCAGCGGTCCAATGGCCCGTTTATCACGATGAATTGTGGTGCCCTTCCAGAGTCTCTTTTCGAAAGCGAATTATTTGGATATGAAAAAGGGGCATTTTCGGGGGCGGTTGGAACCAAACCCGGTCGATTTGAGATGGCTGATGAGGGAACCCTCTTTCTTGATGAGTTAGGCGAACTTCCCCTAAAAGCCCAAGTGGATTTTCTCCGGGTCTTAGAAACCGGTGAATTTCGGCGGCTTGGAGGGAAAACCCTGATCACCGTCAATACCCGGATTATTGCCGCCACCAACCGCAATTTGCCTCAGTTGGTCGAAACCGGACTGTTTCGTGAAGATCTTTTCTATCGCATTAATGTCGTGCCGATTCATCTGCCGCCCTTGCGAGAGCGTCGTGAGGACATCCCTGTCCTTCTCGACTATTTTCTCAAGGAATTTGCCCAGAAGCACCGGATTCCACTCAAAACCCTTTCTCTCGGTTCCTTGAGATTTCTCGTTCAATACCACTGGCCGGGTAATATTCGTCAACTCCGGAATGTCATCGAACGCCTGGTCGTGACGGTGAAGGAGCACACTATTCAGCCCGATCATCTTCCAGATGAAATTCGAACGAGTGTCAATCCCGGAAGCAGGATGGTGATCTCCCTCGGAACCCCTCTCGAAGACATTGAACGGGAAGTCATCCGCCGAACCCTCGTGGAAGTCACTCATCATCGTGAACAGGCTGCGAAACTCCTTGGGATTAGCGTGAGATCGCTCCAATATAAAATCAAAGAATATGGGATTGAGTTGTAAAACATCTAAGTCCATAAACGGACCCAGGACATCGGTAGGGACCGGATCTGCTGCGACTTGCTTATAAAAAAATATTAACACCCATGCCCTATGGACGACCTTCTGTTTGAATTCTCTCGAGCACTTAATTCCCTATGGCTCAACAAACCTCCTGACTTATTTGGCCCATTTGGGTTGTACCTCTCAAACCAGAAGAAACCCATTTTCCCTTCTGCAATTTCAGAGGACGTTTTAACCTGAGGTAGCCACGCCTAGGCGAAGGCAATCCCCACCGCACAAAGGCCGGAATTAATTTTGACATCGTCGCCATTCGCACCTACCCTCTGGGAATCAAACAAGGGATGAAGGTGGTCTTCGGCCCTGGTCATGACAGGGTGCATCCGATCATGTGAGGGTTTAAGATCGATGAAGACTCGCTGTCGTTCCATGAGACAAACGGGAATGATTGATGGTCAGAATATGAATCTGACGATCCCCTTCACCATCCTTCCCTTCTAGTTCAACCATAATCAATGCCAGGCACCCTGAAGCAGGAATGAAACTCCTACTTGCTTGGAGGGATTCTTGCTCAAGAAAAGATTCCTCCGGACAGCCTTCGAG
>JBATLR010000136.1:0-28519 GCA_049289415.1 Nitrospirales bacterium
CGTGTTGCCCAAACAACTCACACGATTTCCTGAAGAGTTCCTGTTGATCCAACCGACGTCCTTCATACATCTGCTTCAACATCATCAGTGCCTTATTGTGGAAAAATGGTTTTGCACATTCCCTAGCATGCCGATGGCATGTTGGGCTATGATTTCGTCCAGGGACCGCGACAGGCAATTGTTCCGGCCAGGGTACAGAATCGGGTATTAACCGTCTGAGAAGGGATCGGGCCTACTAAGGTCGCTGAGGAATATGACCCTGCACGGCTTACTAAGAAGATTATCTATCTGTTCTACACTTGCGGCGATTATTCATAACTAAATCGGAGGTGTGAAGGATGCGAAACACGGTATTCATGAATGGGGTATTGTTTTTGGTTTTGCTGGGGTTACTCAGCGGCTGCGGCGCCACCCGCCAGGCCAGATCGGTCGAAGAGTCAGGCTTCTTGAGTGAGGCCAAATCACGGATGCGTGATGGGGAGAACGATGAAGCCCTGCGGATTTACCGAAATGAAAAGGCTGATTGGAAGTCGTATAAGAAGATGATGATTTCCCCGGTGACCGTGTGGGTGGGGAAAGACTCGCAACTTGAGGATGTGACTCCACTGGATCGTCAACGCCTGGCAAACGATCTCTGGAGTAAATTGAATGAGGCCCTTAAGGCTGATTACGAAATCGTGCAACAGCCCGGACCCGGTGTGATGCTCGTCAAAGTGGCAATTACGGAGGGGGAAGCCTCTTGGCCGGTCATCGATACCATTTCGACCATTGTGCCGCAAATGCACGTCCTGAGCGAATTGAAATATCTCGCGACTGGAACGGCATCATTTGTCGGAAAAGCCAGTGGGGAGATGCTGGTGACTGATGGGGCAACCGGAGAACTGCTCTTGGCTGCGGCTGACCGACGGGCTGGTGGCAAGAGACTAAGGGGCGTGGCTAGCTCATGGGATGATGTAGAAGAGACCTATCGGTATTGGGCTGAGAAAAGCAGATGGCGTCTATGCAAATTACGTGGTGAGACAGAATGCGTCGAGCCTAAAAGTTGAACTGAAAAGGTGTCGATGTTTTTCCTGTATGATGTCAGAAGAGTTTTTGAGGCGATACCGCGATGGGTATAGGGCTAAGACACGGCTGTACATAAGGAGTCTATGTCCTCTTACACTCTGACCCGTCATGATTTGCCAGCAGATGTTTCAGGATTTTTCCTCACGGGATCCGAGAGGTATCGATCTGATCGTTCCCTGTTCATGTCAGGTCGATGAATGTATTGTCCCTATCCCGTTCCTTATCTTTGCCACAGGGGCTCGCCCGGAAAGGGGGAGCCTCTGTGGCACCTACCCATCCCCTTGCCCCAACTTTGACATGGTCCATGAAGCTTAAACGCAAAAGTGCAGTTTAGTTGGCCATTCTCAAGTTCGACAGATACGAAGTATTCATGAAGATGGTGACGTGGTCCCGTCCGAGCCGTAGGAAGAATAGGTGGAGGGAACACCACAGGTCTTAGGAACTACCTGCGTTGGCAGGCTTGGCGAACATTTCTTTGTGGAATATGCTCAGATAAAAGGGCTAATATGAATGATTCCCACAGAAGCAAATCCTTGGAAAATTATGGTTTCCGTCAGGTCGAAGAAGAAAGTCATGACCGCGACCCATACCTTAATCGCCTGCCATGAATGCGATCTCCTGCATCGTATTCACCCGCTACATTATGGTGAGCGGGCTAAATGTTCGAGATGTGGAGCATCGTTGTATGCGAAAAAACGAGATAGTTTCGAACATACCATCATACTGGCCTTGGCCAGTCTCATTTTCTTTACCGTGGCGAATGTATTTCCGTTCATGACATTCGAGCTCAATGGCCGGGTTCAGGAGAGCCTCCTATCCACAGGGGTGAAGGAGTTCTTTGAACGGGAAATGTGGGCATTAGGGAGCTTGGTGTTGTGTGCGAGTATCATTTTCCCAGCCCTAAAAATTCTCGGCATGTTGTACGTTCTTGGGCCGTTGGAATTCAACAAGCGACCGTTGCACGCTGCTTTGGTCTTTCGGATGGTTGAGCACTGCCGGACCTGGGCCATGATGGACGTATATTTGCTGGGAGTGATTGTTGCTGTGGTGAAGTTGTCGGATTTGGCCAATCTGGTTCCCGGTGTGGCGATTTATTCATTTGTCGCCTTAATCCTGACCTTGGCTGCCGCCGACTCTGCGCTTGACACCCATACGGTCTGGGAAAAAATGGAGAAACTTCCATGAGAAGCTTATACCCCACCGCAGCCCGGTCGGGGCTCATGAGTTGTCATGCTTGCCATCAACTCAGTCGAATACCCCCGATATTGAGTGAGGGCTCGGCCATCTGCCCTCGCTGCGAGGCCCATCTCCATCTGCGAAAACCCAATAGTATTTCGCGCACGTGGGCCCTGTTGATCGCCGCCTACATTCTGTATATCCCGGCCAACTTGCTTCCCGTGATGACGGTAATTTCGTTTGGGAAAGGCGAGGCGGATACGATTCTGAGCGGGGTGAAGGAACTCATTCATGCCGGAATGTTGCCGATTGCCTTGCTGGTGTTTTTCGCCAGCATCACCGTGCCGGTTTTAAAGCTCCTGGCGCTGACGTATCTGTTGCTTTCTGTCCAATACAAATCTCAATGGCGCCCAAGAGAACGGACCAAGTTATATCGGATGACCGAGGTGGTCGGCCGGTGGTCCATGATTGATATTTTTATGATTTCGATTTTAATTGCCCTGGTAAAACTTGATGCCGTGGCGACAATTGAACCCGGGCCGGGGGCGATCTCATTCGCCGCAGTCGTTATCCTGACCATGTTTGCCGCCATGAGCTTCGATCCCCGATTGATCTGGGACACCATAGAGGAGAAATCATGAAGGACAAGGAATCCTATCCTGGAGATTTCGAGGAATTGCCGGAAGTCACGGTACAAAAAAAGCGCGGGATTTCCATCGTGTGGATTATTCCAGTGGTTGCGGCTCTCATAGGAGGATGGCTGACCTACAAAACCATCTCCGAAAAGGGTCCCACGGTCACCATCACCTTTGAAGATGGGGCGGGATTGGAAGCCGGTAAAACGAAGATAAAATATAAATCTATTGCAGTTGGAACCGTCAAGCGGGTTGATATCAGCCCAGACCTCTCTAACGTTATTGTGATAGCCGAGTTCAGCAAACAGGCTGAGCCCCACCTCACCGAAAATTCCAGGTTCTGGGTAGTCCGTCCACGGGTGGGATTAGGAGGGATTTCCGGGCTGGAGACCCTAGTTTCAGGAGCCTATATCGCCATAGATCCCAGCCCCGGACCTTCGGCTCGAACATTCACGGGACTGGAGAAACCACCCGGAGTGACACGAGAAGACGAAGGGGCTCAGTTCCAATTGCATGCGGAAAATCTGGGATCGAGTTCTCCCGGTGCCCCGGTTTTTTATCACGATATCCAGGTTGGACGTGTTCTTGATTATGTCTTGGACAAGGAAGGTGAAGGTGTATTTATCGATATTTTTATTCAAGCCCCACATCATCTGCGTGTGCGGGATACCAGCCGATTCTGGCAGTTAAGCGGATTTGAAGTATCGCTTGGGGCCGAAGGTCTGAATGTGAAAATGGAGTCGCTCTCCTCCCTCCTCACAGGAGGAATTGCGTTCGATACTCCGGCAACCGCCGGCGGGTCGGATGAACCGAGCCGACCGGGTACGGAGTTTAAACTTTTCAAAAATTTTTCCAGTATTCAAGACGAGAAGTATGTTATGACGCGTCCGTTTGTGATCAATTTCGATGGATCGGTGAGGGGCTTAAGCGTCGGGGCTCCTGTGGAATTCCGGGGAATTAAAATCGGGATCGTCTCCGATATCGCCGTCAATCTGAACCCCAAGACGCTTGAGATTAGGATTCCCGTGCTCATCGAGATCCAGCCGGAACGAATCACAACCCCACAGCTCGTGCAATCATTCGTAGTTGAGGATAAATACGCCATCATGAAGCATATGGTGAAACGTGGGTTGAGAGCTCAACTGGAGACCGGAAGCTTACTGACTGGACAGTTGTTCGTCGGGCTCGACTTCCACCAGGATCTTCCACAGCAAAACCTGATCACCACCGGAAAATATCCGGAGATTCCAGCAATACCGGCAGCGAGGGATCAATTGCGACGGACGGTCACCGATGTGATGGCAGAGATTCGACGGTTGCCTCTTGATAAAATTGCCAAAGAAATCCTGGAAACCGTCGAAGGAGGTAACCGTCTGGTTAATTCCCCTGACACGCAAAAAGCCGTCCACAATCTCAATGTCGCATTAGGAAATGTGGAAAAGTTCACTGAGGGTCTTGACCGGCAGGTTGATACCCTGATGACGAATTTGGACAACACCCTGGTGACGGTCCAGAAAGGGCTACAACAGATTGATCCCAATTCACCCGCTGCGGTAAATATGAATAATGCCTTGAAGGAGCTGTCTGCTGCCGCCCGCTCTATTCGGGTTTTGGCCGATTATCTTGAACAACATCCCGAGGCATTAGTCAAAGGGAAACATTGAATGAGGTGGACATGAACAGCATCATACATGGTTTCCGTATTATCATTGCCTGTGTAATCGGCCTGACTGTCCTCGGGTGTGGGACGAGTCAACCTTCACATTTTTATTTGTTGAGAGCCCTGTCGCCATCCTCCGTCTCAGGCCTATCAGACACGAAAGCCTCAAGCCTGTCCTTTGGGTTGGGTCCGGTCACCC
This sequence comes from Nitrospirales bacterium, assembly GCA_049289415.1. GTDB lineage: Bacteria > Nitrospirota > Nitrospiria > Nitrospirales > UBA8639 > Nitrospira_E. The sequence continues at coordinate 4,736 of JBATLR010000136.1, forward strand.
TTCCAAAATATTTGGACCGGCCGCAAATTGTGACGCAATCCGGTGCACATGAGGTCGAGTTGGCAGAATTTCATAAATGGGCTGAACCGTTGAGCGAAAATGTATCTCACGTCCTGGCAGAAAATCTCTCAGTCATTCTTTCGACGGATCGAATCGAACAGTATCCGTGGAGGAGAACAACTCCCGTGGATTACCAAATTGTCGTGGATGTCTTGCAGTTCGATGGTACCAGGGGAGGGGAGGCCGTCTTGTCGGCACGGTGGAGCCTATTAGGTGGGGATGAACCAACAGTCTTCACAACAAGGAAAACGCATGTGACCCATCATCCGACAAGTCAGGATTATGAAGCGCTGGTCGAGGCCATGAGTCACAACCTTGAGGATCTCAGTCGCGAGATTGCCGAGGCGATTAAGGTGCTTCTCCCAAAAATCCAGCCCGGTTCCTTTCCCTAATCGGTGCTTGGCTGGGTTGGTTCCTCCGCTGGGTGTAGAGACACATCTAAGAATGGCCATGGTGGTCACGCACCCCCAAGAACACAAAATTCAACGGGACTTTTCATCCGGATGTTTTCTGATGGTAACCTGGATGATGGTGGGTACTTCGATTTAACTTGCTGAACATGACGCACACTTACACGGAGAATAATTCATGGGGATGCTTTCGACGGTCAAGCATGAACTTAAAGAAGTCGGTTTAGTGACCCTGTATTTTTTCTTCTGTTTCGGTGTCATCCTTACCCTCAAAAAAGTGATGTTGGAAGACTATGATATTGAGTTCTATGGTTTCTCAACGGCACTGGTTGGCGCGCTTATCGTTGCAAAGGTGGTGGTCCTGTTGGGTAAAACCCGAGCAGGCACCAGGTTCGATGCTCAGCATTCGCTTGGTGCGGCTGCTCTGTATCGGACCATGGTGTATAGTGGATGCACCTTCCTGGTTTTGTTTGCTGAAAAAATGTTTCATGCTTTTCGGGAGAGTGGTCTGTTGGGTGCGGCTTTCATGTACGTGTGGGAACATAAGGATCTTCCTCTCATTTTCGCTAAGGTGATATGCATCGGGCTGGCCTTTATGGGATTTTTTCTTTATAGAAGTATTGATCGGCGGTTGGGAGAAGGGACCTTGAGGCGCATCGTATTCAGTGCTCCCTGATTGCCTTCCAAAAGGGGTTGTTGAAACCTCATTCTCGCTGGCTGGGTATATCACGGTTTATCCCTGACAACGCAACTTCCTATGTTTTGTTCGCTCCCGCACTTGTTGGTCTCTTTGACTGTGCCCGGGCTAGAACTCTCGAAGGTGTGTGACGAGATGAGGGCAGAGTGAGCCGAAAAAAATCATGTCAAGAAATTTTATCGTTTGAAATGTTGAGATTCATGGTTTGCAAGTTGCAGGCTGTTGTGTTCGGAAAAATGATCCCACGTCAAACAGGCCCTCATTAAAGGAAACAATGCGTCGACGGTTTCTGTGGTTCGGGCTTGGGAGTGTTTTTCTGATTGGCGTATGCATTGCCCTCGCCTATATCCTTTTTCCCTTCTACGAAGAAGAGGTCTACCGGGAGTCTTTGGAAGCGGGTTTTTCCGCAGCCATGGGGCGCTCCGTTAAGCTTGAAGGACCGATCTCACTCACCTTCTCCCTGCAACCCATCTTAATTTTAGAGGATGTCCATGTGGCTAACCCTCCCTGGGCTACACAACCACATCTCTTTCGAGCTGAACGACTTGAAATCGGATTGTCCTTGGGACCGCTTCTCCGGCGCCATTTGGAGGTTCAAAATATTGCGTTAGAAGGCGCAGAACTTCTTTTGGAAGAAGGGTCAGAAGATCGAGACAACTGGACTCTCGGGAAAGACACCCAACCGGGCATCTTGTCACGGGCCGTTCCGTCGGTCTTCATGACTTTTGCGGAAAGAGGGGAAATCATCATCGAACGCTCCCGAATCATGTATCGGCCATACCCGGCTGGGGAAACGACAGACGTGTGGATTCATCGGGGGTTGATCATTGCTCCCGACGATCAGCATCGAACATTGTCCTTTGAAGGAGCCTACCGCGACAGCCCTGTCAAGATGGAGCTTGCTGGCGGCCCTATCAGGGACTTGTTCACCTGGACCGAAGACCGGCCGGTCGATGGCGTGCTGTCGACAACGGGAGCATCTGCAACTCTAAAAGGAAGTATCGGAGGGACGAACTCCGACCAGGCGTTTGATCTCCGGATCCAGATTAACGGGGACCGTTTGAGTGTGCTGAATGATCTTCTTCAGATCGACCTTCCCGATTCTCCCCCGTTCATGCTTGCAGCCCATGTCGTGAAGACGCCCGATGTCCTTAACGTGAATGATATCCTGGGAACGTTGGGAGCCTCGGGTCTTGCCGGACAATTGCGGATACAGAATGAAGATGGGCGTCAGAAAATGAGTGGTCGATTGACCTCCAATGCCGTGCAGATAAATGATTTGACCTCTCTTGCACATCAACACGAATCCAAGCCGGCACCTTCCCTTGAAGAAACGGTGTCCGTTTCTCCCGCGTCTCCGCCTATGGAGGTCGATCTGGATGTCACGGTCGCAAAGCTCTTACTCGGCGGAACGGATCTTGGTTCGCTGTCTTTTACTGCCGGCATAGGGGAAGGGCTGGTACTGCTTGACCCTATTCACATTAACAGTTTTGGAGGAACGGGGAACGCCCGGTTAACCTTTGACTACAGGCCTTCTCAGGCTCAATCCACGCTTCAAGCGAAGGTGAGATCCTTCAACTATGGATCTGCTCTTCGGGCTCTTGGGGGAGCCATGAATATCGAAGGCTCTACAGACTTTGATCTCACCGCTAGCGGGAGTGGTGTTCTATTGCCAGAACTCTTCAACTCCCTGACGGTGAATCTTCAAAACCGTCGCACCACCTTCGGGTTTTCCGATCCCATGCCTGAAGCCAGAACGCCTGTTGTCTTGGGAGAGGGATCCCTTCGTGTCACGAAAGGCGGCCCAGTCACAATGGTTGTGCAAGGCACCTATCGGGAAAAGGCTGTTCATCTGAAACTGGCTACCACCTCTTTGATTGAGCTGACCACACCGGGAACCACCCGGCCCCTGTCACTTACCGCTCGAGGCGGCGGAGCTTTTCTGGAAGCCAAAGGCTTTTTGCAGACCGGCGGGCCTGACCTGGCCGGGGCATTGACTGTGGCCCTCAACGGACGCCGGCTCAGTGAGCTTGATCCCGATCTTCCTCCTGTTGGTCCGTATGCTCTTAGAGCTCAGGTGACTAAGAAGGGTGACCGGTACGAAGTGAGTGATTTCCGCAGCCGGTTTGGAAACAGCGATTTTTCGGGAATTCTGGAAATGAATTTCCAGAAGGCCAGGCCATATCTCACGGGGATCTTTACATCGAAACACATCGATTGGACTGAACTTTCCGGGCCTGAGGATGAGGGGGAGAGTGCCATTCCCTCGGAGGGGATGCGCGCGATCGATGTTGATCTGAACATGGTGATCAACCACGTTCGAAATGGAAGACTGAATGTGGCCGGTTTGACCTTTACGGCCGGACTTCAGGCGGGTCGGCTGAGGGTGGAATCTGTTCAAGGAACAGTCCTGGATCAGCAATCCGCATACGGAAATTTTCATGGCGGGTTTCAACTGGATACTACCAGGCCGATTCCGACGCTTTCCGGCAACATGTCATTTGACCATGTCCGGTACGAACATCTCTTCCCCGAGGTGGGATTCGTAGACCTCGCCGAGAATGTCGTGAACCTGAATGCGGAATTTTCCAGTGCGGGTCACACGATTCCCGACATGCTGAACCATTCTACGGTTCGGGTAGATGGTGAAAACCTATCGGTAAAGTTTCATCGGGAGGCCGATCATCCCGCCCCCGTGCAGGTGATGGCAAACATGAAAGTTGAAACTGTGGATGGTGGGCCGTTGCGGCTTTATGCCGAGGGGCTCTTTGACGCCACATCATTTCGACTTCGATCGGCAACCGGTTCGATGATGGGCCTTCTGAAAGACAGGGGATTGTGGCCCATGAATGTCCGGCTGGATGTACCAGAGGCGGTGGTTGAAGTGAGCGGACACCTTACTCTTCCTCATCCCGCCGAAGAATTTACGTTGCAGATTCTCATGAAAGGAAATAATCTCAGGGATTTGAACTTTCTCACGGCAGCCAGCTTACCCGATACCGGCCCCTTGGACATCACCGGTCTGGTTACGAGGTCTCCTGTGGGATACCACGTTACCGATTTGGAAGGATCTCTTGCCGGAAGCGATGTGAGTGGCCATGTGACAGTCTTGACGAATGGGATTCGCCCGCGTGTGAGGGGAAAACTCAGCGCAGAGAATCTTGTCCTGGATGCCATATTTACGCCTTCGGTTGATTCCCCGGCACAGGAAAAGCGATCGACGCTCAAAGCCATTGGGGACTCGGTGAAAGGTATCGGATCATCGGCCGTTGATGTTCTGCGCGATACCATAGGCATAAGGAAAAAACCAAAGGCTTCCACACTCAAGTCGATTCCGGAGTTGGTTTTTCCGGTTGAGGATCTCAGGGCCATTGATCTCATGCTTGGTGTCGAGATAAAACACTTTCGAAAGGGAGAAGAGGATCTGGGCCATGCCTCATTTCAGATCGCCCTTGAAGAGGGCTTGCTTGCTCTGCAACCGGTAACCGGAAATCTTTGGGGAGGGGAATTTGAGGGGAAACTGGTCCTCGACGGAACCCAATACGTTCCGACACTTGAGGTAAATTTGCACGTCCAGGGCCTGGATTATGAGCGCGTCGCCAGATCATTCGAGGGCGCCGATCTGGTGAAGGGGAAGTCCCAATCCATCATGCTGGCCCTAAAGGGTCGAGGAGAGACGTTACATGAAGTGTTGGAACAAGCCAGTGGACGATTTGAGCTGGTCGATGGCCCCCTTGAACTGGCCACAAAATATATTGATTTGTGGGCGGCTGATTTGATCACGACGGCCTTAACCACTGCCTGGGAAAGTGAATCGGTCACCAAATTGAATTGTACCGTCGGGTATTTTGATATTGAAGAGGGAGTGGTGAAAAGTGAAGATATCCTCATCGACTCCCATCGCCTGACGATCGCGGGGATTGGAAAATTGAACCTGGCCGATGAAACCCTGGACGTGCTTCTGACTCCACGACCCAAAGACCCCAGTTTATTCAATCTGGCTCACACGGTTCGCATCACCGGTCCGCTTTCAGATCCGGATGTGTCGAGTGATAAATTCCGCATAGCCGAAAGCGGCGGGTGGGGACTGTTGGGGTTGGTCACTCCGGTGGGATGGGTGATTGCGATTCCGCAAATTGCCGGAACCACCATGGGGACGATGAAACAAAACCCCTGCGTTGAGGCCTTGAAGGGGCGACAGGAAACCGCTCAGGCTCTGGAAGATATCAAAGGCGGATGGTGGGGGAAAATTAAGAGGGCGTTTACCCATCTTGGTGGATCTTCTAAATCTCCTTCGGACAATCCACGGTAAAGGAACGCAGCCGTATGGCCAAAATTTTACGGACAGAATTACGGAGGTCAACTATCTAGTGACCACAAATTGAACCCCAACGAATAAAAATGATGTGGAGAGAACCGTGTTTTTGGTATCTTTCTCTGAAGGAACATTGAAACATACACAACACCGAATTTGTAAACGGGGAGGTCCGGTATTGTTGGTGAATTCGGCTGCCAACGGCCATAATAGGTCCGAATCACTCGGGTGATCCTCAGGGGTGGATTGAAGCTGGAAGGGAATGCCGCCAATGTCGGGGTGAGCGTGTTTAAAGAAGAATGGTCGTTTCAGACAAACAATATGGACAACTGCAGCCTACCGAATCCCTTGGGCAAGCTCGATGGGAGAGGTCGAGGCTTTCACAAAAGGCGACAACTCATGCATTTCCCTATTCAGGCATTACACATTTTCAACGTTGGAGTGATTGTTGCGGTTTTAATCGGTTTTCCACTGATAAGTCTTGGAATGACCAAGGGCATCACCACTCCTCCTCCCGTGAGTGGTCATGAACTTTCCATTGAATCTATCACCCCGGCTGATGTGTTCGCACGTGTGCAACTGGTACGGAAGGAACTGGACGACATTCGTTTTGAAATGGGAAAATCCAAGAGTCGCGAAATAGGCCTCCTGGTTGAGGATGCGACTCCACACGAGGTGTTCTTTCAAGCCAAAACGCTAAATCAAAAAGTGGCCCGATTGATAACGGAACTCACCGAGGAATCTGTGCGCCTTGAAACGGAAGATGACCCGGACGATATCCGTCCGTTTCATGTCTGGAAAATGATCGACACCTCCCTGCACCATATCCTGTCTCTTAAGCAGCAACTCGGGCTTCCCCTGACGAACAGTGAAGCCTTGGCCGACCCTGAAACCACCCCTACCCAAGTGTTTTTTATTATTGGATTGGCGAATACCCAACTCAATCTTTTACTGATGCATCAGTTTTCTCCGAAAGATGCAGCAGAGTTGGTCGGGTTGGGCGTTGAATATACCAAACATCTGTTACGTCAATTTCCTACTGCTCCCGCTCCGGCTCCTCTCCCTGCGCTTGAACGAGGGCGCAAGTCATGGAATAGCTATGACCATCTCATTGATTGCTATATGGTATTAGGAAGCATCGCACAGGCTTCCAATATTAACATGTTAACGTTGGCCTCTCAGAACCTGGATCGTCCCGACATTCAGTCAAATGATGTCTACGATTTAGCAACCCTGGTCATCTCCGAACTCGCGTATCTCCATGCCCATCTTCCTCATACTCCTCCCCCACCCCCGGTCAGACTTCGTGGTCCTATCCTGCCTTCCCATGTGTATCAACAGGTAGGCGGACTCCTGGCTCAATTGAAAGTATTGCAAACGCAGGTTCAATCTCATCCCGAATGGCTTCAATAGGCTGTTCGCTTGAATAAGTGCTGGGACCACCAGATCACCTATTACGCCCATCAAAGAAAATTAGTGGGGAATGTTCAAAAAGGCTTGTCCGACTCTGCCCTGAGGCTTCCCGAAGGAAAGGCCGCAGCCGTTTGGGCGATCGGAGGGGACGGGAGAGTAGGTAAACACGGCAGAATGCCGATCTGCTTGCGCGCTTGTGCGTTGAACGGCTCAGGAACGCCTCGGGCGGAATTTTTCAACACTCTCCCTACACTAGACTCATAACAATTGAGTAGTGCCTTTAGGTGTGTCCATGATACCGAGAGCCGGTCGAATAACGCTGGTCAATCAGATCGAATATTGGTGGAGGTTCAGCAAAGTAGTCTGACTTGCAACATGGGTCTTTCTGCCATTCATTGGAAGGGCATGACCATATTACTCACATCCTCGTCATTGTGAGAGTGATCCTTAAGGACAGGGACTTGGTTTAAGGCTTGGCCTGTCGCCGTCTGATGCCGGAAGTAGTTCCGGTTGGGGCTCTGCTCGTTTTCTCCGGTAGACAATCGTGGCCCGTATTACAGTGACCGCACTCTTCTCCCTTGGTGCCGCCTGCCCCTGGCAACGGCCTTTGGCCCGAAGTTCTGGAGTGTGTTAGGCCATGGGACCAGCGGGTGATGGAGAAAATGATTCAGAGAAAAGGTCTATGCTCTATCGGGAGAGCCATTTCGGATCGGTTGCGACTAACTGTTCCAGTGTCTTCAACTGATGCAGAAGCATGGTAGCTTGCTGGTAGACATGTGAAGGGAACATGCGTCCCGGATAGGGAATAGACTTTGGAACATCAATTTTTTTTAGTTGTGCGTGGAAATAGGCCAGATCCGAAACCAGGAGGGTGGCCATATCATAGACGTCGCTTGGTTCCAATTGCCGGGAGTGGCCGACACTTTTCGCGGCGGGCAGATCAAGATGAAGAACAGGAATGCCGGACTGATGCGCAATCGTTTCCAGAATGGCATAGCATTCAACCAGGCGGAGGAATACATCGGCCGGCTGCTTGCCCCTTTCGAGCGGGGGAGCCTCCGAAGCCACCTTTGGTTGGGGAAATCGAGTCAGCAACCGTGTAGCATACTGGCTGGCCAAAAGCACTTGTTGCGAGACATCACTGGGTGAGAAGTGTCGCTCCTGCAGCAGGTTAATTTGGCGGTTGGCTTGCACAATGGCCCGTCCGGTTTCTGTCAGACTTGTCGAGGAATCTTCGGGGCGCTCCGAAATAATTTCCTTCAGGCCTAATTCTTCCTTAATGGCGAGAATACGAAGGTAACTCGCGTTCACCATTTTCCAGATATGCAAGGGTGCAAGAGCGGAAAGGGAGATGGGCTCCGGGGAAATTCCTGTGCTCCCCGTGAGCTCCAGTGCGAGACGGTCGGCTTTCTGAAAGAGCGTAAGTGCCTGGAAATAGCCTTCATGGGCGTGAACATTGGTGACGATGGCTTCGGATTGGGTTGGGAACGGTTTTCCCATTTCAAACCGGATTAATTCCAGGGTATCACGAAGCATCTGAACGCGGGCCAGGACATCCGCAGGCGTGATTTCTTTGAGAGAAATGGAATGTCCGCTTACCGGGTTGGGTTCATTCAGGCTTCCTCCGATTGAGGTCGGCACCGTTCCGATGCTCACCATGAAGAAGAGCGCCATACCGAATAGCCTGATTCTTATGGCTTGAATATGTTTATCCACTATGTTCATCCCTTCTTGAGTCATGCGGATTTTCCCCGGACACTGATGTTGCCTGTTGTGGCTATTGCGATTGGTCCATTGCCTTTTGGGCTTCTTCGGGGGTCACAACGCCTTCCTGGATCAAGTTCTGCAGCGCACCTTGAAACGCATGAGAGGCGGTCTTTCGGATTCCCCGGACTCGTAAAACCGGAGGGTATAAGCGAAGAAGGTCAGGATTTTTGATTTCGATGAGAAACGATTCACTTTCACCATATGGGGGGAGTTCTGCCTGGCCATCAACCGGAACCCGAAAATACGGTTTCCCATCTTCAGTATTCCCATCGGTCCCCTGAATATCGAGGCTGGTGGTCACATCACGGAGCTGTGCCATTTCTTGAATTTTGTCCACGACCAGGATCAGGGAGTCGGCCTCGATGGGATCGCCGGTCTGATTTTTCACTCGAACCAGATACCGGACATCGCCTCGAGAGGAAAGTCTACCCCCCGAAAACAATTCGCCTCCGCCTGAAAAACTTGCTCCGGAATCATAGGAGAGCAATGGAATGACTCCTCCCGTGAGATCGACGAGGTTATCGATCGAAGAATCTCCATAGGCTCTTTCACTGACTCCTCCATAACCCAAAAGAAGCAGCAGCAGGCATGCTCGACCAAGCTTCGTGAGGGGCCTCCTCTGCCGCGATTGAATCATCATGACGGCATCTTACAAAGAACGTGATGAACCGGCAAAGATACACATACCGGGTTACTTGGCAATTTCCAACTCCCGATATTTGGTATAAAGAAACCGAATCAGGTCATATTCGAAGGGAGAACCGGTTTGGTAATAACGAAAACTCAACTGATGCCTCATATCGATCCCCCATGTCAGACTGAAGGGAACACTACGTTCATAATGATAATTTAAATGTAAGGGAGTGTACAAATAGAAGATGCTGGCCGCGGAATCTGTTAGTAGACCGGTCGTATCTCTTATTGATGAAGGTCCAAAAATGGGAAGCACGACATAGGCTCCCGGGTTCAGTCCGTAATGTCCGAGCGTTTGGCCAAAATCCTCCGTTTGTTGTAGCAATCCTAACGGAGTGGCATGATCGAAAAATCCTCCTAACCCGAAAGTGCAATTGATGAGGAAGCGTCCCAAGGTGTTCAGTGTGGCTTCCCCTTTAAGCTGAAGCATTGCGTTGATCAGATTACGGATGTCGGCAATATTCGAGAAAAAATTTGAGATTCGATCCTCGAAAAAATCCGGCATGACGGCTTCATACCCTTCCACCGCCGGCAGAAAGATATATTCATCAAACTGTGCATTAAACTTATACGTCCCCCGGTTAAACCCTTCAATGGGATCATAGACATCCACGAGATATCTGGCGTCAGGATGCACGAGGTCTTCTATTGGCCGTTTCGCCGGTTCAATCTTTCCACCTTCAGCGTCCCGCACGCTGCGGGAACTAACCAGCAGCGCAGCGTCAGGAATGTTTTCTGAGGCTGTCGCCCGGGCTTGTGCGGCCTGGAGATAGGCATGAGATTCTTGAAGCTTGCGCTCTAGGTCCTGGATTTGTTGATCGAGTTGAGATTGGAGGTCGAGAGGGGATTGGTGCGAAATTCTCTGTGGAATTCGAAGGGCAGGAAGATCGTTTACCCTCGTTGCCTGATGGGTCGGGGAGCCAACACCCATCGGTCTGGGCGTTGGGAACATGGTTGCAGGGTGTTGGACCATGTTTGCGGGGAGGGGGGAACGAAAGAAATCCACGATATAACTCAGGGTGGCCCGGTGGTCCAGGTTGCCGCAATGTCCCCCGCGGGGATAAATTTTGGCCCTCGGCCCGAACACCTTCTTGAGATAATCCAACTCGCCGGGCGCGAGGATGATGTCATCCGCATTGTGCAACAGTCCGATTTTCGGGGTGTGTCTTAAATATTCTTCCAGAGTGGCCAAACTAAGGCTTGCGATGAGCCCCTGTTCCGTCATTCCGGGGTATCTGGCTTGAAAAAACGGGTAAAACATTTCACGAAAATAATCCAAAAATGTCACATGATTGGACACTTTAAAATAGTCCGTCACCGAGTCGGTCGCCGACAACACCAGATTTTTCGGTTTGATATATCCCGAATTGGTTAAGACGTCAGATGTGAAAATCATATTGGCGGATGAGAGGCGAAACGAGGTGCCAATGAGTGCAGCCAGGAGCCCATCGGAAGGTTGCCGGTTTTTATAGGCTGAATATAAAAAGTCCCCGCTAAAACTCACGAATTCCCCATGCCGGTATTCTTCCGAAAAGGTATGAAACACTTTGTCGAAAAAGTCCGGAAATTTATCCGTGCCGCCGGGGATATTGTTCGCCAACATGTCATCAAGGATGGAGGTCGAGGTGTATACGCTCACCGGCGGGTTGATCAGCAGAACTTTTGTGAAATGGAAATCTTCCTGTTCGCCGTCAAGCTGGGATACAAAGGCGGCCTGGGCTGCGCCCAAACTGTATCCCGTGAGATAAAACTCTGTGACCTCGATTTCGTGTTGAATGTCCAGCCAGGCCAATCGCATGACTCGATACAAGTCTTGTGAATCCTCCAGGAGGTGACCGGGGATTCCGGTGCGGGAGGCCGAGACGATAAAGTCAGGATGGGTAGGCGAGGATAAGGAGAGTACATGGAAGCCGGCCTGAAAAAAGGCTCGTTGCAGAACCTGCATTTTTTCAGAGTTATACCCTGCGCCGGTCCCGGCGATGACAAATATCAACGGCGCTGGTTTCTCTTGGGACGCCAATGAATAACGCATATTCTCCCCATACCAGAGAATGTCGGGGAGTTCACGGTCAGGAAAGACGGTCAGTTCCCGATCTTCAATCGGGATATGCTTGGGAAGGTCGGCTTGCAGGGACACCGGAGTTCCAATAACTGTTGCGGCATACGGACTCACATCAGGATAATCATAGCCGGCTTCCTGAGCCTGACTGAGAGAGGAAAACCAGCACACCATCGACAGCATGAAAAAAAACAAGACCCGTTTGAACATACACCGATCTTTCCCTGAGTTAGGTTCCAGGCCAAGAATGAACAGCGACAAATGATAGTAATCAGGCCACATTGCGTTCCAGGAATGAAAAAAACCCTCTCTGAGAGCAAGTCCATTTCCGATGCGCGTCATGTGGCAATTTCGCCGTTCCTTCCCACGCCGGTATTTGAGGGATTCTGAAAACCCAAACATTTCCTCGAAGTAACCGTGGTATGCATAATCTGTCACATCTCCCAATTCTTCAGGCGATGAGGAAGCGACATTCTGTAGTTGGAGAATCTCAAAAACCCTGGAATGAGGCTACCTGTTTGCGAGAACAGGAGAATGATCCTTCCGAAGAAAACGGCGGGCTCTAAAAAATTTATCCCTTCTCTCAATTGGACCGTCTATGACCATGTCCCGACACATCGGGCAGCCCAACGTTTCAGTTCATGCTGCTTTGCAGGGAACGGGCACTGGGCACTTCTGAAAGGGGGACATGCTCTCCTCCTTGTTTCTCTCCTTCAGGAGGGGTCCAACCGCCGCCGAGGGCTTTGTAGAGGCGGACGATGGAACTCAGATGTTGCTGTCTGGTTGAGACCAGGCTCAGTTCGGCCTGAAAGAGATCCCGTTGTGCTGATAAGACATCCAGGTAGGACGCAAATCCTCCCCGGTAACGTTTGTCCGCGAAATTCAAGGCGGACTTTAGGGATGCGACCTGGGATTCCTGCGCCTCCCGTTGTTCGCGGGTTTTTGTGATCGTGATCAATGAATCCTCAACTTCCCTAAACGCATTGAGAATGGCCAACTCGTACCGGGCAAGGGCCTGTTGTTCTTGAGCGGTCGCAATTCCCACACCATAGCCAAGTGCCGTCGCATTGAAGAGAGGACCGGTCAAGGTGCCTGCGACTCCAACCGTGGCGAACGGACCCGTCCCCATCGAATTTATCTGAAAACCAGCCACGCCACCACCGCCATTGATACTGAATTGGGGAAAGCGTTGAGCCTGGGCCACACCGATATTTGCGTTGGACGCGATGAGTTTCTGTTCCGCCTCCAGAATGTCGGGGCGCTGGCTCAGGAGACTGGATGGCAATCCGACCGGCACCTCAGGCGGCAGGGGTTGTTCCGTGAGCGCAAACCCGCGAGGGATGGCCATCGGCCGGTGTCCTAACAGCACGCTGATCTGGTTCTCTGACTGAACCCCCTGTTGCTCCAGATTAGCCAATTGAGCTCTCGTGCCGGCCTGTTCGGCCTCGAAGCGATCCAGATCCAACTTCGAAGCATACCCGTGTTCATATTGCGACCGACTGAGTCTCACGGCTTCGTCCCATACTTTGAGCGTGCGTTTGGCGATTTGCACCTGAAGATCAAGAGCCCGGAGGGTAAAGTAGGATTGGGCCACGTCACTCACCAGCGCAATGACAACCCCGCGCTGGTTTTCCACTCTTGCCAGTAATTCCGCCCTGGTGGCTTCGATGTTCCGGCGAATCCTGCCCCAAAGATCGACCTCCCATTTGATGCCACCCAGGAAGGATTCCCTCGAAAAGTCAAGGTTCCCCCGTCCACTTCTTCCACCAGCTTGACCCGGTATAACGGCCCCGTTTCCAGTGGACAGCCCATTATTCGTGTTGTGATAGTACAACCCTTCTCCCTGATACCCCAAGGAAGGGGCCAGGTCGAATTGGGCAATGACGAGCTGGTTGTTGAACTCCTCAACAGCTGCGGCGGCAACTCGCAGGTCAAGATTTTCCTGTAAAGCGGTGTGGATGAGTTTCTGAAGTTCTTCATCCTTGAATAATTCCCACCAGGGCATATTGGCGATGGATTCCGATGTGTCCGATGCGAGCCGCCAGGAATCAGACGTCGGGACATCAGGCCGCTTGTAATCGGGCCCCATGGTGCAGCCGGAGGCAATCAGGAGGCTCAGGAACATCGCGCCGCATTTATGCATTTCAGTGCTCTCCCTGGAGATGGATTGGAGCCGGCCCGGTTTTATGTTGTGACGTCGATTCAAGTGAACCTTCATCTTCTAAGAGCTCGAAATCATCGGATTCCGGCCCCTCAGGGCCCGGCGTGAGTGGCTCGTCATGGCGGTGCTTGAGCCGTTCCACGACATAGTATGTGACGGGTATAAGAAATATTGCGATAAAGCTGGCCGCTGTCATTCCCCCGATCACCGCCACGCCGAGAAGAATTCTCCCGTGTGCCCCTGATCCTGATGAAAGAACCAGAGGAACCACTCCTAAAATAAACGCCAGCGAGGTCATCAGGATCGGCCTCAGCCGCAGCCGGGCACCAGTAAGCGCTGCCTCCACAAGAGAACGGCCTTTTTCATATTCCATTTTTGCGAATTCCACGATCAGGATCGCGTTTTTCGCAGACAGGCCGATGAGCATGATGAGTCCGATCTGAGTGAACACATTGTTTTCCATCCCACGTGCCCACAACGCTCCAAAAGCTCCGAACACCGCAATCGGGGTGCAGAGAAGTACACTGAAGGGGAGAGCCCAACTCTCATACTGGGCTGCCAGAATGAGAAAAACAAAGAGGAGGGAAAAGCCGAAGATCACGCTGGCCGGCACTCCTTCAGCCGCCGCTTTCTCCTGGAAGGACATCCCCATGTAATCGAAGCCCATTTCACGTGGCATGGTTTCGGTAAAGACATCTTCCAATGCCTCCATGACCTGACCGGAGGTATACCCCGGTTTCGCGGAAGCGAAAATCTGTGCCGATCGATAGCCGTTGAAACGCATGGTGAATTCGGGCCCGGAAACTTTTTCCATAGTGACCAGCGTCGAGAGCGGGACCATCTCGTCAGATTTATTCCGTACGTAAAATTGACCGACGTTTTCGGCACTGGCCCGGAAGTCCCCTTCCGCCTGGACATACACCTGCCAGACCCGGCCGAACCGGTTGAAATAGTTCACCATCACACCTCCCATGAACGTCTGAAGCGTCTTATAGACATCCTCGAGTTTCACGCCTTGTTTGAGCGCTTTGTCCCGATCCACTTTGGCAAAAACCTGAGGTACCACCGGGATAAAAGTGGTATTCACGGAAGCGACTTCCGGTCGTTGACGGGCGGTTTCCATGAACCTTTCGAGGTTTTCGGCGAGAAAGGCCACATCCTGCCCGGAACGGTCTTCGAGAACAAAGGAAACGCCGCCTGAAGTCCCCACGCCGGGAATAGCCGGCGGAGGGAAAAGAAATGCCATCGCTTCGGGTAATTCCGAGAGTTTCTGGTTCACATTCTTGAAAATGGCCTGAAGTTTTTCTTCCGGTTTGGTCCGTTCCTCCCATGGGGCAAGTGTGACAAAAAAGAATCCGTTATAGGTCGTCGTGACACTGCTCAACAAACTGTACCCCACGACGGTGGTCACATGTTGGATGCCGGGAGTCTCGAGCAGAATGGCTTCAACTTTCTTGGCGACTTCATTCGTTCGTTGCAGGGAGGACGCCAAAGGCAGTTGGAGGTTGAGATAGACATATCCCTGATCCTCCGTCGGAAGGAAGCCGGCGGGAAGGCGTGTTCCCAAAAAACCTGCGGCGATAATGAACACTAGCAGGATGACCATGGACCGTCCAGCCTTGCGAATGAGATGGTGGCAGAATCCAACGTACCCCGTGGTGGCCCGTTCGAACCGGTGATTGAACCACCCGAAAAACGCTCCCAGTGGTCCTCTTGCAGGGGTCTTGGGACGCAGGAGCATGGCGGAAAGCGCCGGACTAAGTGTCAGGGCATTAAAGGCGGAAAGAATGACAGACAGGGCAATCGTGAGTGCGAACTGCTGGTAGAAACTACCAGTAATCCCCGGAATGAAGGCGGACGGCACGAAGACTGCCGAGAGGATCAAGGCGATTGCGATCACCGGCCCGGAGACCTCCTCCATGGCTTTCCGCGTGGCATCCTTGGGGGACAGTCCCTTCTCGATATGATGTTCGACCGCCTCGACCACGACGATAGCATCGTCAACCACCAGTCCGATGGCCAGTACCAGGCCGAGCAACGACAGAGTATTGATCGAGAAGTCCAATAGGGGGAACACCGCGAAAGTCCCGATCAGAGAAACAGGAACTGCAATGAGTGGGATGAGGGTGGCTCGCCATCCTTGAAGGAAAATGAAGACCACGATGATCACAAGGATTACCGCTTCAAAGAGGGTATGCACAATCTCCTTGATGCCCTCTCTCACCGCCAGCGTCGTGTCGAGCGCTATTTTGTACTCCAGATCATCGGGAAACCGCTGCTTCATCTCCGCCATGAGCCTCTTGGCTTGGTCCATCGTGGCAATGGCGTTTGAACCAGGAAGTTGATAGATCGCAATGGCAGCACTGGGTTTTCCGTCCAGACGGCCGATCTGACTGTAGGTTTGCGCGCCGAGTTCAATCCGTGCCACATCTTTGAGCCGGATGATGGAGCCGTCAGGATCAGCCCGCACGATGATCTGCCCAAATTCCTCCTCATTCAGCAAACGCCCCTGAGCCCGGACCGTGTAAGTGAATTCCTGTCCATCTGGAACCGGCTGCGCGCCGATCTGACCGGCGGGGTTGACGGTGTTCTGCTTCTTGATGGCATCCAGAATCTCGGATACCGTGATCCCAAGTTTCGTCAGATGGTCGGGGTCAACCCAGAAGCGCATGGCATATTGACCCGCGCCGAAGATCATGACCTGCGCCACACCGGGAACCCTGGCAAGGGGATCGTTGATGTTGACATAGGCGTAATTGGCCAGGAAGATTTCATCATACGTGCCGCGAGGGGAATACAGGCTAAAAATCGCCAGAGGGCTGGTGGTGGCCTTTTTGATGGTGACGCCGTAGTTCCTCACGTCGGAAGGCAATTGCGATTCGGCCTGCATGTAGCGCATCTGTGTCAGGATCTGGTCATCATTGGGAACGGTGTCGACGTCAAAATCTACGCGCAACGTCATCTGGCCATTACTGGCGTTCATGGAGTACATATAGATCGAGTTGTCCACTCCAGCCATCTGCTGTTCGATGGGGGTGGCCACCGACTGCTCCAGTGTGACGGCATCCGCGCCGACGTAAGTGGCCTGCAACATAATTTCAGGAGGGGCAATGTCCGGAAACAGGGCAATGGGGAGTTGCACCATGGAGACGAGTCCAAAAATCACCATGAGGATCGAAATGACGATGGCGACAATTGGTCGTTCGATGAAGAATTTGGCCATGAGACTTTTAGGTAGAGCCGGGTTGTATGGGCGAACTCTCAAGCTCGGTTGGAGGCTCGGCTGGAGTCAGTTTCGGGGTGACCACGATTCCATCACGAACCTTGAGGAGTCCCTCAACGACGACCATCTCCCCTGGCTTTAAACCGTCGTCGATTAGCCAGAGTGATCCGATCCTGGGACCCGGAGTCACATTTCGAAAAGCCACCTTGTTCTCATCTCCAATCACGGCGACCTGATACGTGCCTTGGAGTTCCTTGACGGCCCGCTGTTGGACTAACAGTGCCCCGGCTCGAGTTTCAATGGAGGCGCGTACCTTGGCAAATAGGCCTGGTCGCAGGAGGTTGGCGGGGTTGGGGAAATAACTGACGATCGTAATCGTCCCGGTTTTGACATCAACCTGGCGATCAGCAAGGATCGCTTTTCCCTTGTGCGGGTATACGCTTCCGTCGGCAAGGACCAGTTCAAGGTTGGTTTGCTGGGCCGCATTTAAATTGTTTTGACTACTGGCCTTTTCAATCCGATCGGCGAATTTCAAATATTCCCGCTCGCTAATGGGGAAGTTGACCTTAATCGGGTCTACCTGAGAGACCGTCGTCATCAAGGTATTCTCGACGATGAGGTCACCGATTTGCGCAGTGGCGATTCCGGCTATCCCATTGATCGGGGAGGTCACGCTTGTCCAATCAAGGTTTAGTTGCGCATTGTCCAATTGTGCGCGCGCGGAAGCCACCGACGCCAGGTTGGCCGCGCTTCCCTGCAGGGCATCATCCAATTCCTTCTGGCTGATGGCCCCCTCCGCGGCCAGGGGAGTGTTCCGCTTGACGTCAAGCTGGCTCTTTTTATACGCCGCTCCTGCACGGGCAAGTTCGGCCTTCGCTTGGTCCAGGGCAGCCTTGTACGGCCGGGGATCGATTTTAAACAGGAGGTCATTGGCCTTCACCACGGACCCTTCCGTGTACTGGCGAGATATCAGATACCCCTGAATTCTGGCACGAATTTGCGCATCCACATAGCCGACGGTGGTTCCTACCCACTCTCCATAAATCGGGACGTCCTTTTGTATCACCTCGGCAACTAACACCTCGGGGGGCATTGCGGTGGATTCCGCCTCCTTGCGATCGCACCCCAAGCCCATCGCCAACAGACAGAATACCAGCAGGCTTGACCCTCGCCTGAAATAGGGATGTAGGGGTTGAAATCGCATTTTCACGATGACAGTTCCTGGTTTTTAAAGGGAGAAACTACAAAAAAATCCATCAATTTATTGTTCTATCCCTTTTCCGGGTTGTGACCGGATCGGAGCATTTGAGAGAAACGTTATTTTCCATTGTCCAGGCTCAGAACTCAAGGGAAACGGCCGACTATTTATGCATGCTCTGATGGGCCATGACCGGTGAATGGGATTGTGAAATGAAAGTGAGGGATACGGGAGAAAGCCAGGGATTGGTTTCAGATGAAGAAGCAAATTTTTCCGGAATGTGAGATTCGCTGGTATCACAGGTGCGTATCGCCACCAAAGTTCCCTTTATGTTCGATTGTTTGATAGGTGATGGATGTATGCGGGTGAACCGAAATGGAATTGATCTTCAACGTGTCTCCCGAGGGTATCCTGCTTTTTAGCACTGGCACGCCATAGTGACCTAGGTCAGTATAGTCATGACCGGCTTCCTTGAGCCTGGGGAAGAAGGGAAAAGTCTTACACAATGGACAGGGTGAAAAAAATAACACCTGTATTGGCATAATCCGACCTTTCACTGAATTATGGTCCAGGCTAGAAATGAGATAGCCATATGAAAAGAAGGTAACTGGGGAATTATGGCCCGAAGGGACTGATATTTCCAAGTCTCAAAGCTGAGTTAATACCGGCAGGGGGCTCTTTTACTCTTCAGGAAGGCAGGTATGATATTGACGAGTTTTTAATGGGATTCGACAATCCAAAAAACCCTGAATAGCTGCAATAATTATGTCACCCCAAAGAGAGAAGAGCGCCTCAGGCAACCACCGCAGCCGGTGTCCCAAAATCATTGACCGCGACAGGCCGAATTTTGGGACTATCGAAGTTTGTTGCAACCGGCTTCATCGCCATCCCGTTTTGACTATCTGACTGAAATTGAGTGTAAAGTTAGGGACAATGTGGCTTAAGCCAGTGTCGACAATTCCAGGGAAAATCCGGGGGAATGATAATGACTAATCGGTGGGCTTCATTTTTACTTTGTGCCGCTATTCCTATCTTACCCCTATGGGCTTACTTCTCTGATCGGCTTCTACAAGAATTAATTTCTCATAGGAGCCATTCCATGGCTCTATGGGTAAGTTATTTTGCTTTCTGGCTGACTTTAGTCGGAATGTTGGCCTTTTTTGTTTGCAAAAGGGCGCTTTCCCCAAAAGGAGATAGTTCCAATTTCATTTTTTGGGGATTTCTTACTGTACTCTTTATTCCTTTCATTTTAGTTGGAATATGGGTTGTTTCTAGTCCGCACATTCCCATCAGAATTTTTGTGCTCTTTTCTCTGACCAGCTTTTTTCCCCTTGGCTTTTTTCTGGGATGGGAGTTAATGATCAAAAAACTGGTAGCCGGAGAATCATGGGTGAACCTCTTTGTTCTCCCGGTAAGTTCTGGACTCCTTACGCTTATTCTTTTTGAAGCCTTCATGGGCAGTGGTTTACGGAAGCCAGACCTGGTTCAAAATATATTAGCTATGAATAGTCCGGATCGGTCCTATTGGTATTATGCACGATATATGGAAAATGGAGTAGAAAGGGCAAATTCCTATGGATTCGTAGGACCTGAACCAAATCCTGAGATGCCTGACGCGAAGGTTCTCATTATTGGTGATTCCATTCCAGCCGCTGAGCGCCACCCTAAAAACTTTCCTACGATCTCCCAAGAAGAATTTAACAAAGAATTTCACCAGGAAGAACAACTTGAAATTATCAATGCCAGTATTGCCGCTTATAGCGTGGAACAGATTTATCTGTATTATTCCGAAAAACTTCGAGACCTTCCCCACAATTATTTAATCTTTAGCTTTTATTTAGATGATGTTAACCGAAACCTTCGTTACCGAAAAAATAATCGTTTGTATTCTCCGGATTGGGCTGAGTGGCAACAGGATGTCTACTGGCAATGTTATCTTTGTAGGCGTCTCTTGAGTCTCTGCAAGGTGTCGGATCACCTTTTTCTTAATTATCGGAAACGAAGTTACGAGGAAGCCTTTCTAGAGGCATTGAGGATTCTTGAGAAAACACGCCTTCTGGCACAGTCACGCGGAGCCAAATTTGCCGTTTTAAATATCCCTCGTTTCACTTGGGAGGGGGTACTTCCGAATGTTGAAACGTATCAATATTTTGAGATGAACAAGGCTTTGGAACGGTGGTGTATAGACAAAGGAGTGTCTTGTTACGATACGTTGCCATTGCTGATTGGGAAAGAAATTACCACCATTAGGAGAAGCAAGACAGACATTCATTTTACGTATTTGGGGCATCAGGTAGTTGGCTTTGGCCTGAAGGATTTCCTTGCTTCACTAATATGGCCTAACAAAACCACCAGGCGTCCTGGTGAAATTGTATCGGTCAGGTAGATGAGGCGCAGCCTCATGCAGGAGTCGAGACTTTGCCATTTGCCACTCCCAGCGATACAAAGAGGACACTCGTTGGAGTGGTTCCCACTCCACTAACCGGGGTGGGGAGGGCAAAGAAAGGGGATCGCAAAAAATTGAACCCTTCATTTTCCCCAGGGCGATTATCGTTCAGCAGTTCTGCCTCAATTGGAGGGGTCTTCCACTGTTTGCGTGAAAAAATAATCTAAGTGTTTGGGCTTCCTCTTTGGGGTAAATACCTGGCGGTTACACTTCCGAGTAAGAGAGCCGTTGCTGGCGGTTATAAAATCCTTGACCCCGGGTTGGATGAGGGTGCATAGAAATCATTGGTAATAGGAATAGGGTGATTTTCAGCCGCTGCAACAGTGGTTCAACCATCCAAATGAGCTAATGTTTCTTTCCGCTCTCCTGCGGTGATGTCCCGCCATTCGCTCAGGATCTTAGCACCATGCCATCAAAATCTGACTTCGGTTTGAACATAGAAATAATTGGTATCCTGTGCCGGAGGATACCCTGGCACGTTTGTTTGGTTTTTAATATAGGAACCTTTGAAAAAGTGGTCATAGCCGGCATCTATGCTGAGATTGGGCGAGGGATTCCATCGGACGCCTACCTCCACATCCTGTCCCAACACGTTCCCTGCAGCGCCGGATGGGTCCTGTAAGCCGGAATTGACCCACGCATCCCGGGATTGGGCCAGATACCAGGCCCTGAATTTCAGGTCGAGTCGAAGGACGGGAAGCGGTTCGAGAATCAATCGGATGCCGGGCGAGCTGATATTGGAGCGATAGAATGGTCCAAACAGACTCGTAGGCGACAATTCATTGCGCCGCGCGCCAAATAAAGGATCAAAGGTCTGGCTTTCGTTCCCATTGGGATTCTTGGTGCCACTGGCGTAATCGTACATGGCCATGATCCGAGGTTCCCAGGGGAGCGCAAAGGTATAGGCCAAGGACAGGTGTAGGAAATAGGCAAAAAGATCGTTGCCATCTAACGTGCCTACCTGCCAGGCGGTTTCACCATCATAATCAAACGATCCGACTCGGGGTGGCTGATAGAGTCTCAGACCAAAAGTGGAATGGGCGCGCGCCACCTGGTTACTTTCAGCAATTTCATCCCTCCCGAAATAATACACGTGAATTCGGGACCAGGCGAGCTGGTGGGTTTCATATGAAAGTCCCCAGAAGTAATTTCCGCTATTGGTAAACAAGCCCAGACGATTCGTGGTATCGGTGGTTAACACCACTTCAGAAAAAAAAGTCCGAAATTGCCACTGACCATCATTGGCGAGATTCCAGTGAATGCCGTCAAACGCCTGAGAGGTATTGCTAAAGCGACTGCGGGCAACGAGGCGACGTGATCCGATATCCAGGTTGATGCGCCCGACATGAAGATCGGTGCGAAGTCCCGTCTGCCAAAAATTTGGCAATGTGTGCGCCACAAACAACTGCTGCACGTTTCCGGCACTGAACGTCGAGGTGCCCACCACGTCGGTGTTGGCATTTTCACTTGAAGTTGACCCTTGAAATTCAAGCTGGGCACGGAAGGCCTTCCAACGCGCACTGGCTCGGAAGCGAGAGCGTTGCGCCCACTGCCAGGTACTTCCCTTCTGGTCGGCCTGAAAAGGGTAATCAAATCCCTCCCGACGGAGACGAGCGGTCATGCCGAGATCTAACCATTTCGGCGCATTGAGGGCTGCAGACAGGTATCGTGTCCATTTAATTTCCCCGTCCTCCTGCAAGAGCACCTGATCGGGATATTCACCCCAGTTCCACTCCTGACTGTTCCGAATCCGTCCCCATATATTTTGAGGAATTTTTCTTGCTTTTTCTCTGGCGGCATCTAATCGCCATAGCAAGTAGGGATCTTCTGTTGGAGGATTTGGCTTTTTGTGGGGTTCCTCTCCCAGCGACAGGGATGCAGCTAGCAGAAGCCAACACAAGGAAAGCGGCATGACCTTTCCGGCATTCCTGATTTGAGTGAACCATATCCGCATGGAAGCTAAACGATGTATGAAGCCTGGACTTAGGCTGACTTAAAGTTTTGGTTCTTCCGAGAGTAGCATGGGTAAACGTCGTAGCTGATCGTCCTTAAGTCCCCCACCTTTGTAACGAGGGGTGATAGTTTCTTCGCCTGAAGTCGGCAAGTGGAAATATCAATGCTTAGGAACGTTACCTCACTTTTTATGCCTCTTCGACATGAAATCCCTTACAAAGGGGAGGAGTCACAAGATAGCACTCTCATGCAAAAAACTCATTAAGACAGGGTACACCCAAGGAAAACTGGCAAAAACCAACGATTGGAAGGGGCCGATCCCCCGGGTGGTTGCGGGGATTATTCTCCCTGTCATTAAAAAATTAAAACGCCAATTTGCCCCCTAGCCACATGTTCAGATTGTTTAACCCCTCCTCAAAGCTTTCTTTTCTACGCGACCCTTGAAAGCCGGCCGTCACTTGAAGCATGTTGTTCACCTGATACCGGAGGGCAATGTCCCCTTGTATCACATTTTCATGTTGCCCCTTGCGTTCATCGCCCTGGATACCGGTGGTCCACCCGTTGAATTCGTAATGCAGCGCCATCTCCAGGCCGAGCTGTTTCGTGATCTCATAGCCGAATTCCCCGGTCACGAAATGATTGTAGTAGGAAATATCATCCTGTAACTCTGGCTGCTTCCGTCCATCCGCCAATCCTCGTTCATAATGGTAGCCCAGGGCCAGATCGATCTTCTGGGTGGGCGACCATTCCACGTGCGTCCCGATGGTCCAAAACCTGGTATCCCGTTGCGTAAAGGGTTTATCGTATTCCCGCAGTCCATAGCGGCCATAGAGGATGAGCCTGGCTTTATCCACACCGGGGATGTCCTGAGCAATCCTTCCGGACCAATAATTGGTGGTGAAGGTTTCATTTTTTAACTTTGGTGGATTTTCCCCGGATTCCCCGAGGGGGCGCACCTCATTTTTTCCAACAAAAAGATCCGGTCCGAAAAAATAACGCAACAGGAGGCTGGTGGAAGGCGTCAGATTGTGGGTTGTCTGTACGCCAAGTGATCCGTGAGTAAATCGGGTCTTGTCCGTAAACACAAATCCTTGTCCACGGACACCAACTTGGGTATGACGACCCATCAACGAGAAGGACTTTGCTATTGTGGCCACGGGTTCATACACCACATCGCCTCCTTGCTTGGCGAGATTGCTATTAATGACCGGTTGGGTGGGATCCTGGCTTCGAGATAATCGACGGGTTGCGGAGAACAGGGCAGCATCGTCGGTGTAATAGACGTTGCTCTCGCCGCTGACCTTCCATTCGGCAAACGACGGAGGCGCAAGGAATAGAATTAGGATGACAAGAGATAAAAATTGGGGCATGTGAGCAGTCTCTCCTGTG
>JBATLR010000137.1:0-8413 GCA_049289415.1 Nitrospirales bacterium
ATTCTGAAGGGGCTTTTCCCCAAGCCGAGCTGGCCAGCCGAGAGTTGCTGGCTATCCCTACGTACCCCGAACTCACTCTTCAGCAACAGGAGTATGTTGTGGACGCCATACAGGAATATTACCAATAATAAAAATTTTGGGGCTGTCCTAGACCTAGATAAAGAGAGTTATTTTAGAATGGCTGTATGCGGAAGACCCGGCTAAGTCCTGAAAAACAGGCTCGGTTGATTGAATAGGTAGCTGGGACTACGGACCGCACTGCGGCCGCCTTGGTCGGCGTGAATAAAAAGACGGGCGCTTATTACTTTCTGCGACTACGGACGAGCATCTTTCAGGCTCTGGTTGAGGAAATGGCCCTTGAGTTAGCCATTGAGGTAGAGAAAGTTATTTCGGTGGACATCGGAAGGGCAAACCTGGACGAGGAGCGGCCTGAAATGTGTTCATGTTTGGCATTTTGAAGGGTGGAGGGCACGTCTATACTCAAGTGATCCCCCAACCCGAAAGCCCAAACGCTGCTCAACATTATTCAAGATCCGATTGTGCGGGACAGTATTGTCGGACACCTATCGATCCTATAATGTGTTAGATTTGTCCGAGTTCAAGCACTATCGGATTAATCATTCGAAAAGGTTTGTGAAGAAGAAAAAGCCTAGCAACGGCATCGAAAGCTTCTGGAATCAGGCGAAGCGGCATTTACGAAATTTCAATGGGGTGCTAAGGCGTCATTTTGATTTGTTATTGAAAGAATGTGAATGGGGATTTAATACGCCAAATCTTCAAGGGCAACTCACTCAGCTCACACAGTGGGTGAAGCAGGCAATGCAGTAGTTATTTAGGACAGCCCTAAAATTTTATCTGAGCGAGGAAGGATGAACAAATTTTTACCCTTTCATGTTCCTGATATCGGGGAGGAAGAAATCCAGTCGGTGGTCGAGACTCTCCGTTCAGGGTGGTTGACTACAGGTTCAAAGACCAAGCAGTTCGAGGCGGAGTTTGCGCAGAGAGTAGGGGCTCGACATGCTGTAGCCCTGAATTCCTGCACGGCGGCTTTACACCTTGCCCTCGAAGCCGTTGGCGTGACCGAAGGCGACGAAGTCATTGTGCCCACCATGACGTTTGCCGCCACAGCAGAGGTGGTGCATTACCTTAAAGCGAAACCGGTGTTGGTGGACTGCCAGGCTGATACCTTGAATATTGATGTAGGCCAGATTGAAAAAGCGATCTCGCCGAGAACAAAGGCGATCATTCCTGTTCATTATGCCGGTCAGCCCTGTGAAATGGATCGTATTCAGGAGATTGCCAGAGTTCATCATCTGAAAGTTATTGAGGATGCGGCTCACGCTCTTCCGGCCCGTTATCGTGGAAGGATGGTTGGGACGTTGGGAGATATTACGTGTTTTTCTTTTTACTCCACCAAAACGATCACGACTGGTGAAGGAGGGATGGCCACGACTGAAAATGCCGAGTGGGCAGAGCGCATGCGAATTTTAAGTCTGCATGGCATCTCTCGTGATGCTGTGAATCGTTATACCCCTGAAGGCACCTGGTATTACGAAATTTGCTTTCCGGGGTATAAGTATAATCTGACGGATATTGCAGCAGCAGTAGGAATCCCCCAGCTACACAAATGCGACCGCTTTGGAACGATCCGCCAGCGGTACGCCACGCTCTATAATGAAGGTTTTAAGGAGATTCCGGAAATTATGGTACCCCATGTGGCCGACGATGTGGAGCATGCCTGGCACCTCTATGTCATTCAGTTGGACTTGGAAGGGTTGCGGATCGGACGGAACGAAATGATCGATCTTCTGAAGAAAAAGGGCATCGGAACCAGTGTGCATTTTATCCCCTTGCATCTCCACCCCTATTATAGGGATAATTACGGGTATCTCCCCAATGATTTCCCTGTGGCTAGTTCCGTATTTGAACGCATTATATCTCTCCCCATTTATCCTAAAATGACAGAAGTCGATATCCAAAACGTCATAGAGGTGGTCGCAACGCTTATAAAAGAGCATAGGCGATAAGTAATCGAGACATTGAGACTCAGATTCTTGAAGCTATCTAGTGGATACATGGTATGTTCCCCCCCTCCTTATGGTGGTAGCTCTCCTTTTCCAACTAAATGGAAAATGACAGAGACCGAAATTCACATTCCAGCGAAGTGGTTACAATGTTCATTCAGGAGTATCGGTGATGACTAAGCGTGTTGTTGACACTCTTGGTGCGTTTTTAGGATTAGTGGTATGTACCCCTCTCTTTGTCGTGCTCGCCATCCTTATCAAAATGGATTCCCGAGGGCCTGTCTTGTTTCGACAGGTGCGCGTGGGTCGTGGATTTCGGCCATTTTGTCTGTATAAGTTTCGCACGATGGCATCGGACGCCTCAAAAAAGGGAGGGGAGCTGACCATCGGCGAAGATCCTCGTGTGACCCGCATTGGACGATTTTTGCGTCAGTTGAAACTTGACGAACTCCCGCAGCTGTTCAATGTCTTGATAGGGGATATGAGTCTGGTGGGTCCACGTCCTGAGGTGGCCTATTATGTCGAAAAGTTCAAAGAGGACTATCACGATGTTTTGACGGTCCGACCTGGCTTAACAGATCTGGCTTCTCTGAAGTATATCGATGAACAGGGAATGCTTGGAAAGGTCGAGAAACCTGAAGATGAGTATACGAATACGATCCTGCCGGAAAAAATCCGATTAGCAAAATTATATATTGAACATGCCTCGTTAGCTTTTGACCTTGCCGTCATTGCCCAGACGTTATTGCAACTGCTGGGCTTGCGGAGTGTCATTTTAAAAGTCACCGATCGTGACAATCATGATGAGGTGGCTTTTCTTGAAGGCTCGGTAATTTTCCAGCTTATTACCAAATATCGCCGACCCATTATTATTACGTTGGATCTGGCACTGATTGTGTTGGCCTATTATTTGGCGTTCTGGTTGAGATTTGACGGTCATATCCCCGAAAACTCTAGCCAACTTTTGCTCAAGACTTTGCCTGGGTTGCTTGTGATTCGTGGGATTGCCTTTATGATCTTTCGCCTCAATGAAGGGCTGTGGCGGTATATTAGTATCTGGGATTTAAAGAAAATTACGGGTGGGGTGTTGGCTGGAACCATTGTGTTTTATGGCCTCGTCAAATGGGGGTATGGTCTCACCGGCTATCCCCGGTCCATTTTTATCATCGATAGTATCCTGTTGGTCGGGTTTCTTTGTGGTATCCGACTTGCGGTCCGAATCTTTCGAGAGCGAAAGGTCTTGAGAAAGACGAAACGAGTCCTCATTATTGGGGCTGGCGATGCGGGGGAAAACATCGTTCGGGAAATGCAATCACATTCCACCTCCTCCTATACGCCAATTGGATTTGTGGACGATGATGTCTCCAAAGTGAGTAAGCGCATTCATGGAGTCAAAGTTTTGGGGACACGCCAGGATCTGTCGCGCATTCTTCACACGCACAAACCCGAGGAAGTGTTAGTGGCTCTGCCTGGGACAAATTCAGCCGTTCTTCGAGATATTACCGCATTGCTTGCCCCCTTTAACGTGCGCATCAAAACCCTCCCGAACTTGGGCGATATCCTGGAAGGCAAAGTCACGATCAGTCAAATACGGGATCTCGCAATTGAAGACCTGCTTCAGCGTCCCCCCGTGGGGTTGGATCCTCAGCCAGTGCACAATTTAATCGAAGGGAAACGGGTCTTGGTGACCGGAGCTGGCGGATCGATTGGATCGGAACTCTGCCGCCAAATTGTCGCGCTTTCTCCCAAGGCCCTCATTCTATATGAACGACACGAGAACAGCCTGTACACGATTGCAGGGGAGCTGACCGACCAGGGTAATTCTGGTGTCATTCATGAAGTGTTGGGAGATATCACGGATGTTCCGCGCCTCCAGGAGACATTTAAAACATACCGCCCTGAGATTATTTTCCATGCGGCGGCCCATAAGCATGTTCCGTTAATGGAGGTGAATCCAGGGGAGGCGTTCAAGAACAATATTCTGGGCACCCGTTTAGTGGCCGAAGCGGCCGCGCACTTCGGTGTCGAGCATTTTGTGTTGATTTCGACAGACAAAGCCGTGAATCCTTCCAGTGTCATGGGTGCGACAAAACGTGTGGCGGAATTGGTCGTCCAGGCCATGGCGAGTCAGAGTCAGACGCGATTTCTGACCGTTCGCTTTGGCAATGTCTTGGGTAGTAATGGCAGTGTCGTGCCCCGTTTCCAAAAACAGATCAAGGCCGGCGGACCAGTCACGGTCACGCATCCGGAGGTGCGTCGCTACTTTATGCTGATTCCAGAAGCGGTGATCTTAGTGTTGCAGGCTGCAGCCCTTGGCGAGCAGGGCGCGATTTATATCCTGGAGATGGGTGGACAAATTAAACTGGTGGATCTCGCGCGTAACCTCATTCGACTTTCTGGTCATGTGCCTGAGAAAAATATTCCCATCCAGTTTATCGGTCTTCGCCCTGGTGAAAAACTCGAAGAAGAATTGGTTGGGGAATGTGAGCGAGCTGTGCCTTCATCAATTGATAAGATCCTCCGGATTCAATCGACGCAATCCCTTGATCCGGCATTCCTGACTAACATTCTGAGCAAGCTTGAGGATGTGCAGATATTGGGTCATTCTCCCTCTGTGATTGAGCTCCTTCAGCAGTTGGTGCCGACTTTTCATCGCCCTGAAATTTTGGAAATGGCAGCGATGAGTGAGGAATATCAAATTCATTGATGATGAGTCTAGCTAAAGCCCACTAGCCTGTCAGATGGTGGGTGATAACATGTCGAGCCTCGAATCTGCTGGAAAGCCGATTGGGTTTAAAGGTGCGGCTATTCTCAATTTTCAGATTGATTCATCCGAGAGGGGAATAAGTTCCAATTCTAATTGGTCTTGATAGAAATTAGTTTTATCAGGTATCATTTATGGTTAGTTTAGAGACTTTTATGGATAAATATACCTAAGCTAAAATTGTTATATAATAGATGTACAGTTGTCATTCAATTGTAAATGTATAAGTGTTTGAAAAGTATATATTTTATGTGAATAGAAAAAGTCTTTTTTTAACTACTCCTCTGTCAGGAGGTTTCCTGCAGCAATTAAGTGAACATGAACATGTCTATAGCGGACTTGTTACTAATGAAGGATTATAAGATGAGAATTCTAATCGTTGTGACTACATTTATTCTACTGTGTGGGTGTAATTCAGGATGGAAGGGCATGAAAACAGTTGATGCTTCAAGCTTGGAACCCAATGGTTACCCTGCTTTTGCTGGAAAAACTGGGGTTGAACCTTCATCTATGGTTCATGGGAAAGAGCATGAACAAATTAGCATCGATGATCCGCGTTATATCATCCAACCCGGTGACCAATTAAGTGTAAAATTCTTTTTTAATCCAGAGTTAAACGAGGAAGATTTAGTTGTGCGGCCTGACGGGCATATTTCCCTTCAATTGGTTCATGAAGTTAAGGCCGCAGATCTGACCCCCGCGCAGCTCAAAGGCGTTTTGGAGAAAAAATATGTTGGGCAACTTAAAAATCCCGAGATTGCCGTCATTGTTCGTTCAATACGGGAGCCTTATAGAATTTATGTCGATGGAGAAGTCAAGACACCGGGGGAATATGAAATGGTCGGGTCCCTAAGTGTATTGCAAGCAATTGCGCGTGCCGGGGGTATGAAGGAAGATACGGCGAAGAAAAGCGACGTAAAAGTCATACGAGAGGATCAAGATGGTCAGAGGTTTGTTATTAATGTGGATTTAGATGGGGCCCTCAATGGAGGGGATCTGAGTCAG
The DNA here is from genome assembly GCA_049289415.1 of Nitrospirales bacterium. GTDB lineage: Bacteria > Nitrospirota > Nitrospiria > Nitrospirales > UBA8639 > Nitrospira_E. The sequence continues at coordinate 5,794 of JBATLR010000137.1, forward strand.
GATATTCGACTGCTTCCCTCTGATATGGTCTATGTCCCCAGGTCATTTTGGTAAGTCAATGTGTTTGCAAGTGTAAGCATGTTACCTGCATTTTCAGGCTCAACCCTTTTCTAGGCTAACAATGAGTTTAATACCATTAAGCATTAAGATAGATTTGTGTTGAAAAGGGATGAAAGGAATATCGTGGATATTACAAAGATTCAATTAGCTAATCGACCTTTCTACAGACATAGTCAATTTATGACAATCTCAACGTCTGTTTTATTCGCACTCGTCGTGTTTGGTGGTATTCTCGCCCATCAGGGTTCATCTTATGCGGACCCTGGATCAGTAACCGGAAATGTTTCGAGTCCGGCAGATGTCGAAAATTCCGACAATCAGGTGTTTTCGATTATGAAACAACAACTCCGCTCCTATCAACAAAGCCTGGAGGAATCGGAGAAGCGTCTTCAAGATTTTCAACGGAAGCATGGAATTATTTTAATTGAAACGCAAATGAATCATCTTCTTCAACAGCGGTTATCTTTGGACGATGCATTAAAGGGGGCCGAAAACCAAGTCAAGGGCTTTCAAGAGAGACTTGCATGGGTGCAGGGTCAGATAAGCCAGATTCCGGAACAGATCCCTCTTTCGAGTTCGGCTTCAGAGCAAGGGGTAGTTGGTGGGGCCAAGAATAATTTACTGACCCTTCAATTAAAAGAGCAGGAACTATTAAACAAATATACCGAGAATAACCCTCATATTCAGTCAATTCGAAAAGAAATGGAATTAATTAATCAGTTCATAAAGGAACAGGAATCTCAGGTGGCCCGCAGTGTTTCCACCGGCAAGAACCCGCTCTATCTTGAGATGGAAATGCAATTATTTCACACTCAAGCCGACCTCGTATCGGCTGAAGCTCAAAGTGGAGTGATCAAACAACAGATTGCTGAAGTGGACAAAGAACTGAATAGGCTGAGAAATTTGGGGCCGGAACTCGATGAGCTTCGGCGCCAAGTCACCGCAGATGAAAAAAATTACATAAATTACCTCACCAAAGTAGGGAAGACCCCACCACAAGATTATCAAATTCAGGTTGGGGATCAGCTCGATATTAAATTCTTTTTCAACCCGGAACTCAATGAAACGGTTCTAGTCCGTCCTGATGGGCGTATCGCCTTGCAGTTGGTCGGAGAAATCACAGTTGTTGGACATACGGTGGAACAAATTCGAGCGATATTAATCAAGACGTATTCCGGGCAACTCAAAAATCCTGAAGTGGCTGTCCTTCTTCGATCAACCAATGTGCCTGGGGAAGATTCCGGCACAACAACAGCCGAAGGAAATTTTGGAGGAAAATAACATATGGAACCTGAAGTCTATGCAGCGGATGAGGGTTTGCCTTACCCCTTAGGAAGTGTACGAGATGTCCTGACCGCTCTTTTTAAGCATAAGACGAAGGTACTCACTGTTTTTTTGTTGGTTATTGGAATTGTCGCAGGCTATGTCTTTACGCTGGTCCCTCTCTATGAGGCGAGAACGAGTCTGCTTCTGAAGATTGGGAGGGAACATGTATTCCGTCCTGAAGTAGGGAAAGAAGGCCAATTTATTAAATATAATGAGGATGCTGCTCTTCAATCAGAAATGGAGATAATTTCCAGTAGAGACCTCATAAGACGGGTCGTGAGTACTTTAGGTGTTGAAAAAGTCTATCCGGAATTTTTAGACCCTTCATTGGAGATTCACGACCCTTTAGAGGTTGGTGTTTCAACTTTTATGAAAAATCTGTTACCCATCCCTGTCAAGGGTTCGAGCGTACTTGAAATATCGTATTTGAATCCACGGCCTACGGTAGCAGCTGAAGCACTCAACCTCTTAGTTGAATTATTGAAAGAGAAGCATCTTCAAGTGTTCAGCGATCCGAAGGCTTCGTTTTTAACCAAACAATTACATACCTACCAGGAGAAATTGGAACAGTCAGAAGCAAATCTTCAGGCTTTTAAGCATAGGCATGATCTTTCCTCCCCCCTTGTCGAACAACAACGCCGTCTCCTGGATCAGCGGGCCACCCTGGATAGTGACTACAAAACCACCAAGAACAAGTTGCAAGGATTGGTAGGTAAAATCGCTTCACTTGATAATCAGATGAAAACCATTCTCGAAAATATTTCCGTTTCAACGGTGGAAGAAGGGGGAAATCTGGAAAAGGCCAAAGCGGAATTGTTCGATTTGAAACGTGAAGAACAAAAGCTTTTAGCCAAGTACACCGAAACTAGTTTTCCTGTTTTGAACCTTCGAACGGAAATTGACCAGGTGGAACAGTTTATTCGTGCCGAACAAAAAAACGAGCGCGCCAATACCATAGCAAGTGGAAAGAAAGCGATGTACAGCCAGCTTGAAAAGGAGAGGCTTGGAGCTGTGTCTGAGTCAACGACTCTCCAGTCAAGCCGTGAGGTGATTGCCCTTCAAATCGAGGATCTTGACAAAAAAATCCAGAGACTTGACGAATTAAATAAAGAAATGATTGTCCTGGAGCGGCAGAGGGCAGCGGATGAACAAAATTACAATATGTATCTTACTCGAGTAGAGGAAGCGAATGTATCTGAAGAAATGGACCGGCTCAAAATGGCCAACATTAGTG
>JBATLR010000138.1:0-2143 GCA_049289415.1 Nitrospirales bacterium
GGGTTGGATAGGGATTGCTGTTCGTCCATGGCCAACCATGTTTTCCCAGTGGGGTGTCCCGTAGTGGAATTGATGGAGATTTCATTTTCATACGCTCCTTATGCTGCTCACCCGGCAGAGGCGAAAGGCCGAAAAACGCATTCGGGTTGAACATTCCATCGCCCAAGGAGGCTTCTCTACCCTACCCATTTCAGCTTCATAAGCACCTATTCCCTCTGAAGCCATCCATGGCAAGGACTCCACACAGCATTCAACAGAGAAACCACGCGGCTCCCTTAATCCACAAACTCGGCGCCGGGCTCGAAAGGGTCCTAACGCCCCTCACCAAAGCTTGTTTTTTAACCCCCACCCTCCCTTAAGTCTATACGGGTGAGTATCCATAGAATACCACAGGGCACAAACAATAGAGGGTACCCCCTAACAGATTCATGACCAACTTAAATCAATCTGTTTCGCAGGGAAAGTAAAAAGGCTGAAGGATTAATTTGGTTGTGGAAGTTGAAGGGAGAGCTTTTTCGGCTCGTTCTTAATACGTAGTGGAATTGCTGCACACTGTATCGCCAATTTGCCCAAAGAAACCTAAGATGAACCTTCCTGCTTCCTTTATCCGGCTACGTTCATTCTCTGGCCAATAGGACAAATCCTGGCTATATTAAATTGTATAGCTGTTAAGGCCTGGTAACGGCTCACTTGCCATTGGATAACCTCGGCGACCTTGAATAGAAAGCCAATTTTTTGCTTAACCCCAATCTGCCAGAAGCCGGTTTTTGAAGAACAGCCATCAGGTAGATACGTGAGAGAATAAGCAAAGATGGGAAAAGCTTTCATATCGATTTTTTTTCTTCATGAATCTCCTGGTATGGGAAATCTACTCCTTACTCGTGGAGGTTTTGTATGGGGTTGTTAAAAAAACTACGGGGTATGTTCATTCGCAGAAAAACCATACCCTCCAACCCACTTTATGACATTGTTCTGACTCATTTACAAAAAGACATCAATGAATCACCCCATGAGTGTATTCAAAAACTTTCTAAAGCCTCGAAGGAAAAGATCCTTCAGGAAATTGACAATGTGACAGAAACCCTATGGCAGGCTCCCGATAGAGTATTGGCCAACCGCGAAGGGTTGCTTGAGTCCATGTTGCACCAGGTGGATTGTGAAATATTCATGATTGAGCCTGGCCATAAGCTATCCGGTTTCAATGGTATTTCTGGCGAATTGAAAGACTTCCTGCCTGAATTTGCCCAAAAACGCATAGACACTGGAGAATTGGACTGGAAGCAAAAAACGAGACCCACAAAAGATGAGGCCTATATGTTGGTGTGGGGCAAATGGTTGAGGGCCAATCAATATTGCAAAATATTTAATGCAATACGGCTTTATTTAAAGGATTATCATACCAATCAGGAGCGAGACTGGTTCTTTCCCCTTCAATGTGCCTCGGCAGCGTTTACAGAATATAATTTTCGCAAAGAATATGGCCTAAAACAGATCATTGATGGTGTTCGAGCCCTACAATATGGCTCCTTTCTTGAAATCGTTTCAACAGGCCACAAAGACCCTTTAGCAGAATGGGAAAAGACCTATCAAGAATTATTCCCTCTACATTCCTCATCTTATGCTGAGTCCAGGAATGAGAAAAACTAAACCAATAGACCAATACATTTCCCTCAGGGGCCTGTTGAATATTGTAAAAGTTTGGCCGCTTCATCAGCTTAGGAGTCACTGAGGCTCATCAGAGAAAAATAGTGGAGTGTTCAAAAAGGCCGGTCCAGTCCTGTCCTGAGGCTTTTCGAAGGAAAGGCCGCAGCCGCTTGGACGAGCGGAGCGTACGGAGGAGTACGTGAGCACGGCCTAGGGGCGAGAACGCCGCTGGCGGCATTTTTCAACACTCCCCTCAGCTAAAAAACGAGTCCCCAGCGAACCAACAGATATCCCTCCGTCCACCTTCAACTGCTCCCTCGTGACGAGTCAGGCTCTGTGTTAGAGATTAGCATCTGAGAAAGATTTCGCCTTACTTGGAAACACTCCCTTCGCCGGACAGATACACCTGAGCTGTTGCATATTTCAAAAGTATTGCCGATTCAGCAGCAAAGGAATAACCGAAGCCCCCGGCTCCACTGCAAATCTTTCGGGACTTTTC
>JBATLR010000139.1:0-2234 GCA_049289415.1 Nitrospirales bacterium
ATGGCCGCGGTGCGAACCAAAGTCTGGAAACCCATCTACGACGCCTATCGCAGCCAAGGCTGGAGTGGCACGGCGACGTGAGTCCTTATCGCGCGCAAAATCGCCCGAGCCGCGTGGTCCATTCATCGCTATCAGACGACGTTTAACCCGGACCGGCTCACAAAAGGCTTGACCTAAACCATAGAATCTCAAACAAGGCCCGCCAGTTGATAAGAGCGTCCACCCAAATGGCCGGACAGCAGGCGCCGGACAGTTTGGCGCGGAGGTTATGCAGACAAGAAACCTTGAGAAATTATTTGGAACCACAACAAAACCAACGACCAGTTGGCAGGATGGTCAAAATGACCATTCAGCGCGGCCGCAGCAAGCGAAGGGACGAAACGTACTCATGTACGTTGAGTTCCTAAGTGAAGCGAGAACAAAGCTGATGGCCATTTTCACCATCCTGCTAGGGGGAAACGCCGCTTTTAAGCACGATTTCGCATATATGATCCAACCGTTCGATATGCTCGTAGGCTGACCAGGGGTCCGGTGCCATGGAGCAGACTCCGTGGTTGGCCTGGCCGACAATATCGTAATCGCCTGCCGGGTTGGCTTCTGTGACCCCCAAGGCCTTTGCCGTGGCTTCTCCGAGTTCCGTACTGATGGCAGGAAGGGCGGGCGCTGTTGGCCCAATCCTGGTATAGCGGTAAATTTCTGGAAAGTCTTTGCAGATTTTCTGGAGATCGAATCCTCGATAGATCGCTGCAACCACATGGGTTGGATGCACATGCACCACCGCACGCGTCCGATTCATGCCCCTGGTCAAGAGATAATGCATATGCAGCTCACCGGAAGGATTGGTTCCGGGAGCCACCTGCAACTTCCCATCTACGAACTTAATTTTGACCATATGCTCAGGATGGACAATTGTCTTTCGCCAGCCTGAGGGAGTGACGTACAGATAGACGCTCCTCGCTCGTCTCACGCTACAATTTCCGTCACGGCTGGTAATCCACCCGCGCTCATAACACCGTCGCAACACATCGCCTATGGCCGTAATCATATAATGGTGTCTCCTTCGTTACTGTTGAATAGGCCTTCAATTCCTCCGCTCAAGTGTACCATCCTGTTTTCTTATCGTCTTACCCCTTCAAGAGCACAGGTCTAACTTTTATGAGACAGGCTGCCGTGAGCAGATAGAGAGAACTCGCTGTTTTCAATGAGCAATGAAACATGTTCATGAAAGTGAGAACCGGGATGGATCGCTCCGATACATGTGTCTCGGGGGATTTACCTGGTTACAAGCATTCCGGGTTTCGTCCCCACGTCTCGGAGAACACAAACTCCCTCAACGGCTTACGGGACCGTGGTGCCAATTCCCGTTCACGAAGGGCCTCAGGAAGTGTGGAGGCATCTCCCTGATATCCGATGGCAATCCCGGTGACGGCTTCATAGCCGGCAGGAAGAGCATAGCGTTCGCGAATAGTGTCAGGAAGAATCCCGGCCATCTGATGGACCGCCAGGTCCATGACTGTGGCTTGCATGACCAGATTCCCCACGGCCAACCCGACATCATGATAGGCATGGCGGTTGACCTCTCCATTATGATCAAAATGGAGTTTGGCCACCGTGAGCAGAAGGAGCGGAGCCCGTTTCGCCCAGATTTGATTTCCCTCCACCAAACAACTCAAAAGTTTCTGATGGTTCTCGGGGTGCTCGATGGTCGCGAGAATAAAGACCCAGGGCTGTTCGTTAAAACAGGAGGAAGCCCATCGTGCCGCTTCCAACAAGCTTTGGATTTTTTCTCGTTCTACCGGCTGATCGGCAAAAGCTCTTGGACTCCAGCGACGACGTAATAGGTCATGAATGTGAAATTGCACGTCTGCTGGTTTTTCCATGATTTCTCCTGAGAGACTTTCCGCCACTTCGCTTATTGATGATTCGGTCTTATGGTAGGCGCCACTGGCCACATTCTTCTGGCTCCGGAATGCGCCAGGCGGGCTCCTCCACCGGGATTAATTTGAGCTTGTCAGGATGCGGACGTAACCCATACGAAAGATCAATATCAGACCTGTCTGTGTGGTCTCCACATGGACAGCAATCGGATTTATCCGCATCAGCGTACAACAGGTCCATAAATTCATGATCCCAGATATACCGATCGGTCATCGTTTCGAAATCCACAGGCCCAAACCGGTATCCCCCCAACATGGTAAATGACACCGATTCATCATCAACCTGATCGTTGTGCC
>JBATLR010000140.1:0-2914 GCA_049289415.1 Nitrospirales bacterium
AGAATGGTTGCAGGAATGAACATCGTTTCTCTCTAAAAAACTCACACAATGCTGTCGATTCACGTGTTTCACGATTCGAGTTATTGAAACATCTTTTGGATCTTCACCCATCACCTTCCTCCATATCATCAAACAGTAGGATCCCGTTCTCCGACCGTTCCCCTAGGGTTCGGAGGAGGCTAGTGGCGGTGACCAGGCCACCTGGCCATTCTTGTCGTAGAGGGTCAGGACAGGACTTCCATCCAGCAACACACGGAGCCGTGCGCGTGGCACATCATTCTTGTCTCGGAGAGTGAGGGAAGGCAATCCATCTGGCTGAAGATCCAGAGCCGCTCGCTGCTTACAGCCTTTATCGTTGAGAATCAAAGCCGGCTGCGCCTCATTAAAGACACCGAGGAACACACGGTTATGACAGGTTTCATCAGCAAGAGTTAACGCCGGGAGATTACCATTCCACAGAAGCAGCGTGGCCCGTGGTTGGCCATCCTTCGTCACGAGGCGGAATTCCTCCGCCGTAACAACTTTCTTTGGCTGCTCGGATTCCTCTGCCGATACTGCGGCATTGATGAAAACAAGGTTAGACAGCGCCCCACCCATAACCCCGGCCAGAAGCGTCGTCATGACTAATATGCCAAACTGTCGTGTATTCATTTCCCATACCTCACAAAGAATAGATTGTTTGATCCATTATTGCCCTCATGATTTCGCTAGAGACAGGCGCCAGAATCCTTTTTTGTTTTCGCAGTCACATCCGGAAGGAACGGGGGATTTTTGAGGTCCCCCGTCCAGTCATTACTAGTTAGTTCGGTTGAGGAAACTGCACACCAATCGATTGTGGGAAGGTCACGGTTCCGTCCGGAAACGCCTGGCCTTTTTGCCACAGATGATAGATGACCCCATCAGTTTTGCCTGCAGCTTCGGCAATTTCTTTTTTCTTGTTCTCATCATCGACATCGAGGATAAACAAGCGACCAGTGTCAATCTCCTCCTGATGATCATGGAAATACCGGTGCCATTGGATTAACGGAAGCGTTCTGGAAGCCTTCTTGGCCACGAAATATTCCACGGCGACGAGCGGAGCATTGGCATCAGTCGTTTCAAACAACAGACACTGAAAAATGGTGTCTGAAATACCCTTACAAAAATGGTGAAAGGGACCACCAATCTCTCCATTGTGCATGAGATGCGGCGCTTGGACATGAAGATCATAGCCATCTGCCGGGCCGGAACCAGCGCTCATCGCCGGCACAGACATTCCTCCCATCATCACTACAGTCAACACACTCGTCAGTCCAAGATTTCGATAAAATTGAGACATAGCAACCTCCCGGCTAAATGTTAATATCACCCCTGTCCCCAAATGGAAATATTGGGATTTTTTGTTTGACCACTCGTCATTTCCAAGATCTGTTATGGGAAATTCATTTTGGGATCCAGTGGAATAGATCTCCGCTTACTACCGGTGGGGATGACGGAGAAAATCTTTTTCATTCTCCCCATGTTCAATCAGGAATTCATCCTCACACACCTCATTCCCGCTTATTCTCAGCAGGAAGCCATTCATGAAGTCCGTTATTTTTGACACTCCAGCTTTCTCATCCTGTAGCCAATATCTGGCGTTCGGCTTCAAACCAGTCGGCTTGATCTTCCCCATGGCAGCCTCCTCGCTGCTCGTAAAGTTCATGCGCTCGCAGGGCAATCCGAGCTTCGAGATCCTGGACCGATAATGATTCCCGCCTGGTAGAAGATTCCGCACAGATGACCGTATCGTTGTCTGAGTTGACCGACCGTGAGAGTTTAGCGCCTCTCTTTTTAGAGACAACGGCTTTTCTTGAGCCCGAAGCGTAAATGGGATTGGTTGCGTCTTCACGGCTCCCTGTTTGTTGACTCGTTCGCATCACAAGACCTCCGTTAACTGTTTCTCATGGCGTGCACGACCCGTTTCTGTCAGGCATTCCAATCCAAAAGCTGGCGTTTTTCCTATGGCGCGAATAGTGTCTGCGATACGTTCGGGGCGACCCCAATCGCTCCACAGGACATTTTTGAGCTCAAGCATCCCAACCGATTCAGGGACACAACCCAAAAGATCAGATGAAAAGTTCCGCTGCGGCATATCATGATAGATTTCACGAAGAGTCCGACTTTCCTGAGGTGTGCCTATAACTTTTTCCCATTGTTCAAATCGTTCCATAATCTCGGGCATACATTTCCATCCCAATCTCCAGAAAGTCTCCACTTTGGCGGCCATGATAAAGGTATTCCAAAGGGCTCCTTTGGCCTGAGCGGCTAGCCCCTGGATAGCGTTTGGCTTCTCGAGAAAGGCATGCACCCGTCTCACGCAAAGTCCACCACTCCATCCCAACGGTCCTCCTGGTTCGATCCATCCATACTCAAGCTCAAGGGACGTGGACCTGACACCGAGGAGCATGATTCGATCTTGAAAGATGGTGGTCCCCTGAATAGCCTTTTCAACCGTGTCCATAAATCGATTTTCGGGGAATACAAAATGGTCTGCTGGATACAGCACCACCGTCGTATGGGGATTCTGAGCCCGAATGTACGTTAAGGGAAGAAAAATCCCGGCAGCCGTATCACAGTTCCGAGGTTGTCCAATCACCTGGCCACAGGATCGATTCGCCGACTGAGATACCACTTCTCGAAGGTGGTTCTGAGCAATGACGGTTATTTTGTGTTCAGGATGCGTCAAGAGGTCCGCACGATCCCACGTATGTTGCAACATGGAACGATGGCCCACAAATGAACAATACTGTTTGGGCTTATGACACCCCAGCCACTGCTCAATAAACGGACGCGTTCGCTCCCCTTCTCCTCCAGCCAAGATCACTGACCAGCGTTCTCCCTTTGCCGTGTTTTGGTCTTTCATGGAGTCCCTTATTTCAGCAAACCCAAAAAC
>JBATLR010000141.1:0-5164 GCA_049289415.1 Nitrospirales bacterium
TTTGGGCGCAATTTTTCTGGCAGCGGACAAAGGCGCCTTATGTCTGACTATGAGCGCCTTTGACACATTACCAGAAAATGTATTCGCTCAAATCATGCCGGGCGTATTGGCTATGTTTACAAAACAAGGCTGGTTGGTGTTGTTGTGGGGCATTGTATTCCTGCCAATCGGCTTTGCCATTCAAGCCATTGCCTTACTCAAGACCAATACTTTTCCACGCTGGCAGAGCATATTGTTCTTGATCGGCGTGTTACTGGTGGCCACACCTGATGGTCTTGAAATCGTCAATCTGAGCGCCTCTATCATGATGGCGATAGCACTCCTCCCATACGGGATAAAGATCATCACGAGCGTCCCGTCACGGGTCATGTGACGGAAACGTAGGGCGGGTTTCTCATCCGCCAAGGCTGTAGACGGCGAAAATAGCGGGCAAGAAACCCGCCCTACGCAATCCATCAATTCACCCGTGACAGGACATAGGAGGTAGTGGAACAATGAGTAGGAATGAACGCAACTTCTGGCTCGATATGGATATCTTTGTCAGCCTCCTGATAACAACCATAACAGGTTTTGTTTTATGGCTCGTTATCCCCCACAACTTGGATATTGTCTTTCTAGGGTTTTCCCGCAGTGGATGGATAGCTGTCCATATCTATTTTGGGGTGGTAGGTCTTGCCGGTATTGTTTTGCACGTTGTTTGGCACTGGGATTGGCTCAAAGCCTTGCGCGGACGCCCTCTCAGCGGGATGCCGAAAAAGCTCCGCGCCAATCGAGTTGTAGATAGGATCATGTGGATTACCTTTATCGCAACAAACGTGTTTGGGGCGATAGCATGGGCGTTCCACTTTGGCGATGACATTTATATGGTGCGAGTTCCAGATCGCCTGCATGTCGTGTTTGGCGTAGCGTGGACGATCCTTACGATTGTGCATCTTGTATTGCACCGGAAGTGGATCGCATCCACTTCCCGACGCTATATAGCCCCTGCGCCCGGGTAACTCCGTCGAGCCAGATTCGGAGTTTTCGCCTTGATCCGAATCGTCTGGTTCGTCTGGCTGGGGATCGTATTGTTACGCAGTAATCCGGGCAAGGTGGCGTAAATCCGAATGAGTTCGCACGACAAGGCAAATCAAAAAAAGGAGACCTAAAATGAACACCTATAGAAAGACCACTGTGATTGTTGGAATTCTATTCATCATTGGGACGGTTTCCGGTATCCTGGCCGGTATTGTAACCGCCCCGATCAGGGCAGGTTCGACGTATCCGCTCAATATATCTGCAAGTGAAACCCAATGGATTATCGGAACACTCCTCATCCTGCTGATGGGATTGTCCCTCGCCATGACTCCGGTACTGTTGTACCCAATCTTTAGAAAGCACAATGAGGTCCTGGCGTTCGGGTCAGTCCTGTTCAGGGGAGTACTTGAACAGGTAACCCAAATTCTCGTGGTGATCAGTTTTTTTCTGTTGTTGACCGTTAGCGAGATCTATGGAAAGACTGGAACAGCAGACGCATCCAGTTTTCAAACACTGGGTTCTATGCTCATCGCCGCAGGAAATTGGATCCCAGTGATCGGGGGAATCGTTTTCAGCGTCGGTACGCTGATGATGTTCGTCCTGTTTTATCAAACCAGGCTCATTCCTCGGTGGCTGTCAGGCTGGGGTTTGATTGGCGCAGTGGTATACCCCATTGCCTACATTGTAAGCATGTTTGGTCCGCTGCATTTGCAGCCGGAAATCGGTGTGGGAATCGGGATCTTATTGGTCCCAACGGCCATTCAAGAAATGGTCTTTGCGGTCTGGCTGATCGTGAAGGGGTTCAATCCATCTGCGATTGCTGCCCTGTCTTCCAAAACAGAATAGCGGATTGATTTTACGCACTTCACGACTAGCAGTCTTGAAAATGACGCTGGATTGCCAGTCCCGCGAAGCATGAGCGACAAACCAATGGAAGTATTGGAGGAAGATACGAAGATGAATTCACCCCAAAAGACCGCAAGAGTTGCAGCGTTCGTGTTTCTGATCATCTTTTTTCTGGGAATGTCCACTGAACTTTTTATTCGTCCGGGCATGATTGTGCCGGGAGATGCCGCGGCAACCGTCAAGAATATTGCGGCTTCTGAAGCGCTCTTCCGTCTCTCAATCGTGAGCGATCTAGTACGCCAAATGTTCTTACTATTGTTGCCTCTGGTTTTATATAAATTGCTCAAACCGGTTAACAAGAACATTGCATCGCTTATGGTTGTTTTCGCTCTGGTCAGTGTCTCTATCTCGATGCTCAATGAGCTTAATCACTTTGCTGTCCTGCTGCTCTCGATCGGCGTTGGTTCTTTAACAGCATTCAATCCAGATCAAATGAATGCCCTGGCAATGTTCTTTCTCGAGTTGCGCAAATATGGAACTTTTATCCCCCAGGTTCTTTCCTTTTGGGTATTTCTCCTTGGCTATTTGGTTTTCAAGTCGGGCTTCCTGCCCAGAATTCTGGGCATCTTGTTGATGCTTGGAGGTTCATGCTATACCATATCCGCTGTTTTATTCCTTCTTTTTCCCAACTTCGATGCGGCGATACTTGGCTTGTTTGCGTTTATTGGAGAGTCAGTATTTTACTTGTGGCTTTTGATTATGGGTGTAAAGGCTCGAAAGCCGGCATGAATTGAGATTGGCTGAGAAACTCATCCACATCAATCAAAAGGGAGAAAAAATGAAAGCAATTGTTTACACAAAATTTGGCCCGCCCGAGGTTCTTCATCTTCAAGAGGTGGAAAAGCCCACCCCTAGAGCGAATGAGGTGCTGATAAAAATTTATGCGACAACGGTCGTAAAAGAAGACCCAGACATGAGGGCTTCCCCAGGGTTTAATGGATTCCTGAAACCCAGAAATCCGATTCTGGGTCAAGAGTTGGCTGGGGAAATTGAATCTATCGGCAAAGATGTGACCCGATTCAAACCAGGCGACCAGGTATTTGGTTTTGACATGTTTGGCGCGTATGCAGAATACAAATGTATGGCTGAAAACAGGGCGCTTGCCATCAAGCCAGTCAATCTGAGCTACGAAGAAGCCGCAAGCGTCCCGAACGGGGCATTAACCGCACTGCCTTTTCTTAGAGATAAGGGCAAGATCCAGAGTGGACAAACCGTGCTGATCTATGGCGCTTCTGGATCGGTTGGCACAGCGGCGGTACAACTTGCCAAGTGCTATGGGGCGGAGGTGACCGGGGTATGCAGTACCACGAATTTGGAATGGGTCAAATCTTTGGGTGCTGATCAGGTGATTGATTACACCCAGGAGAATTTTACCGAAAACGGCAAGACCTATGACGTTATTTTTGACACGGTAGGCAAGCGTTCGTTTTCAGTGTGCAAAGGCTCGCTGACGGATGAAGGCGTCTATCTTGCCACGGTCCCTACGCTGGCAATGATGATTCAAGCGTTATGGACTGCAAAGAACGGCAGCAAAAAGGTAAAGTTTATCGCCGCAGGTTTGAGACCGGCCAGGGAGAAGGTCAAAGACCTTGTCTTCCTCACCGAGTTGATCGAGGCGGGGAAGATAAAACCGGTCATCGATAGACGCTATCCGCTGGAACAGGCTGCCGAGGCTCACCGATATGTCGAGCAAGGGCACAAAAAGGGGAATGTGGTCATCACTGTGGCGCATCATAACAAAACCTGACTAGCGCTTGCACATAGACGGCGGGGAAGCGGAGCGTTAGGCGGCGTACACAACAGATTTTGCATCCTGTCATCAGGAGGAAAAAAAATGGAAAAACAAGCAAGATTTCCCTATCAGTTTTTCGTGGTTGCGTTCGGTTGGTCCTGGTTGATCTGGCTGCCGCTGGTTTTGGCTGGGGCTGGTATCTTGCCCCTGGGCAAAGACCTCCTGAGTGCTTTGATCGTGCCCGTAACGATTGTGGCAGCCTTTGGTCCAGCCGCCGGAACATTTTACTGTCTCAAAACACGCCAGGGTAAAGATGCTATTCGCCAATATCTGCGCGGTTTGCTGGATTTCCGTTTGGGCTGGCGGGCGTGGCTCCTTCCCGTACTGGTGCTGGGCGGGAGCACGTGGATGGCGTGGATGCTGCCGGAGCTTTGGGGTGAGCCGCGTGTGGCAATGCTCTTGCCCTCCGTATGGATTTTCCCGCCGTATGTTCTGTTCATGATTCTATTAGGCGGCGGGCAGGAAGAATTGGGGTGGCGCGGCTATATTTTGGATCCCCTGGAAGCACGCCTCGGGGCGTGGTTGGGGAACCTGGTGCTGGGCGTCATCTGGGCCTTCTGGCATTTGCCGCTATTCTTCATCCAGGGAACAAGCCAGACCTTTATGCCCTTTGCCGGGTTTGTGTTGCTGACAACGGGGAATTCCTGGTTCTTCGCCTGGGTGCGCCGGGCTTCTGGAAAACGTACTTGGGCCGGGTTGATGGCTCACGGTTGGGCCAATGCGTTTGTGCCCTTGTTCCCTACGGTAGCCATGGTTGCGGGGACCACACAGTCCCGTTATTGGATATGGGTAAGCTTGACCTTTGTGATTGGTTTGGTAACGATGGCTCTTTCGGAGACTCGGCTCCATTGGCGGATTCAGCGTCCGATGGTCTTTTCCACCAGGTCCCGCACTTACCGGTAACGCCTGCCGCTAGACGGCTCGCATGACGCTATCCATTCAAGTGATTTCAAAGGGATGAATGATAATGACTAAAATCGCTAAACATAATAACTTTCCCGTTTTAGAAACCGAGCGTTTGATCTTGCGGAAAATGACGCTTGAAGACACCGATTTTGTTTTCCAGCACTTCAGTGATGCGGCAGTGTCCCACTATCTCATGGACGAACCGCCTGTGACAGAGGTTGCTCAAGCCCAAGAGATAATTCAATTCTATTTAGAGCCAGAAGAGAAGACGCACAATCGCTGGGTAATGGTTCGAAAATCCGACCATCAATCTATTGGCACATGTGGTTTTCACAAATGGGACAAACGATGCTTTCGTGCTGAAATTGGATATGATTTGAGTCCCAGTTGTTGGGGACAAGGCTATATGACGGAATCTCTGCGGGCAGTTATCTCCAATGGGTTTGAGCAAATGGGATTACATCGAATTGAGGCTCTGGTGTATGTCGAGAATGATCGCTCGATTCAACTATTGCGGAGACTGGGCTTCAAACAAGAAGGTGT
>JBATLR010000142.1:0-22058 GCA_049289415.1 Nitrospirales bacterium
GGCTAAGGGTGATGCAGTTGATTTCGATTGATTTTTATTTGCCCTGCGTCCTTATCAAATTTTCCCCTGGCTGTTGCCTTCATGCACAGTGGCCATATCCTGAAAAATGGTGCCATTTCACACACGACCCCCTGTGCATCATCGCACGCCAGCTGAATTTGTTCGGCAGTATCAACCAATCCTTTGGATGAGGAGGCGACTGGTAACAATGCAGAAATTCGAACGATACCTATTGGCGTAGCTTAGTGGGTTGAGCATACTCAGGTTACTAGGGAAACATCATGGGCATAGCCTTTGCTTATATTGTATACAATAGTGAGGCCCTGCCTCTTCCTGGTGAATGGTTCATTGGAGTGGAGATCCTCCGAAAGTCAGTCCTGACACCTATCCAATACCCCTTGGATACGGGACAATGACCGGGGGCTCTCTTTCCAATGAATACAAATGAAAAACACCCATACCGTAAAAAAGATCACCTGCCCTCAGAACTCCTCTGCGGTTGATATCGATGACCAAAGATGGGAAAGTACAATAAGATGGCGGTACAGCTTCTTTACTGATTTCCAAAACAAGGACTGCTATGCGTGCAACAATTTATGTGACCGACGATGATCAAAACGTGTGCTCTGCGTTAAGTCGCCGGTTGGTGAAAAAAGGACACCTCGTGAGAAGCTTCCATTCAGGACCCGCGCTCATTGAGGCTTTGGAACATGAACTGCCCGATTTGCTGTTCCTGGATCTTAAAATGCCGGAAATGGATGGACTCGAAACTTTACGCCAAATTCGACAAAAGATCCCAAAAACCCTGGTTGTCATGCTGACTGCTTATGGGAGCGTGGAAGATGCGGTGGAGGCCATGCGGCTCGGAGCTTATGATTTTTTGATAAAATCCATTGATTTTTCAACGGTTGAACCCGCCTTACATCGAGCCATCACCTTCCTGGAGCTAAGGCGCCGGATTGAGTTTTCTGCTTCTGAAAAACAACGACAGTATTCCTGGGAGCATGTGATCGCCAGGAGTCCAGTCATGACCAAGGTCATTGAACAACTCAAATTTTTCGATGCTCAGGACGTTCACTTAGTGTTCCTTCAAGGGGAGGTGGGGACGGGCAAAGAATTCTTGGCACGCATTCTTCATTATAATAGCCACAAACAGCTCGGCCCGTTTGTCACTGTCAGTTGCAACGAACAGAGGGGATCACTCCTTGAACCTCAAATATTTGGATATGAACGCGGGGCATTTAGTGGTGCCAGCCAAAGCATGCCGGGAGCATTTGAACATTCCGATGGGGGAACTTTATTTGTTGATGAGATTGAACATCTGCCAATTCCCATTCAGGGATCCTTGGCAGAGGCCATTCGCACCCGTGAATTTTGTCGAATGGGAGGATTTGACCGCCTCCCCATCAACAATCGACTTGTGGTGACAAGTGCGATTCCATTGGACCAACCGGGCTACCAGGAAATATTTCATCCAGAATTACGTTCTCTACTCGAAAAACAGCAACTCTTCATTCCTCCCCTACGGGAACGGAAAGAAGATATCATCCCTTTGGTGATCAAAACCATTCACGCGTATGGTGAAGAGATCGGCCGTCCAAAACTCGACATTGATTCTTCGGTACCTCCGCTATTGGATACGTACCAATTCCCGGGGAATATTCGAGAATTAGAGGCCATGATTCGCAGGGCGGTGTTGTGCTCGCAAGGACCTGTCCTTACTTCTCTGGACTTTTATTCTCAACATCCTGGCGGCGGAGAAGGTCTCCCTCCAAACACTGGTCGGGTGCTCTTTGAAATCGGCCAGCACAGCCTACAGGATATCCAAGTCATGGTGATTGATGAAGTCTTACGATTTACCAAGCAGGACAGAGAACAGGCGGCTGGCTATCTTCACATTTCTACACGGACACTGGATGAACATATTCAATTACGGAAAACCTTCTCCCATGAGACAGAGGGGTCGTGAGAAAGCAGGCGGTAGCGCCTCCATTCATTCGCCTTTACCTTTTGGCACATCCTCTTCTAATTGATACGGGGTAAGATTCCTCCATACTCCCTGAGCTCAAAGGCAGGACTTAAAGCCTTTGACAGGCAGTTGTCATGGCCCCACCGATTGCTTAAAAACATTCGCCATAACTTTCCTTCCACTATCATCCTCAAAGCTCTCCCCTGAATAGGGCGTAAGAGTTTCTGAACAAAGAACCTTCCTTTCCAGAAGCCGCCGAATTCTCCGCCTGGAGAGCATCTTTTACAAATTCAATAGAGCAATGTATTGCTTCAACTATTGTCCTTACCTGAACCCACACAATTATAGTTCAAGAAATTTTTAGCACAGTTCCCATGGTGCGATCTCGCACACGCTCCCTTCCGCTGCTTTGTCGAAGCAATAGAAAATACCAATAATCCCAAGTAATTCCTTGCATTTTTCAGGTAAAAGCAAAGCCAAGGACTGGCGCTTTTTTTGCACTGACCTATTCTTTATTGGGAACCTATCAACATTCCGAAAACTCATCGAATAAGGAAAATACACCCATGCCGACTCTGTCAGCACCCATCTCCCCTTCAACAAAAACTCCTCCAGGGTCCTTCGATTTCAAGAAAACCTTGGAACGGAATTTTCCAGGTGCCTACCCCTCCGATGCCTTCGTGGAATATTCCCAATTCCGGTTACATCCCTTTGGCATGAATCAGAAGAACTCAATCGCCTGCGTGAGCGTATGTCGTGACGAGATAGCCACCCCATTCATGAACAGACTCCATAATGCCTGGAATGGAGCATTTAACTTTTCAAGTCTGGCCGGAATGCTGTATTTGGGTGTTACGGGATTTCAAGCCGCCCATCATCATGCACCCAATACTGATGGCAGAGAAAGATACGTGTATTTTGCCTTTCCCCATATCGCCATCGATGAACATGGCACTCTCGGAAATTGTCGCCGCACAGGGCGCCAGGCCTTGTCCCAAGCTTGTGGCGCATTGATTAAGATTCTCCAAGACCGTTCTCGAGGAGAAGCCAGCCTGGACTTGAACCCAGACGACGTGGAGCAGAGCCTCCTAACGCAACGCCTGTTTAGAGAATTTGGATTCGGAAAAATTCACGATTTGGTCACTTTAACCAAAGCCACACAACATATCATCAGAGAAGATCTTGAACGGATGATCCAACTAACCGTCGATCCTAGCAAAACCGACTATGCGGTATTTACTGGTGTGCAAATTCACGGTCCATCCCATAAAGACTGGATTTGGATTGAGACTTCTTATGCTTTCGTTAATGGGGAAAGAAACCCATTACTATAAAAATTTAATTTTTTACTAATTAAAATAATTGCCTGGCTACCCTATTACTCATTAAAAAATAAGTGAAGCCGGAAACGTTCCATGAAACTGCAAATGAACAGAAAAAAAGATCCCGCCAATTATTGTAGGATTTATCCTGATTCGGCCAATACCTTGGGCGATTTCATCAAGGCCTTATCCTGACACCTTCCTAATGTGAATATAGCCGTAGCCCAATACGTATCGAAGATTTTCAACAGCCATGCATGAAATTCAAAAGTTCAGGCAACTTGCCATTAGGACATCCGATCCCCCATATCTTCGAACTCCAAAGTTAAATCCGAAAAAATTAAAAAAATCCGCAAATGCACTCGCTTGTGGAATAAATATAATAGAGGCAGGGATTCTCCACCAGCACGCCGACCAACACGCACCCGACTCTGTCCCATCTCTGGCTACCCCAGGATTTGGTGAAATTTTGAACGTCCCTAATAATTTCTCAAAGGTCTCATGTTCCTAGTCAGCGTTTTGCCCCTTCAACGCACCCTCCTTTCATAGCCACTGCGTTTGTAGTTCTTTTCATCTTATATCGATTACCTTTAAGATTAGAGCGATATCGCACAGTCTTTACTTGATAAATCCGCTCGTTTTCATGAATAGGAATGAATGCACTTTCATTTTAGATATATAAGATATTGAAATATTTATTGATTTTTTAAATCCTCACAATACAACCATTTGGCATTTGCCTTGCTTAATTTATTAGTCACACGAGATCAAGAAATATTAGGAGGATGATAAAAATGGAAGGCTTTACTCTTATTTTACTTATCACATGGGCGGTACTTTCGAGGTTCTAACATGGAACATGTCCCTCTTATCGCAATTTTGACTATCATTGTCATTGCATTAATGAATAGATTGGGTTTGGATTAATTTCCGCACCCCCTTCGGTCTTCCTAATTTTTCTATTGCTTACCGTTCTTCGTCTGCTCTTCGCCAATCGTCCGATTGCCCTAAACACAATTTAATGTTTTAAAAAGTATGAGGTCTTGTGGATCTCCTGCTATAGTTTTGTATAACTCCCACTCAAGCAAAGAGTGAACTGTACGCAAGAAAGATGGCAGGCAGGCTCACAAATTGGGTAAATATATGACTCGTCAGTGTTTTTTCATACTCATTTTCTCCGTTCTCGTTTCCTTGGGAATTGGTGTGGGTATCGGAGAGCGACTTGCACCACAGGAAGGCATGCCTATTCGTGTGGTCGCAAACTATTTACATGCCGTTCTTCAGGCAGACCGAACCTTTTACACCCAACATGTCGTGGAACGGATGGAAGACATGCTTATTGTGACCGCAACGGAAAATTGGCGGGAAGAACGGACATTGCCTTTGCCCGCACAATTTTTCAAAGAAGCCTCCCGTGGATTACAGGTTGCCGGCAAACCCTTTCGATACCGATTGATGGGTCTTTGGCCATTGAACCCGGAGAATGCGCCTCACAATGACCGTGAACGTAAAGCCCTGGAACAAGTTGTGGAATATGGAGAAGTGACTGAACAAGAAATCCAGATAGACAACCAGTCTTATTATCAAGCTATTTTTCCTGATCGAGCGGTGAGCCGAGCCTGCGTTCACTGCCATAATGCCCACAAGGAAAGTCCCAAACGGGACTTTAAATTAAATGATGTTATGGGAGGACTGGAAATTTTAATTCCCCTTAACTAACTTTTCCTGTATCAAAATTTTCAGACCATTTCGGCCACCTCTTTTTCCCGAAATCTTATTCATTTTTTCCTCGTTACCCTTTTGAAAACCTTCTTCGCTTCCCACTTGACGAAGAACGGTGTGATAGAGTGAAATCTCCGCCCAGTTAGTCTTCATCTTTTATCCTAGAATATGCCCGATGGGGCTTGTTCACGGGTTACATTTCAACAACCTTTGCGGTGATATCTACGGATAGATGGTTGCCGCTTTCGTTGCCCTGCCGTTGGCGCTCGCTTTTGGGGTTGCTTCTGGCCTAGGAGCCATTGCCGGTTTATACGGGGCTATATTCCTCGGATTTTTTGCCGCGCTTTTCGGAGTTACCCCCGCTCAGGTTTCCGGTTCTACGGGCCCCATGACTGTGGTGATGGCTGGAATCGTCACAATCTTCACAGGCAATCCTGGTTTGGCCCTGATGGCCGTGATTCTTGGCAGTGTCTTTCAAATCCTGTTGGGACTTTCCAGGTTGGGACAGTACATCCCATTGGTCCCATATCCGCTGATCTCCGGGTTCATGAGCGGCATCGGCTGTATCCATTCTCATTTTGCAATTGGACCCCCTGGTTGGCCATGCTACCTGCCCCGAGGGTGTAGTCACGACACTCAAGCCAATTCCGGGATTTTATGGAAACCCAGTGTGTGATGCCGTCCTTGCCGAGGTCCTTGTTTTGGTTATTATGCATTTGACTCCCGGTAGGATTGCGAAGATGGCACCTCCATCTTTATTGGCCCTCCGCGTGGTTACCCCATTCGCCTATGCTTTTCTTCCTGATGCCCCTACCATCGGAGAGGTTCCACGGGGATTCCCCACCTCTCTCATGCCAACCCCTGGGACACCTTGCAAATTGCATTGGAATCAGCCGCCCTCCTGGCCGTATTGGGAACGATCGACAGCCTGTTAACCAGCCTGGTCTGCGATAACATGACCCGGACCGTGAGCTTATCGGCCAGGGCATAGGGAACATGGTCGCCGGTGTATTTTGGGGTCTCCCAGGTGCCGGAGCCACCATGCGGTCGGTAGCCAATATCCGAACTGGAGGACGGACACCGATCTCCGGCGTACTTCACTCAATAATTTTATTGGCAGTTCTTTTGGGACTTGGCCCTTTGGCGGAGAAAATCCCCTTAGCCGTTCTCGGGCGGATTCTATTCAAAGTTGGCATTGATATTATTGACTGGCGCTTCCTACGACACATCCTGCAAGCCCCCCCCCGCATCGATGTGATCATCATGGCCGTAGCATTGCTAACCACCGTGTTTTTTGATCTCATCACCGCCGTGGCCGTAAGAATGATCTTTGCCAGCCTGTTCTTTGTCAAACGCATGGCAGATTTGGAGCTGGCTAATCTTCACATCGTGACAAATCCAACTCCCAGCACCCCCCTCTTACCGGAAGAAGCCACAATTCTGGAACAAGCCAAGGGCAAAATTCCCTTGATTCATGTCGATGGCCCCATGAGCTTTGGATCGGCCAAAACCATGGTCCGCCGCTTGGAAACCGTCCCGGGCTTTAATATGTTTTCTAGCGTTGTTTTGGATTTATTCAAAGTCCCGGCCATTGACGAGACAGCGGCGTTGGCGGTGGAAGATATATTGAATATCGTCAAGGCACACCACCAACGGCTCTTCTTCGTGGGCATGCAGCCTCACGTGACCCAGGCGTTGGATGGCTTCGGATTGCTGGTGCAAATTCGGCCTGGCCATCGCTTTGGCAGCCGTTTGGAGGCCTTGCAGAAAGCCTCCTTGGTAGAAGGAGCGCCTTCTAAGGACCCATCACGACCTTCGGCTCCAAACCGGAATCTTTCTGCGACTCCCTGAACAGGCCTGATTTTTTGACCCTGAAAATTGGGTTTTTAGAAATATGCACGGGACACCTATCCAGACCATCTTTGGGTTCTCCCCACTTTGGGTGGCTATATCAATTTTAATATTGACCTATGCCGTCATTATCGCTGAACGGTTTAATCGAGCGATTGTAGCGCTTCTTGGAGCCGCTGCCGTTATTGGAACAGGAGTCCTCACACAGGACCAAGGGACTCAAGGCATTGATTTCAATACCATCGGCCTCCTCACCGGCATGATGATCCTGGTCGGAATTACCAAAGAATGTGGCATCTTTCAATTTCTTGCAATCAAAGCCGCAAAGGCGGCCAAGGGTAGTCCGTGGGGCACCCTGGTTATGCTCTCAATTGTCACCACAGTGCTCTCGGCATTTTTAGATAATGTCACGACGGTGCTGTTGGTCGCACCGGTTTCCTTGCTCATTGCTGACGAGCTAAAAATCAATCCGTATTCTCTGCTCTTCGCAGAGATTAATGCCTCGAATACAGGTGGCACCGCTACGCTGATTGGTGATCCCCCCAACATATGGTCGGCTCTGCTACCAGTTTGACATTTAATGATTTTGTGATTCACCTGACTCCCATCGCCATTGTGGCCTTTAGTGCCTCACTCATCCCTCTTTGGTTTATGTATGGAAAACCCCTGCTCGCATCACCAGAAGCCCAAGCCCGCATTATGGCTTTTAACGAACATGAAGCCATTCGGGATGTTGGTCTATTGAAACACTGTCTCCTGGTCTTTAGCCTGGTTATTCTCGGATTTATCTTAACCCATTCGATAGGCATGGAACCCGCCACCATTGCTCTGGGTGGCGCCGCCCTGCTCCTGTTACTCGTCACATTTCCCTTAGACAACGAACAGGCAGGGCATAAAGTTCATACCATGTTCGGACAAGTGGAATGGATTACCATTTTCTTTTTCTGCGGCTTGTTCATTATCGTCACCGGTATGGAACATACCGGCCTTTTACGGTCCATTGCAGATTGGATCTTGAGTCCTAACCGGAGGAAATTTCACCGTGACAACCCTGGCAATTCTTTGGGTTTCGGCCATTCTTTCCGCTATTGTGGATAACATACCCTTTGTGGCCACCATGATCCCCATGATCAAAGGCATGCTCCCGGTCTTTCAGCAGGCTGGTATTCCACTTGAACAGGCCGAAACCCTCTGGTGGGCATTATCGTTGGGCGCGTGTTTAGGAGGAAATGAAACGCTGGTGGGAGCTTCCGCCAATTTGATTGTGGCGGGGATTGCCGAACGCAATGGCGTGCCATTTCGATTTCTGCCATTTTTGAAAGTCGCATTTCCCCTGATGACCCTTCAAGTTTTGATCAGCACCGTTTACATTTGAATGAGGTATTTAGGAAGGCTCAGGACATCATGATCCGTCAGGCACACACCATCCCACCCCAATGTACGAACGGGGAAGCCCTTCGCCAAATGGCAGATCTGCGCCTCCAAGACTTTCCGGTCGTGGATGAGAAGAAGATGTTACTGGGAACACTGAATTTCTGGCAGATTCTTGAACGGGCCATGCCTCCCTACATTTCTCAAGAGGATCTTCCCGATGTTCGTTTTGCTCCGAATCTTGTACGGTTCCATGAACGCCTCGGAGAACTTAAACCCAACCCGGTCACTCAGGTGATGAATCCCCATCCACCATGTGCCCGACCGGATGACTCCGTACTGGCCTGCGCGGCTTTGATCATGAAAACTCCGAAAACGGTCTATTTACTGCCCGTGGTGGAAGGAGATCATCAACTGGTGAGAATTATTTCTGCCTGGGACATCATTAAAGAAATCGCGGGGTAGAAGACAAGGCGGGATATGGCTGCATCATCCTTTTCAGCTCCTGACTCCTTCCGATTCAAGGACCCGTATTGAACGATTCCGTATATACTTCCACTTGATCGATTACCCACCTGCCCTCAGGATTCTTCAGCAGGACATACAACTCATCCTGCGGCTGATCACCCATTAGCGTGACAATGTGAGCATGGACAATCACATGGGCTTCTTCTCCCACCATCTTCTCATGGGCTACCTTGGCACGCACATATTTCAACTGTAGGTCCCGAAGATACGGGCCTCGGATGGCAATCCATTCTTCTTTGGATACCCCTTCCCTAAAGGCCGTTGTAGTCAGCTCAGCGGCCCGTTCCATATTTCCCGGGTAGACTTCAAACCACTGTTCCACCACCTGGCGAGGTGTGGATAAAGATGGCTCTTGAGACCCCGCTATCCCGCCATCGGCCACACACACGGCAATCGCAAGGCAGGTCCCTGCCCCCCACCAGACAACCCCTCGCCCTTTGCCTTTTGACTTCATGGTAGAGTCCCCCTTATCTGGCAAATTCCGGATAACTTGAAAGAGTCCTTGGCCATATCAATGGACTAAACGGGTAGGGTCCAGGAGAAAAAATGAAATGCAGTTCCAACTTTGCAAGGTCATTTCTTGTCCCCTCCCCTCACAGATCCTTTTGTTGGCATCGAGAGTGCCACGAAAATTGGTAATGTAAAGAAATTTTTTAGGATTGACTCGACATGGCACCATTGACAAAGAAGCCTGGAATCCATCAGAGGGAAAAAGCTCACCCCCAGGAATATCTCACCCGTCTCCTAGCCATCATTTTTACCGGAATTGTGTGTTTCCTCATCTTCGCCATCCTTTGGCCAAATCAACCGTCTCCACTCGACATCGTCATACGGGTTTTGGGAATCGCGCTGGGCGGCGCCTGGTTGTACCGCTTCCTGACTCGTCATATTCGGCACCGGGCGATGATTCGTCAAGCCCCGTTTCCTACCGAATGGGAAAAAATTCTGACACAGAATGTCCCATTCTATCAGGCGCTTTCTCTCCGCGACCAAAACCGTTTTCGAGAAGAAGTCCATATTTTTCTTCGTGAAAAGCGAATCACCGGCATCAATACGTCGGTTGATGACACCGTCCGGGTATTGGTTGCAGCAAGTGCCATCATTCCCATATTTGGATTTCCAAGCTGGGAATGGGAACATATCAGTGAAATCCTGATTTATCCGACCTCCTTCGATGAGGGGTATCAAATGGGATCAGCTCAAGAGCACCCTATTTCAGGCATGGTTGGAACAGGGGCGATGAACCGCATGATGATTTTGTCCAAACCGGATTTATTACAAGGTTTCAAACAATCTTCACACGGACATAATGTGGGTATCCATGAGTTTACCCATTTATTGGATAAATCGGATGGCACCGTAGACGGGGTTCCTGAGATTGCCTTGCCCGGCCGGGCCATCAGACCCTGGCTCAACCTGGTTCAGAATGAAATGAACAAAATCCGAAAGGGGCATTCGGACATCAATCCCTATGGGCTTACGAACGAGGCTGAATTTTTCGCGGTGGTCTCAGAATATTTTTTTGAAAAACCCGTGAAGATGAAACAGAAACACCCTGCACTCTATGCAATGTTGAAACAGATCTTTCGCCAGGATCCCCAAGCACGAATTACGGGTGCCCTCAAGGCCATGCTCCGCCCAAAACAGGCTGCTTTAAAACATCCTGCTCCCTGCCCATGTGGAAGCGGAAAGCCTTTTGAACAGTGCTGTCGAACCAATGATGCAAATTCCATCTTCGACAAATGACGCCGCTTGAGAAAAAACGAATAATGCAAACTATGGAAGCTCAACAATTCTTTGAGCCTTTTGGGGACATCTCGACTTGAGTGTTTGACTCAAGATAAAAAACATGCAGCCCTGACCAAAGACCCAAGCCCCGAAAACAGACCGTGTAAAAGATAAGACCATGCAAGATCACCATGAAAAGATGAAAGAGGAGAAATCCCCAATGCGAGTACTCCTGGCCACTGATGGATCGGAACAATCCTCCCACGCTACAAAGGCTGTCATGAGCTTAACCTCAGTCAGTACCCTGACCATTCTGCACGTTATAGATCTCCCTCGGTTAACCTTTTCTATGATCGGGCCTGAAATTGCCTTTGACCTGTCGAAAGTCGCAGGGGAAGCACTCCGCAAAGACGGTGAACAGGTTTTAACACGCACCAAGGCTCTCCTCTCAGACAAAGTGAAGTCCCTGGAAACCCGATTGGAAGAAGGCTCACCGGCCGAGCTCATTTTATCGGTGGCCCAGGAGGAACACCCTGATCTCATTCTGATGGGCGCTCGTGGAAGAGGGCAGGTCGAGGAGCTTTTTCTGGGGAGTGTTTCCCAACGGGTTCTGTCCCACGCAATATGTCCAGTCTTGATCATCAACGGGCCATTAACGGAAATCAAGAAAATTCTGATTGCCATCCAAAGCTCCACTGATGTTGAAAAGGTGCACCAGTTTTTAACGAAACACCCCTTTCAACCACAGACAGAGATCACCCTCTTGTCGGTGGTACCGCTTCCACGTTCCCTCTTTCGGGGAGGCGTCTCTGCACCGGAGGACAAAATCGAACAAGCTTTAGAGAGCACCGAAGCCTTCCTTGAGCAGGCCGTCAGTCAACTCAAGGGCTGTTACGATTCAGTCAAGGGATATGTGGGATTAGGAGCCCCGGCGAATACCATATTGGAACAGGCCTCAATCACGGAACCAGATCTCCTGGTGATGGGAATGCACCATCCTTCAACGATCACTCGGTTTGTGTTGGGCACCGTGTCCCATACCGTGCTCCACCAGGCAACGCGATCCATTCTCGTGATTCGGTAAACAGGACGGGCTACGCTCGGCGTTAGCGTTCTTTGGCCTTTACTCCTGGATGATAGGTGGAATAGACATATACGGGAATCGGTAAATCACCCAGATGCTTTTCAATTAACGGTTTCACATCCTTCCAATCCAATCCCCCCACTCCGGTCGCAAGTCTTGGTAACGCCACACTGCTGAACTTCTCGGATTCAATCGTTTTCCGAAGCGCTTTCAAACAATGATTGATATTTTCAACCGATGCTTTTCCCGGATTGGCCCCATGACTCGGTGGAGCCTCCTGAGTTAAGAGATTGATAATCCGCACATTCCCAGCCCCGGCCCAACTCCATAACTCACCGGACTTCGGTGTGGAAACCTGGCAATAATGACGAAAGTCCTTGTACATCGATGGCCACCGCTCCCGTAACGCGAGCGCCAGGCCATTCGCGAAATTGTCATTGGGGGCTACACCATGGGCGACAGCCACGGCCTCACTTAATAAAATGTCACCTTCCACTTCATAAATCATGCGCTTCCCTCCTTGTCAGGTCCCATAATCCCTTTTGTCTTGCAAAAAGAAAATAACCATAGCACAAGCCACCCAGGCGATTCATGCCGCCCATTCTCGCATGATCATTTAAGACGACTCTCACCCCTACCGAAATACATAAAAGAGCGATCGAGATATCAGTCCCTCTTCAACAGGTCCTTCTAGAAATGAGAAATCCAGTACCAGCCTCCGGCTGGCTCAAGGGCCAACGCTCAAAAGGGATATCCCTGACCGACCGGCTCCGATCAGGCTATCACCGATTCTGGTATGAAGCCTCGCAAGCGTTGCGATGGTCTCGGGGACCGTTCCGCGAACCCTCCAAGGGGCTACTGACCAATCTTACACCGACCCAACAACAAAGAACTGAAGAGCTGGCGAAGGCATATCGTTGGCGCTTCGAAAAATCTCTTCCTCCCGAAACTGCTCTCCTGAATTATTCCTATCTGGACATTTTGGATCGTGCCAGATATGCCATTGGTTGGCCTGTTCCCCTCAACCAACGGGTCTGTGATCTCGGGAGTGCCAATTTCGCTTATGCTGCGGCCCTACACAGGTTCTTCCACCCAAACCGCCTGGCAGGCGTGGAAGTAGATGGCCATCGTCTGTATTGTAACGGGCGAAGCCGCATCGATTATGCCCGCGGGCATATTCAAGATTTGTCGCAAACCGAGTATGTGGTTGCCGACTTTCGCCAGTTCACCAGGCAGGCCGATATTATTACGGCCTGGTATCCATTCGTCACTCCCAAGCCCTTACTGGCCTGGCGATTACCGCTTAGCTTATTCAATCCGAGCGCGGTATTCGCCCAAGTCGCCAATAATCTCGTTTTTGGTGGAACCTTCGTCATGATCAATCACAATGCAGCCGAGGCAGAGGTAGCGCGAGGCATCGCGGAAGACGTCGGCCTTGTCTGCGCCGGACACTATCTTCACCAAGCTCCCCTCCGTCCACGAACAGCAGACCCGGTGTTAACCATCTGGCATCATGGATAACCTGACAGGAAGGGTTACGTGCGTTCTCAGAAGATGGTTATGGGAAAGGATTTCGGATATTCGAGGGGGAGATGAGGGGAAAGGCCTGGCTTAAACTTTTCCGCGGGGGTTTTTCTGAACAGTTCACGTCCCTTTTGAACGAGGCCTGCAGGCCTTGTCCCCCTCCTGCGGATTATTCGTAGCGAAGGGCATCGATGGGATTTAATCGGGCAGCTTTGTTTGCGGGGTAAATACCAAAGATCAGACCGACAGCGGCAGAAAAGAGAAACGCGACCATAATGGCCTCAAAGGAAATAATCGTGGGCCATCCGGCCACTATGGTTGTCGCCTGTGCGCCAAGAATACCGAAGCCCACACCCAGCAATCCTCCCACCATACTGAGCGTCATCGCTTCCGCTAAAAATTGAATCAAGATATGGCGACGCTTGGCCCCAACGGCCATACGAATACCAATTTCGCGCGTGCGTTCCGTGACAGACACCAGCAGAATATTCATGATCCCGATTCCCCCGACCAATAACGAAATCGAGGCCACGGAAAACATCATGATTGTCAGGGTTTCCCCCGTCCCCTCCTGAACTTTCCCAATATCCACCTGGGTGCGAATCGTAAAGTCATCCGGTTGGTCCGGCTGCAGACGATGACGGTCCCGAAGTACCCGTTGAATATCCTCGACAGCTGCGGGGAGATCTTCGGGGCGCTCCGTCGACGCAAACAATGCCCCGACTGATCCAAGAAATTGGGTGCCGAGGACCCGGCGTTCCGCTGTGGTAAAGGGGATGAAGATAATATCGTCCTGATCGTTGCCGGTCGGAGATTGGCCTTTCGGTGCCAGGACGCCAATGATACGAAACGGAACGTTCTTGATTCGAATCATCTTTCCCACCGGATCCTCACCGGGAACAAATAGATTGTCGACGACCGTTTGGCCCAAGAGGGCCACACGGCTTGTGGTCTCCATCTCTCCTTCGGTAAACGGCCCGCCACTGGTGAACGACCAATCACGAATGGTCAGGTAGGTCGGAGAAATCCCATTCACAGGAACATTGACATTCTGATTTCCGTAAACAATTTGCATGACATCCCGCTTGGCCCAGCCGGTTTCATGCAGTGTAGACACTTTTTTTTGCAAATCGAGTGCATCATTGACGGTCAGGGTCACTGCACCACCGGAACCACCACGGACGCCCCCCACACTCGTCGCTCCCGGCAATATTAGAATCATGTTTGTGCCCATGCTGGCCACTTGCGCCTGTATCGCAAATTTGGCTCCTTCGCCAATACTCACCATGGCGATGACTGAACCTACACCGATAATAATGCCAACCGTGGTGAGACCGGATCGCAAACGATTTCGGTTGAGAAAGCGAAAAGCTGTGAACACCGTCAAGACAAAAAAACTTCCCATCCAGTTCCTTATGATACTCTCATACCCATACCAATTGAGGTTTGATCGCTCAGGATACAGCCGTCCCTCATCTGAATCTGGCGTGAAGCATAAGCAGCGATATCGATTTCATGCGTCACCACCAGAATAGTCAACCCATCGGTGTGATTGAGACTCTGAAATATATCCATAATTTCCTGACTTGATTGCGTATCCAGATTCCCTGTTGGCTCGTCCGCCAGGAGAAGAGAAGGAGCTGACACCAGCGCGCGGGCAATGGCCACTCGCTGTTGTTGCCCACCAGACAACTGTGTGGGGTAATGATGTTCCCGATTTGCCAACCCCACGCGCGCCAAAGCCGACTGAGCACGGGATCGTTGTTCACGAAGAGAAAGCCCCTGATAAAATAGCGGAAGCTGAACATTTTCTAATGCGCTGGTTTTAGGAATCAGACTGAAATTCTGAAAAACAAACCCGATGGTCCGACTACGAACCTCCGCCAATTCATCGGGTTCAGCATGGGCAATATCCCGTCCATTCAAACAATAACTGCCTGCAGTCGGCACATCCAGGCAACCCAAGATATTCATCAATGTGGATTTACCGGATCCGGACGAGCCCATAATCGCAATGAATTCGCCTGGTTGGATAGCCAAATTTATTCCCCGAAGGGCCTCTACATCAATATCGCCCAAGCGATAGGTTTTGGAGAGATTGGTACAGGCAATCAGTTGGCTCATCGTCATGTTTGGCGAAGAACATTGTTAGGGAATGGAGTCCAAGGTTCCCAGACCATTTTTATGGCACCCCCTGGAAAATCCCCTATTACCATTGTCCCCCTTGCAAGGAGTGCAAAAATGTTCAGCGTCTTGACAATGGCCAGAGCAGGGGAAAAGACACACACGCGTAGCTCCAGAGACCAAGACTGATTGAAGAACAACATCGGAGCGTTTCCCCTTCGTCGGCTACAGCCCCTTGTCTCGTGAACTCGTAGACTTTTGTCCTGACCCGAAGCCCGGGGGAAGCTGATTGGCTTTTCGCTCCCCTTTCGGAATGGCGATCCCGACAATAATCTTGTCCTGCTCCCGAAGTTCACTTTCAACCACTTCAGTCTTGCTACCATCCGAAATGCCAGGCTGAAGAAGCACCGAAGTTGGATCGCCCGAATCCGTCAACTTCCAAACCGTCTTCCGGCCATGGCTTCCCCCGGAGACATGAGGTCCTTGAGGTAATACCCCGGGCAGTGGTTTCACGACATCCGCTCCGGACTCACCAATTTTTTGCCCGACAGGCGCGAATTGGGAAGGAAAAAACCGGAAGGCCGCATTCGGTATCATTAAGACATCGTCCTTCCGCGCGACCGTTATCGAGACATTGGCCGTCATCCCGGGCTTCAGTCGCAAATCACCATTATCCACTTCCACCACCACATCGTAGGTCACAACATTCTGCACAATAATCGGGGCATTCCGGATTTGCCTTACGACCCCTCGAAAGTCCACCTGTGGATAGGTGTCGACGGTAAAGAGCGCCTCCTGTCCTTCCCGGATTCCCCCGATATCGGACTCACTCACATTGGTATCAACCTGCATCTTCGTTAAATCGAGAGCAATTAGAAAAATATTCGGCGTCGTGAATCCTGCCGTCACTGTCTGCCCCACTTCCACATTGCGTGCTATCACAATTCCATTTACCGGCGACCGTATCACGGTATATTTTAAATCTAAATCCGCCGTATCTAATAATGCATGAGCCTGTTTGATCTGTGCTCCGGAGACTTCAAGCTGAGCCTGGGCCGATTCATAGGCAGTCGTCGCCATATCCAGATCGTTTTGTGACACTAACTCCCGTTGAAACAATGTCTGGGTTCGATCGAGTTCCCGCTTCCGTTGGGCCAACTCTGTTCGCGTTTTGCTCCACATCGCTTTAGCATTGACAAGGTTGGCAGCAGCCTGGTCACGTCTGGTCTGAAAGAGAGACGGGTCAATTCGCGCAATTACCTCTCCCGCCTTCACAACAGAGTTAAAATCGGCATCCAGGCTAATAATCTTACCGGTTACTTGTGCACCAACTTGAACCGAAGTTACCGGATTAATCGTTCCGGTCGCACCCACAACTGCCACAATGGGTCCACGCTCAACAACTGCGGTGCGATATTGAATCGGTGCACTCCGGACCCCGGTCAACCAGAATTGACGTGCGGCAATCACCGACACAATCACTACCACACCAATCCACAGCAATTTTTTCATCCATGCTCCATTCCCAAACACATGTATGTTCCGACCTCCGACCCCCATCTTTATAATGGTGAAGGACGCCTCCATTTTACCATTTCTTGGTAGGGAAAAATCGAAAATGAGGACTGCCAGAAGCGCTAAATGAACCGGGTTCCTCGAACACCCCCAAATCATCAGGCAGAAGAGAGATTGTAAGCCAACCAGAAATAGGAATTCGGTTGGCCCGGAAGGGAAAACTCAGTAGGCCAGGGAGCTCACTCTAGAGAAAATCAGTGGCCGATCCATTTTCAGAAGGAATTGTCCCGACACTCCTTATAGACCTTCAGATTCCCTAAGGGGTTGCTTCTATCCTCCTCTACCCCCCTTGCCGTGTCCTCTTAACTCCATCCCGCATGGGCCATGCCCGTAATAGGTCTTGCCTGTTCCATCTTAGCCATGGTCGGAATTGTTTATTCATTCGAACCTCCGGTCGTCACAATTTGAAAAGTCTTACGAACCGTGAATTAGCTCTTTTTTGCGATTTGGAGCAAAACGCGAACAATTGGTCCAATAAATTTTCTTATCTTGTTGAGAAAAAAAGATGGGAACAGGGAGGACAAGAAAGATTTTGCCGCGGCGGTGCGCGAAAAACCCCTCACACCCCTCGCTCAAAGTCCTGTTCGGATTAGCTAAGTCGGAGGAGCCAGCACACGCAGGATCGAGAGAGGAGGGCGATGGATACGTTCTCAGGCCATGCGAAACCGTATCGATCTAATCAAATCAATTGCTGATGAGAGAAGATGCCGATTGACACAACCTTTATAATCGGTAGCTAAAAACAGGGACAATCTATGAATGACTCAAAACCTAAAAACCAGGAAAGGAGCAAAATCTTCAAGGATGGGTTCCATCACTTGCGAGATGAACTTAGTCTTTTGATCGAATTAAAATTCCCTTTCGTGCCGTTCCACCACCTGTCTCAACATTTAAAAACGTGACGCCGGATCGTAACCCTTCCGGCACGACGACTTCCACGCGTTCATCATCCACAAACGAAAAAGCCTTGGCCGGGACTGAGCCAAAAGTCACAGCGTGCAAGCACTCTTTTTTCTTTCCGAAATACTTTCCCTCTACCACAACACTATCACCGGTTTTCATTTCGTCCGGTTTTACATGATCAATTTGAGGACGGACGCTGGAATCACAGATGGGATCATTTTTGACCTTTTGCTCATCAAACCCCTTAATCGATTCCGGAATCACAAAACCACCTGACTCTCCCACAAATTGACCAGGTACTCCTTGCCCCCAGGAACCAGCCACCCCGAGCAGACAAAATCCTAAAAAAACAAGGTGTCCAAATAGGTAGGAAATCCTCACCAACATGACAAACCTCACAAGTTAGAGTGTTAGGAAAGGTGTCCTTTTACCCTCATCAGCCAAGGCAACAATGCATTAATTCATCGATCGTATTTTTCTTATTAGATTCCTGCGGCCACCCCATCGTCAATCACCAATCACATTGGAAAAGATTTCGCAGCCTCAGGGAACTTCGAAAACTCCAAAATTTCCATCGCAACATTTCTTTGTGCTTCCCAACCCCTTGAACTACCTCAGATTCCAATACCAGTATTCACAGAATGCAGACAAGAAATTTCCCTTAACCTTAACCCAATTTTAGCTCATACCCAGCGGAATTTTTCTTCGGCACAAGCAAATGAATCCCCCTCGTCGATCAATGCGTCCAGACCACGACGGATAACGTGGCCAAGGTGATTGAGCAAAGTGCTTCTAGGCTGATAGAAAGTAGTATGCCTGATGAGGATGACTATGTAGGTGAATTTGGACCCTCCAATGGATCCGGGCCGATTGGAATCCGCGTCTTTCCGGGAGCCCCCTGGAATCGAAGGACCAAGGTACATTCGAACGTGTCGAGTCTCTCCAGGATCGGTGGGGAGCCCTCCATACCCGTGACGAGACAATTGGGGCCATTAGGATCTATGTCCCGACAAATACGTGGTCGTGGAAATCAGCATGTCCATCTCACCATCGACAGGAAAATTCTCGGAAGGCATTGCACAACAAATTTTGAAAAAAATATGACAACCAATACTCAGATCCCTTACAGGAAGAGCCCCTTATCCCAATGTCTGAATCAGAGCACGCATCTCCGGCACGAGATCCCCACCCCCACTGGAACGGCCTGACAAAGCCGCATCAATACCCGCCGCCAGCTCAGTCTTGGCCTCCTCATGACGCTTCAGTCCAGCCAATGCCCGTCCTAAAGCCAAATGGGAGGCGACATGAATGGGATCTAATGCGACAGCAACACGCAAGTGCTCCACCGCTTCCTCAAGATGCTCCCCTTCCTTCAGAAGCTTGTCTCCAAGCCCATATCGTCCTAGAAACCCATCGGGTTTTTTCGCCACCATTTGGCGAAATATATCAATATCCATGCTTTAACCATCCTCTCCAAAATTATTAATGTAGCCCTCTATCATACCATCCCCCTTAAGGGATCAGCCAGACAGAAGGCCACATGCAATGCACACCCTCACCTCTTTGTGAAAAGACGAGAGGAAATATTCAGCCACACGAATCATATCCCATGCCCACTAAGACAAATTCACGAACTGGAAAAACAATGAATACCCGTTCCTGTCAACTTGATTCATCAAAGCCCTTCTCATAATTCGGTGCCTTTTGATCTGTATATTCACAAACAGCCGGAAAAGATGAGAAAGATCGACTTTTTTCCCAAGCTAAGGGGAGCTGGCGTTCGTTTTGGTGAGGATATGGACAGCGTAGGAGTGGTGATGGACGTGGGTTAACCTTTTCAGGGTTCCTGCCAAAACTGTTAATTACATCTGCATGTCTATTCGGCCAAGACCCACAGTAGACTGATGAG
Source organism: Nitrospirales bacterium (assembly GCA_049289415.1). Lineage (GTDB taxonomy): Bacteria > Nitrospirota > Nitrospiria > Nitrospirales > UBA8639 > Nitrospira_E. The sequence continues at coordinate 19,611 of JBATLR010000142.1, forward strand.
TGGAAATGGACGATGCATGGGGAACGAACAAAAGACACTACAACGAACCCGGAGATGACAGGTGCCCATAAAGACTTGACTGATATAATTCCTCGCAAACCCTGCAGTTGAACTCCCTAACAAATACATTCAGTTATGTTTAAGGGAAAATTTCTTCTCCATTTCTTCCAACCCCGCTTCACATTTCCTGAAGATTTCCCTGAAAACCCGTAGATTTTTTCAAGACTTTTCCTACGAGAGAACTCAGCTCAGGAAGATCATGCGGCTTTTTCAGCACTGCCTCGAATCCGGACTCTAACGCCTGCCTTCGAATCTCCTGATTGGGACTCCCTGTCACCAAGACAAATGGGGGGCAACAACCACTACCCACATATTCAAGATTTCTCCGTAACTGAATGCCATTCATCGCAGGCATTTGGAAATCCGTCAGGACGAGGTCATAGTGACTCATTTGAATATGGGTAAATGCCCAGGCCACATCTGAAACTTGACTACACAGATATCCTTCGAGTTCCAAGTATGATTGATACAGGTCCAAAAGTTGGCGGTCATCATCAATAAGCAGAATTCTTTTTGTGTTGCCTCCTGCCCCAGTGCTGAGAAAATTCTCCTTGCGATCTTCACCAGACAACATCTCCAGAGAGTAGCATTCAAGCATAATGGCTCTCATCAGGTGAAGAAAATTTTCCCACGCATCATATGTTTTTCCATCCATGCCTTCCCCACCCAATTCCGTCAACACATGCAAGAGCGCATATACGACAGGAGGATAGTGCTTGCTTTTAATGCCATATTTTTTGTGCCGTTCCCCTAATTGAACGAGGGAAGAACGTAATGCCTCAGGGTTTTCCATGTGCAAGACCAGAGTGCGGAATCCGCTTAGAAACGCCGCATATTGTTGGGCTAACTGGGCCTGAGGGAAAAAGGTCTGAAACTCCGGAAATTTATCAAACAACACATTATAAAATCGAAAAACTATCTGCTCTCCGTGAGAGGCCACGATCTCAAAACTTTCCTGGATTCGTGATATATCAGGGGTGGGAATTCCCGGAGAAATATTCAATTTACCATTCTTCATGGCTGCCTTTCTGAGGATAAAAATCCTTCCTGGGTTCACAGGTTTCTAATAAAAGAGTCGCAGGCATTTATCGGCCAATACGTCTGGAGCGATCGGCTTGATGAGATAGTCCATCGCTCCCTTAATAATGGCAAGCTGCATTTCCGATCGGTGTTCAGAGGGTGACATCACGATCACCGGCGGAAGCGTTGAGGACTGCGCTAATTGTTCCAGCATAAGAAGGCCTCCCATGACCGGCATGCATAAATCGAGTAGTACCCCATTGACGGTGTGATGTTGAAGAGTCTCAACCCCTTCCTTCCCATTGGCAGCAGTAAGAACCTCAAATCCCAGGGCATTCAGACGATCTCTCAGAAACAGGAGGACGTCCGCATCATCGTCGACAATGAGAATGCGCTTTTGACTTTTCATCGGTCGTTAGCCGCCATCAGTTGGAGAGGTCGTCCCATCCTTGACGACCCATCGCATGGATGAACGAATGAATATGGAATGCATACCAAACACAGTGTCTTTACTGAGACTCCTTGACATCAGTGATCGTGAGGTGATCGTGTATCCCACCTTGGCCTATGACCGTGTGATGGGGAAGAACAATAATTTCACCCTTCATGATGGGGTGAAGCACGCAATAATAGGGATACCGACCGGGAGGCAGTGAAGGGATCGTGAATGCCTGCCCGGGTTGAACGCCACCCGTATCAAATGCGCAAGGCCCACCTGTTCGACAACCATCGTGTGTGACGCTATGGGGTGATGAAGTCGGATTCACAACATGAATCGAGACCCCATCGGGGACAATGGCCAAAGCCGGTCTATAGTAGGGCGCCCAATAGTCCATTGAGACCCTCACATCCGAAGACTGGGTGGAGGCCGATGCAGGGTTACAGATCGATAGGAATAAAAGGAAAATTCCCACCCCAGTCAGAGTGGGAGAGGTTGTTGCCCAGTTCAAATTTTTCATCTGTTCACCTCCCCTTTCCTTACTTCTTCGATCCGGTTGTTGTGGTTTATCCAGATGGTAAATATCAAACCCATAAAGAATCTATTTGATTTGTGACCCGTTCAAATAAAGATTTCATAAAGATTCCTGATGGCGCCATTTCCTGATTCCCGCATAGATCAATACGGTGTTGGGCAGTAACGAATTTCATGAAATAAAGAAGAATGGATTGAGTCACTCACCAGGCCAGAGCGAGTAAAGAGGCCATACATTCAATCCGGATGAGCATGGCAGGGCCTGCCGACGCGTATGTGGAAAGACGTTGCGCTGGAAGAAAGTCCAGCCAAGGCGGCCTAAGAAATTACGAAAGAAACCACAAAGACAGGAAATGGTTACAGCAACTGGGAAGGCAACAGACAATGATTGATAA
>JBATLR010000143.1:0-5204 GCA_049289415.1 Nitrospirales bacterium
AAAAGACGGTCACACGGGCCCCCTCAGCAAAACGGCTGGACCAGGTTCCGATTGGCACAATGGCCAATCGGCCATTGTTTTTGAGCCATTTGACAAGAGCCCCCAGCGTATCCAGGTGAGCCACAATGGCTCGATCAGGCGTACTGACTTTTCCTGCCATGGTGGCTCGAATGGCTCCGCGCCGCGTGAGTTCGAAGGGAATCCCTAATTGTTTCAGTTCACCCGACACCGCATGGACAATTTGATCGGTATAGCCGGTCGGACTCGGAATCGCCAATAGTTTTTGGAGAATTTGAAGGAGATACTGCGTGTCAATTTTTGAACCGATCATACAATCCCCTATCACCCCCAAAGGACTACTTCAATTTTGTGGGCGTCTTGGTTTGAGGAAACAACAGATCAATAAATCGTTCCGCCGTCGGTTGCGGCTCATGATTGGCGAGACCGGGTCGCTCATTGGCTTCAATAATGACATAGTGAGGCTTGGAAACCGTCGTGACGATAAAATCGAATCCCACCACCGGAATAGCCAGCGCTTTGGCACCAATCACCGCCGCAGTGGCTAAATCAGGATGAAGTTTTCCTGTCACGTCATGGATCGTTCCTCCGGTATGCAGATTGGCCGTCTTTCGCACCGTGATGGTTTTGCCTTTTGGCAAGACCTCTGTGAGAGTATAGCCGCCTTCCTTGATACACCGCTTGGTTTCTCCGTCCAGAGGAATGCGACTCTCGCCGCCGGTCAATCGTGCCCGTCGCTGACTCTGCCGATCAATCAATTCGGCAATCGTATGATGTCCCGTCCCCGTAATCCGAGGTGGTCGTCGAACGGCAGCGGCAACCACTTCATAATTGATCAACACAATGCGTAAGTCCTCGCCCTTCACATATTGTTCCAGAATGACTTGATTACCACATTTGCCGGCAAGGGTGATGGCGGACTCCATTTCCTTGACCCTACGCACATCCACACTCACGCCAGCTCCCTGTTCCCCCGTCGCCGGTTTGACAACAATGGATTGATACTGTCCAAGAAATTCACCATTGCGCTTACGCCCATTGGCCACCATCTGAGCTGGAACAGATAGGCCGGCTTCCTGTAACACGCGCCGGGTGAGGGTCTTATCCGCACAACGGCTCATCGCAATCGCCGAGGTCAATTCGGACAACGATTCCCGACAGGTAATGGACCGGCCCCCAAACGTCAAGCGGAAGTAGCCATTCTCGGCATCCAGGACATCGACGTCGATGCCTCGGCGTCTGGCCTCATTGACAATTATGGTGGCATAGGGGTTAAGTCGCTGATCCGGTGAAGGTCCTGCAAACAATTTTTCATTAATAGTATTTCGCGTTTTCACCGCAAACACAGGAATTCGTCCAAATCCCAGTTTCCGATACAGCGCAATGGCTTCATGGTTGTCATGCAGTACTGAGAGATCCACATAGCTACACCCCCGTGACTTCATCCGTTCGGCCGCTTGACGAATCAACGCCTCCCCCACTCCGGGATGGTGGGCTTGAGGGTCAACAGCCAGACTCCAGATGCTACTGCCCTTTTCGGGATCGTCAAAAATCAGGCGATGATTCACAGCTAAGATGACGCCGATCACTTCATGGGTGGCCTGGTCTTTAGCGAGAAGATAGCAGAGTTTTTGGGAGCGGCGATGCCTCATAAGGAGATCAGTGTCGGCCGTGACCATGCCCCGTGCCGCATAGATCCGATTCAAAGCCGTGACATCAGCCTCGGACTGGATGGGAGTGATCACTATCCCTGATTTCTGATTGGCGACGGATTGATAATCACCCAACCACAATCGAAACGTATGCGAAGGATCCAGAAACAGCTTGTGCGGGCGCAGAGCCAAGACCACATGAGGATCACGTAAATAAAAGGCAATATCCCGGTGCCCGGGACGTTCTTGCATCAGCGTGGAAGCCACCTCTTCGGGGCCTGTAAAGGTGTGGGCAAAAATAAGCCGACCCCAGCCGCAATCCAGGACCACTTTGGGCTTCACTCGTCGGCCCTGGTAGGTCGCCGGCCCACCTTCCCAGTTTTTGACCGTCGGCCCGATCGGTCGCTGCCGGGGGCTCGTCATGTGGAGAGCTTGCGGGGCCTTCAACACATCGCGATCCTTAGATGCCATGGGACTGAAGCCACAGTTCCAATAACCCAAGCTGCCAGAGCTTTGACCCACGTAAAGGCGTGAGATGCTCATCCGGATTCTTTAACAAGTCATCAATATAATCCCGCTGAAAGATCTCGCGGTTCTGACTGGTCTGTGACAAAAGCGCCTCTTTCACCATGCCCAGATAAGGGCCCCGTAGATATTTCAAGGCGGGGACGGGGAAGTACCCTTTGGGCCGATCAATGACCTCTGAAGGGATCACTCGGCGGGCAACTTCTTTGAGGATACCTTTTCCCCCTTGCGCAATTTTCATTTCCGCCGGCACTCGTGCGGCTAATTCAACGACTTCATGATCTAAAAACGGCACTCGCGCTTCCAAGCTCCACGCCATCGTCATGTTGTCGACACGCTTGACCGGATCGTCAACTAACATAATGGTCGTATCAAGCCGGAGGGCCTTATCAATCGGTCGAGAAGCCCCCGGTTGGGAAAAATGCGTCTCCACAAAACGCTGACTATGATCGTCTCCATGAAACCGTGGATGAATGACTCGAAGAAATTCTTTCTGGTCGCGATCAAAAAACACCTGGCGATATTCATCAACCGGATGTTGGCTGTTCAACAGTGGAGGATACCAGTGATATCCTGCAAAAATTTCGTCGGCTCCCTGTCCACTTTGGACCACCGTGACATGCTTGGACACTTCTTTGGAGAGCAAATAAAAACCGATGGCATCGTGACTGACCATGGGCTCAGACATGGCATGAATGCAACCCGGCAGGTTAGGCAGAACGTGCGTCGTATCAACGGGAAGCTTGTGGTGACGGGTAGAAAATTTGTTAGCAATGATATCGGAGTAAGAGAATTCGTCCCCCTTTTCCTCCGCCACCGTTTCAAACCCGATGGAAAAGGTATTCAGGCCCGTGGCACCTTCAGCCGCTAACAGGCCCACGATGAGGCTCGAGTCCAACCCACCGGACAGGAGAACTCCGACCGGCACATCCGCAATCAGCCGTCGGCGGACAGCCAAACGCAGGACCTCATACAGCCGGTCCTGCCAGTCTCCCTCCTCCCACGTCCTCTCATCTTCACGCGGTTCGAAAGAGAGTTGCCAATAGTGATCATGTCGTCGTGCTCCCGTTGGCTCGATGACCATCATGGTGCCTGGCGCTAATTTCCGGATGCCTTTCAGCAAGGTGTATGGTGCAGGCACCACGGCATGAAACATGAAATAGTGATGAAGGGCCACGGGATCCATCTCCGTGGAGACGTTTCCCCCCGCTAAGAGAGCCGGCAAGGTCGATGCGAATCGAAACTGTTGAGAGGTCTCAGTGAAATAGAGCGGTTTAATTCCCAAACGATCACGCGCCAGCACAACCCGCTCTGAATCTCTTTCCCAAATGGCGAACGCAAACATCCCGTTCAGGCGATGAATAAAGCCTTCTCCCCACGCATGGTAGGCCTTGAGAATGACTTCGGTATCCCCCTGGGAAAAGAAGATATAGCCTTTCCCTTCCAGCTCATGTCGCAATTCCTTATAGTTGTATATCGCCCCATTAAACACAATGCCAAGCCCCAAGGTGGAATCCACCATGGGTTGCTGGGACGATTGGGTCAAGTCAATGACTTTGAGACGTCGGTGCCCGAATCCCAATCGCCCTTGAACATACAGTCCCACTCCATCAGGACCACGACTACCCATGGTCGCATTCATGGAAATCAAGTCTTCCGGATTCACAGGACACCCTGAGAAATTTATCTGTCCAAGAATTCCGCACATCTGCTCATCAACCTTTTAATCATCTTGAAATTTTTTTGTCGTACATGTGATTGTTGACGATCCCATCTAAATACAAGCATCCCCGGCTTATCCCCTTTGGAGAGGAAGTCCTCACCAGGGATAGTCCTTTTAGGAATTGGCCCATTGTGAACGGGAATAATGTCCAGAGGATGGAAAAACTTACCCTAATAATTAATCTCGGCTTTGTCAAACAAATCCAATGGATATGCACTCATCAGAGGACTGAAAATACTCTGTGCGAAAGGTAGCTCCTGCGTGGTATTTTCAATTATTTAAGGAAGCCTCTTTGCGAGGCTCCCGACAAAAATCTTTTGAGCAAAGAATTTTATCGCACACGTACCCAGAGCATGAGGCAGGATAAAGGACACAATGGTCATTCGGGTAAAATAACCAAAGATGGAAAATTTTGAGAATACAGCCCCAGGCGCAATCATCGGGAAATTTCCTGCCGCGAATATGAATAGATTCTTCTGCCGGTTTCCCGAATCCATCGCCCACAAGGAGTTCACTTCATTGGCCGAATTGTCACGTTTTCGAAAGGGGTTGATCAATGTCTGAACATACAATCACGCTAGAATGGAAGAGGGAATCAGAGAACTTTTCGTACGAATCGTATAATCGAGACCATGAGTTGGTCTTTGAGGGTGGCTTTCACGTTCCCGCATCCGCCGCTCCGGCCTATCGGGGAAATCCCGCTCATGTGAATCCTGAGGAAGCCTTCGTGGCGGCCTTGTCGAGCTGTCATATGCTGACTTTCCTGGCGATGGCAGCCAAGAAACGATTCGTTGTGGATCGCTATAGCGATCATGCTGTTGGATTGTTAGAAAAAAATCAGAACAAAAAGCTGGCGATGACACGTGTCATCTTACATCCTCGAGTGATATTTGGTGGGCCAACTCTTCCGACTCAGGAACAGATACACGCTCTCCATGAGCAAGCTCACAGCGAATGTTTTATTGCCAATTCGGTGACAACAGAGGTCACGGTTGAAGCAGAATGACGGGCAACATCCTCTCTCATCACCCCTCAGCAGAGGCGATCGCTCTCCCGAACGCGCGCGCTATACCTCGTTGGTCTCTCCCTACCTCTCAACGTGAGGCTCTCTCGATCATGAGTGAAAGACCGGCCAAACAGGTGCGGGAGGTGGTGGAAGAAGTGTACCGGACTGAATCGCGCCGGATTCTCGCGACATTAATCCGCCTGCTCGGCGAATTTGATGCGGCTGAAGAAGCGTTGCACGAGGCGTTTGCCGTCGCAGTCGAACAATGGACCAGGGATGG
>JBATLR010000144.1:0-9829 GCA_049289415.1 Nitrospirales bacterium
GCGGGGGACTCTCGACTGTCCCTGTTCTGTTACACCAAAGACCGGCCAAATTCATTGAGAGGCCTCTCCAGACAAGGCAGAGAAATGAGTCTGAAGCCATATACCGTGGGGCTTACGAACCTCCCCAACAAACGGCGAATGTTCCTATGTCCCCTAAAATAAAAATTTGCGGCATCACGAATCAGAAAGATGCTGAATTCGCAGTTCAGGAAGGGGCCGACGCTTTGGGTTTTGTGTTTTACGCCCAAAGCCCTCGATATGTTCAACCTGCTGTCGCCAAACATATCATTGCCAGCCTTCCCCCTTTTGTCCTGACGGTGGGTGTCTTCGTCAATCACGATCTCGATATGGTGAAACGCGTATTCGATGACTGTGGATTGAGTCTGGCTCAACTTCACGGTGACGAATCTCCCGGTTTCTGTGAATCGTTACAGCGTCCGGTCCTACGCGCCATTCGGCTAAGGGATAGAAGCAGCTATCTCGCATTGGCAGAATGGAAAGGACGGATAGGCGTGAAAGGATTTATCATTGATGCATTCTCTCCTACCGCGTACGGAGGAACCGGGCACACGACCGATTGGTCCCTTGCGGGCGAAGTAGCCAAAGCCGTTCCCATGCTGTTGGCAGGAGGATTAACTCCTGAAAATGTTCAAGAAGCCATTTGCCAAGTGCAACCCTATGGCGTCGATGTGAGTAGCGGCGTGGAACAGAGCCCTGGGCGTAAAGATCCGGCCAAAATTCGGGATTTTATCCAATCGGTTCGTCTTGTGTGTTAGCCATTCCATCGCTATACTCTTTTCTTTTTACGTCCTCTTTCAGTAGAGCATCTCATGGCAATCATTCCCAATAAACTCGGGCGCTTCGGGCAATTCGGAGGCAAGTATGCTCCGGAAATCCTGATGCCTGCCATCCATGAACTGGAACAGGCGTATCGTGCAGCTAAGAAAAGCCGGCCCTTCCAGCAGGAATTCCTGAATTGCCTGAAACAATTTGTCGGTCGTCCGACTTCCCTCTTCTTCGCCGAACGTCTCACCAAAACACTTGGTGGAGCCAAGATTTACCTCAAAAGAGAAGACCTCTGTCATACCGGTGCGCACAAGATCAACAATACCGTCGGGCAGGCCCTGCTCACCAGACGAATGAAAAAGAAACGGGTCATTGCCGAAACCGGTGCCGGACAGCATGGAGTAGCGGTGGCTACTGTGGCCGCCATGTTCGGTCTGGAGGCCGAAATTTACATGGGCACCGAGGATATGGAACGACAGGCATTGAATGTCTTCCGAATGCGGTTACTTGGATCTAAAGTGACGGGGGTGAATTCCGGAAGCCGCACACTCAAGGATGCCATCAGTGAGGCAATGCGTGACTGGACCACCAATGTAAGCACGACTCACTATTTGCTTGGATCGGTCCTGGGCCCCCATCCGTACCCCATGATGGTTCGGGATTTTCAATCCGTGATTGGTCGAGAAACCCGAAAGCAAATCCTTGCACTGGAAGGTCGTTTGCCTCACTGTCTTGTCGCCTGTGTCGGGGGCGGCAGCAATAGCATTGGACTATTTTATCCGTTCGTTAAAGATACTCAAGTCAAAATGGTCGGCGTGGAAGCCGGCGGGTACGGGATAGAAAGCGGGAAACATGCCGCGCGCTTTGCAGGAGGAAAACCCGGCGTTTTGCATGGCACGATGACCTATCTTCTCCAGAATGAGGACGGTCAAGTCAATCCCACACATTCAGTGTCTGCCGGATTGGACTATCCGGCAGTCGGTCCTGAACACAGTTACTATCATGATACCGGGCGAATCCGGTACACCTCCGCAACTGATGCTGAAGCCTTAGCCGCGTTCGATTTACTCGCCAAGGAAGAAGGCATCATTCCCGCACTGGAAAGTGCCCATGCGGTTGCAGAAGTCGTCAAGCTGGCACCCACGATGAAAAAGTCACAGATCTTAATCATGAATCTCTCCGGGCGTGGAGATAAAGATGTTCAACAATTAGCCAAAATGCGCGGAATTCCTCTCTAGGAGAGGGCATACTCAGTGGACAGAGAATCACCCGACCACGAAGGCCACCACACCAGGTCCTCCGGTACATTTGAAATGTTCTGACATGAGCAATCGCATTCAAGCCACATTTGCACAACTCCACTCCAAGGGTGAAAAAGCCCTCATCCCATACATCATGGCTGGCGATCCGACCTTAGCGATGACCGAATCTCTTGTATTAGCGTTGGAACAGGGTGGTGCCGACCTGATCGAATTGGGTGTGCCATTTTCGGATCCTATCGCCGATGGTCCGGTGATTCAACAAGCAGCAGAAAGAGCCCTGCACTCAGGGACTACCCTTAAAAATATTCTTGCCACTGTCGCCAACCTGAGAAAAAAGACGTCTATTCCCCTTATTTTGATGACCTATTACAACAGCCTCATGGCCATGGGGATCAAAGATTTTTGTGCCAATGCTGTTCAAGCGGGCGTCGATGGACTCATCGTGCCGGATTTGCCTCCGGAAGAGTCTGACCTGCTTTATCACGCCACTCAGGCGGCGGGAGGACCGGTGAGTATTTTTCTGCTTGCTCCCACCAGCACGCCTGAACGAGGACGTGCTGTGATCCAGCGATCACATGGCTTTATTTATTATGTCTCTCTTACCGGTATTACCGGTGCAAAGCTGACCGATCTCAGTCTGGTGCGCCAAAGCGTCCAACAGCTTCAACGAGCCTCACGAAAACCTGTGGCAGTGGGATTTGGAATCGCCTCCGCTGAGCAGGCCAGAGAAGTTGGACAATTTGCGGATGGAGTTATTATTGGAAGCGCCCTGGTTCGATACATTAGTGAACACCATTCCGCCCCGACATTTCTCGCCAATATCCAGGGCATGGCCCAACAATGGAAATCCGTCCTCTTGCCCGTCACAGCAACATCGTCGGCCATTCGTAGCAAAAAGGCATAAGGTCCCCTGGCCTTCATAAATGCTGACTGAGTTCAAATAGCACCTTCAATGCCCATAATCGACAGAGTCATTCCTGATTGTCGGCGGCTCTCACTGCCACGATTGCCTCGCAACTGAATCACCCATTTCCTCATCCCGGCACGGACCCTTCCGACGTAGGAAGGCTTCATGAACTTCCTTAAAAACAGGAAGGTGAGACGCCTCCTACCAGAAAGTTTTTTCGCAAAGTTTCCACTCGAAGGTCAGCAAGGAAGGGGGCGGTCAGTCAGGCGCGCCCTGCATCTTTCACTGATTCTTCACCGTTTCGACGTTCAATCCACCGGTTAGAGGGAAACAAGGTCAACGATTGAGGGACTCCCACCTATGGTGAAACCATCCAACCATCCTACTTGGCCTTTCACTATACAGCCGAACGAATCGCCCAATCCTCGTTTGCCAGGTTGGCAAACCCCTGGGCCAATGCCTCAGCCCATCTGGTCGTAGGGCAGTCTGCTCTATTAGATCGAACTCCATTGAGGACCTGCACACGTACAACCCTGAGCTGAAGACCCTTGGGAACAAACCACTTTGCATTCCATGATAATGAGCCCAAGAACAATGAACCGTTAGGTTGCTCTCGTATTGCCCTATTGCATTTGGCTCATTCCAGAGCAGAGGAAGATATCTGCCTTCCTCCTTTTGTCATTATCCAGAGAAAATTCAGCAAATCTTTTTTACCTAGGCCGGGCAGTCCTTGCCTGGTGTCAAAATCCACACAGCACAAAAAAGGTAAAACTTAACTGGTTTTCAAGGATTTTATTCCATTCGGTATCCGAAACGTCTGGCATGGTTCTTGGTCTAGTAGAAAGCATCGACATGCCAAAACGTCCATAATTAACAAGGGGTTGTTCATGGGTGAAACCGAATACTTAGACAAGGAAGATCAAGAAAAAGCGGTGGAAATTCGCATTGAAGATGTCATTTATCGCTCAGATGAAAGCCCGGCGGTCGTCCTGGCGATCAAACGCACCTGTTCCCTGAGTGGTGAATGCAAAGTCGGACATGTCACGTTGGGACATGAAAATACGCTTCGTTTATATCTAGAAACCTAATCACGCATTTACCTTCTTCAATGCTTTCTTGCTTTACGCCAATCGATCAACTCAATGGTCTCATCCTGGTTTCATGTTCACATCTCCAAGGGTTCTGGCAAAGCGATACCCCATTGATCAGAGAGCAACCGGCAAAGCACTCAAGTCTCAAGGGTTTTACAAGAGTCGACCAGGCCACTCCCAGAAGACTCACCGCTTATCCCCTCTATCGCTTTATTTGGTAATCTCGATAATTTCAGGAGTAAGGCCGGTATCCGTCACATGAAGACGGGCCACGGAAATCGGGAGAGTGAATCGACGAGGGCCGGCACTGCCAGGGTTGAGGTAGAGTACTCCCTTGCGTCTCTCGGCAGAGGCACGATGGGAATGCCCAAAAATAACCGCAGAAAATTCCGAGGCAACCGGATCTACATCCAAGTGATCCAGTTCATGCACAACATAGAAAAAATACGATTGATGTTCGACGACATTCGTCAGGGGAATCTTCGCAGCCCAAGGGTCCTGATCATTATTCCCCCGAACGGCGACCACCGGAGCGATCGCCTCCAGTGTCTTCAGGACGTCAGGGCTTCCGATGTCTCCGGCGTGGATAATCAATTCCGCACCGGTCAAAGCCGCAATGACTTGAGGGCGCACCAGCCCGTGCGTGTCAGAAATAATCCCGATCATCTTCTCTCTCTTATTCGATACCCACATCCTGCGAATCAGGATTCTATTCTCGGTCGATCACCCGTTTTGAAAAATTCCCCGTAATGGCGTTGGCCACACTCCGGACAAAACCCATGGGTAAATTGGGCATTAGATCGATCACTAATAAATCGTTCGAGCGGTTGCCAGTTATTGTTGTCGTCACGAATCTTTTTGCAAAAGCTGCAAATAGGAAGGCAACCCTCCAATACGTTGACTCTGTTGGCTAATGCTCGTGTTTGCATAGCGGTTCGACTGACAAGGAAGGCCGCCCCGCCAAGAACAAGGATTCTGATCACCGTGTTAATGGAGGCATCTAATACGGTGAGGGAAACCGACCAAAACTGTATATTAAAAAGTAATCGGATAAGAGACAACGTCACGGCAAATGTCAGCCCCCAGGAAAATCCCCTATACCAGGAGGCGAGAGACACTGGAATAAGATACAAAATAGGAAACTGAATGGTTGGACCTGCCAGGTAATCACCAAGCAACATTACGAGGGCCAACGCACTCAAATAGCCCGAAAATAATGTTGGGTGTGTGCAGGACTCCTTCCAAAAGCCTGTCCTGGAGGGAAAATTAGGGAAAGACTGAAGAGGCGGCATAGGCCTAAACAGAATTGAGTAAAAGTAAACCCTTTTGAATTATCTTAGCATAAGTGCCTTATGTCGAGCATGACGTTCTGAATTATTCCTGTCCGCCCCCACCTGTCGGGAGGACCTTGTGTGACAATTGCTGGGTCTACCCACGGGCAACCAGATCGTTCTACTCAGGCAACAGGAAAAGAACTGTCCCTTCTCCGGGAACCTGACCATCCCCGTTTGTGAACCTCATTAATACTTCCATGGCTCATTAGTCGGATTAACTTTTCTTGGAAAGAGCACTCAATTCAGGAGACACCTGTGTTCCTCAATCCCGTATGGGATATCCGGACAGTCATGTGTGGATAGCGCTTATCCCTGGAAATGGTATAGTAATAAGCATACCGGTCACGGTTGTAAAGGCTGCGGCGCATTGTCGCAGCCTTTTTTATCAGGCAAAGACTATTATGAGGAATCACGTTCCATTCTTGGGTTGGATTATTTTCTCCATGGCCCCCCGATGCGAATGACACTTCCGGAAAGGTAAGCGAGTCAGTGAAAACGTCCCATCCTGTGTTCGACCACGCCGATGAACTGAAAGAAAGTCCCCTCTTCCAACAGCCCAGAAATGGGCAAACCCGACCGCCCACGTTATTTATCATATTTGGGGCTCAAGGAGATCTCACGAAGAGAAAATTGATTCCCGCGTTATATAACCTGGCCTCAAGTCATCATCTCCCTCAAGAATTTGCCATACTTGGGATAGACGGGATTCCCATGCATACGGATGAGTTTCGGGAGAAGATCCGTCAGGACATCGATGAATTATGTCCCCGCCCCATCGATGCCACTATCAAAGAATGGCTCCTTGATCGCCTGCATTACCTGTCAGGGGATTTCCGTGATCCTCAAACCTACGAACGCCTTGAGTCTCTGCTGACACAATTAAATACCACACATGGGACCCAGGGGAATTATCTCTATTACATGGCCACGGCTCCAACATTTTTTGCGGAAATCGTTGCGCAACTGGGCGCCAAAGGATTAGTCGAACATCGAAAAGATTTTTCCCGTCGTATCGTCATTGAAAAACCCTTCGGTCATGATTTGCCATCGGCACGATCGCTCAATCAAGCCTTGAGACAGGTGCTCGATGAAAGTCAGATTTACCGGATCGATCATTATCTTGGAAAAGAAACCGTTCAAAATATTTTAATATTCCGCTTTGCGAACGGCATCTTTGAACCAATCTGGAACCGTCAATATATTGATCATGTCCAAATCACTGTTGCGGAGACGTTAGGAGTTGAGCATCGCGGGGCCTATTATGAAAAAGCCGGTGCGCTCCGTGACATGGTCTCCAATCACCTTCTGCAAATTTTGGCATTCGTGGCGATGGAACCACCGAATACGTTTGATCCCGAAGCGGTCAGGAACGAAAAAGCAAAGGTCCTCCGTGCCATCCAGCCAATGAACCCCGTCGAGGTCTTACAATCAACGGTTGCCGGACAATATGAAGCCGGATCAATTAATGGTCACAGTGTCCTTCCCTATCGAACGGAAAAGGATGTCGATCCAGCCTCCCTGACTGAAACCTTTGCCGCAATGACCTTAGGTATTGAAAGTTGGCGCTGGGAAGGCGTGCCCTTTTACCTTCGGACAGGCAAACGGTTACACACCCGAGTGACCGAAGTGGTCATTCAGTTTAAATCTGCCCCGCTGATGTTATTTCGTAAAACTCCCGTCGACCGACTCACGCCGAATGTGCTCGTCATTCGCATTCAACCGGATGAAGGCATTTCCCTAAGTTTTGGAGCCAAAATTCCAGGACCCAAAGTCCAGGTCGGGACGGTGGATATGGATTTCCAATATGCGGAATATTTCGGTGATGCCCCGAGCACGGGCTATGAGACGCTCCTGCACGACGTGATGGCTGGAGACGCAACACTTTTTCAGCGAAGTGATAGCGTCGAGGTAGGCTGGAGTATCGTCGATCCCATTGTCAAAGTGTGGGAGAGCCTTGGCTCGCATGCCATTCGTCCCTATAGCTCAGGGAGCTGGGGACCGCCGGAAGCCGATGGCTTGTTGGCCAGGGACGGCCGAATGTGGAGAAACCACGGGTAAGGAAGCCGTTGAATGTCCGCGAATTCCACCTGCTCTTAAAAAAAGATTCATTTCAGAAAAATTTGGCCCTCAGCCTCCCCAGGGACGACCACTCACCTGTTTCACACGACAGCCAGTTTAACCGGAGTCAGTATCATTCCTGAGTGTGGCCCCAGGCCGGATAAGACAACTTTTCCTTGTTCACACTTGAACGTGTGCCCAGTAAGCTGGTCCTCAAGCCATCGAGCGGTCTTCCCTACCCAGGGGGCAATATCAATCTGAATAGAGATGGGGTAATCATCATTATGAATAAGAATAAAGACAAAGGTTCTTTGCGTCCTTCTCAAAAAGACACAACATTGTTGATCAGAGAGTACCTGAACCACGGTCCAATCCCCTTCGCGTAACATTGGAAGAGATTTCCGGATTGCAACAAGCTGCTTGGTGAAATTCCGCAACTCGTGATTCCATTTGTTCTGATTCCATTCCATGCCCCGACGATTGTCGGGGTCCTTCCCTCCCTTCATCCCGATTTCATCCCCATAATACACTGCCGGTATCCCCGGAAAAACAAACTGAAACACCATGGCCAACTTCAGCCGTAAAATATTTCCCCGGGCTAAAGCATACAGGCGTTCAGTGTCATGGGACCCTAACGCGTTCACCATCGCTAAGGTCTTTTCCCATGGATACATCCGAAGAAGGTTGTTCACGCGGGACACAAATTGCCTGGTTGAAATGGAACCATGAATAAAGTAGTCCAACACGATCTGACGGAGTACGTAGTTCGTTCCTCCGTCAAATTGTCCATCCCGAATCCAAGAACGACCAGGGCCCCAGATTTCTGCCACCATATACGACGACGGGTTTATGGTCTTCACCTTCTGCCAGAGCGCCTTCCAAAACTGATGGCCCCGGACATCAGCCACGGCATCCAACCGCCATCCATCTATACCCTGATTCGTCCAATAGGCTGCGACGTCCAGAAAGTACCGTCGTGTGGCAGGATTGGCTAAGTTGAGAATGGGCATGAGAGGCCGATCCTGCCAACCCCGGTAACGAAATTTCCCGAACGCATTAACCGGAAATCGTGTGATGAAAAACCAGGAGGTGAAGGGGGATGCCGGACCACGTTCCATGACATCATAAAAGGGAAAGAAGCCCCGGCCGCAATGATTGAATACGCCATCCAACAATACGCGAATGCCATTCGCGTGAGCCCTGGATAACAGAGTCTGAAAGTCGGCCAATGTCCCAAGGCGAGGATCAATCCTATAGTAATCGTAGGTGTTGTAACGATGATTGGCCGAGGCAAAAAAAATGGGGGCCAGATAAATCAGATTGACACCAAGGTCCAGGAGATAATCGAGATGTTCAGTGATTCCTCGCAGAGTACCTCCCATGAATCCATGAGCTGTGGGCTTGGATCCCCAGGGTACGAAACCAGATCCGCGCTTGGACTGTTGGCTATCTCGCGCAAACCGGTCAGGAAAGATCTGATAGATTATGGCGTCACGAGTCCAGGAAATGTCGGAAGCGGGTTGATGACGTTTCATAGATATAAAATCAAAAACTCGTTCACGGATAGGATCTGGACAGTGGTGTGCAAAGAAAAAGAACGAAACCCGGAGTCACAAGACACTCCGGGCTAGAGGAAGAAGTCCGCTGGCAATCTTTCAAAAATGCCGTTTAACAACACGAGCCTACGCTGGGAGAACACCCACAGGAGGATGCACACCCGAGGGACTGACAACAATCCACGCAATCGCAGCCACAGGTCATTTGGCACTCATATCCCTGAGATCCATGAAAATGGTCGCCGGCCCCGTGGGTATGGCCCCATCCAGGGTGTCCGTGATGATATTCAGGGCCAGTTAGCCCTTGAAGAAATCGTAATCCGACCCCCAACCCAGAATTCAGAAGATCCAGTCCCAATTTCAAGGTTTCCCCTACCCGGTTAGCGATCTCCCCACTTGTTTCTCCGGCAGTTTGGCCTGAGGCAGGATTCAAACCAGGCATCTGGGGAATCTGGGGCAAGAAACCGCTCATAGGGGGAACCGGCCATCCCATCGGCATGTGAGGCATTCCTGTCGCACCTGTGCCGAACTGAGGGCCACGGGGTTCCATTCCCGGAGCGCGTTCGATTCGCTTTTTATATTCCTGGAATTCCGCTTTAGCTTTGTTCGCTGCGCCGACCTTTTTCTCTTTTGAAGAACCTTTTGGGGTTGCCGCCATCATCATCTCCTGGTTAAACCGGTTAACAACTAAAGACTTCACACCATCGAACCCTGGCCGTCAGATTGACGACCAGGACCGTCAGGTGGGCACCTGGCTTGGTGGTGATAATTCCTTCTTTAATTTGATAGCCATCCTGAGGGTCGGCCTGCTTCATCCAGCCTAGAGTCGTGGTTT
>JBATLR010000145.1:0-10903 GCA_049289415.1 Nitrospirales bacterium
AAATGGTGGGACCTGGACGGGTTGAGCGGCTGTGATGTGATAGGCGCGAATTGGCTGCCAGTCTTCGACTGGTGAGCCAAACCATTCACGCAATTGTTGGCGAACCCGGGTGGCAAGGTCTTTTGTGGAGGAATCAGCATGGTTGAGCGCTGAAACGGAGATCAACTGGCTTTTGGTCGTGGAATAGGTCGGGGCGATTTGAGTGAGGACACAGAGATTGTTGATTGGACCGGCTCCCTCTCCGTTCAATAATAGAAATGGCCCTGAAAAGGGCGGCTCAGGGGCGTCATAGTAGAGACAGGTCACGCGGCGATAGGGAGATGAGTTGAGGCCGGGAACAAGTCTCGTTGCGGCTGGTCCGTCGGTGGCCAGGACAATGGCGCGAGCGGATAGGGCTTCCCCGGATTCCAAGGTCACCGATGTTTTCTGAATGGATGTGACCCTCGCTTGAGTTCGAATTCGTCCTGCCGGAAGACGGGATGCCAGTTGTCGGGGAATGGCTCCCATCCCCCTGGCGGGAAGTGAAATGTCTCCAGAGCCAAACATCCGCAAGACAAATTCCGCCATACGACTGGAAGTCTGTAATTCCGGATCCAAAAATACACCACCAAGGAACGGCCGAAAAAATCGTTCGACCATGGAGGAAGAAAATCCGAAATTTTTGAGGTGTTGGGATGTTGTGGTTTCGGGCCTTTGAAACAGATCGTTCAGATTTCCAGACCGGGCCAGATGGCGGAATGTGGCCACCCGAATTTTATCTGAAAGGGTACCAATAGGAGTGAAAAGCGCCTGAATGCTCTGAAAGGGATGGCGAAAGGGATCCGGCATTCGATGCCATTTTCCAAGACACCGAATCACCGCACCAGGGAAAAAATGCTGAAGCTCAAGGGAAGGATAATCCAGCATGCGTTTGGCCTCAGGATAAGCAGTGGAAAAGACCTGGAAGCCCCGGTCTAGAATGAAGCCATCGAGGTGATCTGATCCAATTCGCCCTCCTACCTCTTCGGATGCTTCCAGAAGTAAAAAATCTATCCCATGATCCGCTAACGTTTTTGCGCAGGAAAGTCCGGCAAGGCCGGCTCCGATAATGAGCACATCAGCATTCATAATAGAAGATTTGTGTTTGTTTAGGCCCAGGAAGAAAAAAGGATATGCCTGCTGTGTCGAAAGTCCTGCAAATTATGACTCTTCTAACACCTCAATCGAATTGCCGAAGGCATCGGTGATATAGACTGAATTGAGTCCGTCACGATGGGTAACAAGCTCTCCAAATTTGTGGGCATCCGGACGACTGAGCGCAAAATGAGACGGATGTTCCCGAGGGAGGACCAGGGCAAGCTTGGTATTGGCAAAGGCCAGAAGCGCCCAGGTGTCATCGATATAATCGACGCAACAGTTGAAGCGGGAGGTATACCATTCGACCGCTTCCGCCACATTCGGGACCGGAATCGCCACATGATGGATCGTATCCAGTTTTGGGGGCCTGGACGGGGGCTTTTGCTTTTTGGTCAAGGTGCGTTGCCCTTTGGCTGCCATGCGCTTTTGCTTACCTTTCTTTGCGTGTGTTTCATGAAGGGTGAAGGAATGGACAGGCTATGAAAATTGTTGGATGTGCTCCATCAGCATTGTTGAGACCTTTTCCAGATTATAGGGCCAGGCATAGATGAGGGTGATCTTCGGGTGTTTCTTGCGGAGCTCTTCCAGTTCTTCGGGGATTTCACTTTCGGAATGCGATCCTCCAGGAGTAAACATGGTCGAGACCACCGTAATGGTCTGTGCGCCCTGGCGAATGAGGGATTCAACCGCTTCGGCGAGTGTCGGTCCACAGAACTCGTTATATGCCAGGCCAAACAACGATCCATTCAAGAGTGGCTTCATAACAGCTCCGAGGGTTTCGAGGCCAGCCTTGTAGGGATCTGTCTCAGGGGTCCGCGGCCATGTGCGGACTTTGGTGTCCAACTCTAATTCTTCTGGCGACATGGGACTACCCGTTGCCCTTCGCTGGGCTTCAAGGCGTTTCAATTTTGTAATGAGATCGGCCGGGTATCCTTTGGGAATGCCTCCGTGTCCGACAAGAAGAATAGCTTTGTGAGGTTCTGACATGTTGCGGACTCCTTATGGTTGCCAGGAAATGAATGATAATGGGTGGAAAGCCCTGGCGCTTTCAGCTATGCCAGTTCGTTGTTGCAACGTTTTGACATCATGGACCTGGGTGAAATATGTAATGTTGTGAGAGCGAAGAAGAGGCACAAACGGTTTGAACCCCGGTCCGCCCACCATTACCGCACACAATGGTTGAAGAAGTCGAGTGATCTTTTGCAGCCAGGACCGTAGTATTTTCTCATCCGGTTCAAGATTGCAGGAAAGGAGAATGAGCTGTGTGTGTTTCCGGCGCAGGGCCATTTCCAGCATCTCAAATGCAACATTGGGCCCGAGATAGATACTGTGCCATCCAAGTCCTCGCAGAAGAACCGCCGCGGTCAGTGGAGCAATTTCATGAAAGTCTCCAGGCACACAGGCGATTAAGGCGTGCGGTCCTCCCAGAGGAGGTTCTTCGCGTAGAACGTTAATGAGGTGTTGACGCACCAACCGGCTCACGCTTTGTTCCCCCCTCAGACTCATCCCTCCTTGATGCCACAGGTCGCCAATCAGACGCAAGACCGGAAAAATAATGCTATCCAGGGCTTTCTCAAGCCCCAGATGATTGATCCACTTTTCAAGCATGATGGTAATGGCCTGGACGTCCTGGTGGCGGGCCAACCGAATCATTTCCTGGGTGTCATTCCAATAGATGGGGGCTATTCCCGAGAGATTGAGAGGGACATGATTCATCGAATGTCGGAGTTCCTGCTCACCGGCTTGGGCCAATTGTCCAATGGATTCACCGTGATCCAATTGTGATTTCAGATAAAGGAGAAATTGAATGTCCTCTTCGGTAAAGAGTCGATAGCCGTTAGGGCCTCGTTGCGGATGGACCAAATGGTAGCGTTCTTCCCATTTCCGGATCACGTGGGTGCTGAGTCCAGTGGTACTGGCCACAGATTTAATCCGATAGGTCTGGGAATCTTTTGGACTGTTAGACATGGTTGCGCAACATGAGTTCTTTGGGGTGCGGGTTGAGGTAGACCTGGTCAACTAAATAGGGTACTGCCAGGATGCGCACATAATGTTTAATGAGCGTGAGCGGCACGGCCAGGGGGGTGAGATGCCGGTGGTAATCCTGAATGGTTTCCTGCAACTCGGCCCGTTCAACCGGGCTCAGTTGGTTTTTAAAGTGGCCCGCCAGATGCTGGAGGACATTCACATGTTTTCGCACGGTGGCCTTGCTTTTCAGCGCGTCCATAAAGAGCGGGCCATAGTGATTGGCCAGCTCACCGGGTGTGTATTGGCCGGCCTTCGCGATGAGTTGTCCAAGGTCCTGATAATGCGAACGGCTGTGGGTGAGCAATAAATATTTGTGGCGGGTATGGAATTGGACAATGGCCCCACGGCTGATCCGATGCTGTTGAACCAGGGTTTTCCACCTCCGATAACAGAAAATGCGCTCGATAAAGTTTTCCCGAATTGGTGCGTCGCTCAAACGTCCTTCTTCCTCCACAGGGAGCAGGGGAAACGCTTTTTGAAAGGCGGCTGAAAAAATACCGGTACCCTGTTTAGAAGGTTGCCCTTTCTCGGTATAGACCTTGACCCGATAGACTCCGCAACTGGGGGAACTTTTTTTAAAAATATACCCATCCAAATCACTTTCCTGTAACTCCTGAACCCGGCGCTGACTAAAGGCGTGCAGGGTAGCGGTGTGATCAATGTGGGAGCGGATGGTCAGGAGTTGTGGCGCATCGGGATCCCCTGCCAAATGCATGGCCTCTCTCGGGGTGCCCAGTCCGGCTTCGACTTCCGGACAGACCGGAAGCCATTCGACAAACGGGGCCAGCACATCTGTGAGGAAAGCATCCCGTTTGTGTCCGCCATCGTATCGAACCGTGTCGCCGAGCAGACATTGGCTGATGCCCAATCGCGGCTTATGATCTGAAAGGTACTCAGCCATATTTTTGTCGGGTTGAGTCGTTTTTTTGTGAGGTTTGAGGTCGGTGTCGATAAGTCGTGTGGTCATATGGATGTGTAATCCCTCTCCTAACGGGTGCTGGATCCGCTTTACCCGTGTTGCAGATTTCTCAATCCTTCTCCGGCGTTGAGTGCCCGTTCATGCACAAGAAGCCTCCCAAGTGTGCGAAGTGACACAATATTTTCCAGCTTCATCAACCCTTCGGATTCGGTGATCCAGGGGGATGGAATTCTGTCCTGCATACTTTTACTCCGCTTACATGGCTTGAGGTGTTTGCTCCATTAAGACCGATTCACTGATTCGGACCAGGCTCACGGTGTGTTCACCTTGCGGTCCTGTGAGTCCCAGTCTTACGGTGCTTCCTATTTCTCCACGGATGAGCCCGATCGCTTCCTGATAGGTTTTCCCGGCTACGGAGACCCCGTCGACGGTCAGAATTTCCTCCCCATGATTCAGTCCGGCACGTGCGGCGGGTCCGGACGGATGCACTGCGCGAATGATCAATCGAGCCGGTTCTCCAATTCGACCGGCTGTGATATGCAAGGCAAGTCCCACAATTCCCGAGGGAGGGGGTGTGTTGGGGCCTGGAGGACTGGCATGAGGATTCGTGGGAGCCGCTGAATCAATAGAGCGGACATCCTCACCCAAGGCCCATGGCGTACATACTATCGTCGAAAGGACCACGGCTCCTAAAATTTTGAGACATCGATTCGCATAGGTATTGAAGGGCAAGGGTATCAGCATAAAAATCTCCTTTAGGGAAGGGTGGTTGCCATACCGGAAAAACCGAGGACACACAAACCCATGAGCAGCACAATAGAATTCAATTGCACGGAACGCCGATGGAGGCCATCTCTTTGTCTTTGAAGGAGAGGCGTGGAAATCCCTTTGAGTTGTTTGGCTTTGAGCTGATCGCTGAGTTCATTAATCTGGGCAATCAGAGGAGTTCGGCAATATTGCTCGATCGCCAGTATTCCCAACCACAACGTAGCGGGTACAAGTACCACGGGTCCAAATCCATGGAAAAAACCCAGGGCGAGGCTGGTGAACCATCCAATGGTGGCACTGAGCATTCCCAATCCGTAGTAGGGGGGAAACAGACTTCGCACGACCCGGGCAAAAGCATCGGCATCCAGCGTCCGGGATAGCACGGGTGCTGTGACGAAGGAAAGAAAGACAATTTTCCCGACCAACACGGCGCTGGCCAACAAATTGAAAAAAATAAGAATGTGTTCAGTCATGATGTCACCTCTTAAGAGACATTGGCGAGCAGGCTTCGGGACACCTGCAAGGCCCGGTCAAAATCAGGCAGCTGTCCCATGGGCACCATTTCAACATATCGAATAATCCCCTTGGTATCCAGCACGAGCACCGCGCGATGAAGAATGCTCAGGTCTTTTTGGAGAAGGCCTGTGTGTGTGCCGAAGTGATAACCAGGAGCGTCCGATAAAAATGTCATATTATGAATATCCGCCTTATCAGAAAATTCCTGTTGTTCGTTATAGGCATTCGTACTCAGGGTGACAAATGATATCAAGTGATCCAAGCCTCCATTGCGTTCACTGAACCGGTGAGTCTGTTCATCGCACACCGGAGTATTCAACTGTGGCACAACACTGATTAACGTCACCTTTCCCTTGAGAGTATCGAGGGAAATGGCCTCTCCACCTTTTCCGATAACCGTCACAGAGGGGATGAGGCTGCCTTTCTCTAAAAAGAGAGGCGCTCCCAAGACGGAGGATCCACCGAAACTAATAACCAATCCGGCAGTCAAAACTGGAAAGCACCGCATTAGAAAGAGTAACCAACGTGTTTGTTTTTTATCTGAGATGTTCATCGGTTCGCTCCTTAGCTTACATGGTCATGGTCCAGCTATGTTGCCTGGGATGATGGTTTGCAAAATATTGAGTGTAACGCTTCCTGGACGGTGGGATAGGAATAGGAAAATCCACTCTTCAGGGCTTTTTGTGGGTGAACGCGTTGGCCGGTTGTCAGCATCGTGGCAAGCTCTCCCAGGGCGATTTCCAACAAAAATTCCGGAACCGGGAACCAGGATGGACGGTTCATGGATTGCCCTAATGTGGTACAAAAGTCCCGCATGGTGACTATTTCGGGGGCGACTCCATTGACCGGCCCGATCAGCGTAGAGCGGGTGATCACAAAAAGAATGAGACGGGCAAGATCATTCCGGTGGATCCACGAAACATATTGCGTTCCGGGTAAAACGGGACCGCCCAGAAACAAGCGAAAGGGCAAGGACATTTTTGATAGAGCTCCGCCATCGGGTCCTAGGACCATTCCGAATCGGATTGGAATAGGTCGAAGACCCAAGGCTTCGGCTTCCATGGCCGTATTTTCCCAAATCTGACAAAGATCCGAAAGAAAGCCTTTGCCGGGAGTAGAAGATTCATTCAGCTCTTCTTCGCCCCTGGCTCCATAGAAGCCGACTCCGGAGGCGGAAATAAATGTGTGGGGTTTGTTATTCCAGCTTGGGATGGCCTGAAGCAAGGCTTGAGTCGGTTGTACCCGGCTGTCAATAAGCTCTTGTTTTCGTTTGTCCGTCCAGCGAGAATCCGCAATCGGTGCACCGGATAAATTAATGACGACATCTGCGCCGTCGCATTCCTGCACCCATGGTCCCTGAGTTACGCCGTCCCACTGGACGAAATGACTGTGTGGGGCGGCAGACGCGCTGTAATTCCCTGCATGGCGGGTGAGAATGATTATGGAATGCCCTTCATCAAGCAACACCCGGCAAACCTCTCGTCCGATAAATCCTGTTCCACCGGCAATGACAATCTTCATGTCCAGTCTCCTATCTTCCGACTTCCGAGGGGGCATTCCATTCTTGTAATTCCACTGAAGGAACAATATGAGCATCCCCTACCAGATCAATGCCAAAAGGATCGGGCTTATGGGTGTCTTCAGGATAGACCGTGGCTGAGGTTGAGAAAACATCCACGTCAACGTTGAGGATGCGCTCGGGAAGGATTCGAATGGTCGTTGCGGTCTGACCCATCGGGTGCCAGATGACGAGATTGTAGGTCCCAGGCGGAATGTCGGTGATGGAAAATTCACCTCGTTTTCCGGCCATAGTGACATAGGGATGTGGAAGGAGGACACTCCAAGCTTCCATATATTCATGGTAGCTACAGCGAAAGAGGACAACCCCCGTCTCATCCACCGAATAAGTGACTTCCGATCCGGCTCGATGTGTGCCGGTGGTGCCTTCTGAAAGAAAATCACTCTTACGATTATCGGGATGCGGTGGAAGATTCTTCCCGAACAGATGAAGTCCACCCGTGGCAGAGGTCAGAAAAATTTCGAGCTTGTGTTCAACGGGATCCCAATTTTGAAAATGAAATTCCTGACCGGCTTTTGCGGTGCTGACATACGGAAGAAACATGCAGTCTTTGGTTTGAACAATGCCCGGTGTCGAGGGAGCGGGTTTTCCCCATGGAACGTTCTCCAGATAGACAACGGCGCCCGGGAGAGTATGCTCTGGTCCCAATCGAGTGATAGGCGAAATACGCCACCCTTTCCCATCCGAAATGCGTCCACAATAATAGGGATCGGCATAGAGAACGAGATTGAACCGTCTTGGGGAAACGAGCGTTCCCTTGATGGAAACAGTCCCGTTAAGGTGTCCACCTGTAAAATTTGAGACTTCCTCATAGGCAAATCCGGAATCCACGGGAAGGAACATCCACCAGAAAGTGTAGATGAAGAGTGCGAGCATTGTTCCTCTTCTGGGAGGGAAGGTCTCTGTTCTCACATTCAACATGGGTGTCTGCCTGTCGCCATCGTACCTAGTGATTTTTGTTCTACGCTGGCTCACTTAATTCACTGGGAAGGAGATGATGATTCCGCCCATGACATCCCCGAGCTTGCGATCACGCTTAGGACTGAGCAGATGCGTATTATGACAATTGACGCAGGCCTTGGAAATTGCCCGGTCCGCATAAATTGCCTGGAAATATGTCTGTTCCCCTTTGGTGATGTAGCCTGTGTATGGTTGAGAAGGTTCACGTTCTACGGCCGCCAGACCAGCTGCTTCGAAGTCAGTGGCAGGACCATTTTTTTGGTAAATGGGAAGAAGGCTTGCCAGACGATACTCGAGGCCGATGCCTTTCTCCTTCACGGCTGATCCTGATAACAGCAACATTTGAGCCGGAAGGGGTAGAGCATTCCTGGATTCCCAGGCTTCCGAGGCGACAACGGTCCCTGTCTCCTGCATGCGGTCGACGATATGCGTGGTATACAAGGTGCGATCTGATTCAATCACCGCATAAATGAAATCGGCCACGATTTCCGGTCTGATTCCCTTTGTCGAACGGCTGCCTTCTGCACTCTCGGCGATATCTGGAATGGTAAAGCCAAACAGGATCGCCGCTGAAGTAACACAGAGGGCTTGTAGAATGTTCATCATGACACCTTCATGGCCCCAACTGGGCATTGCGTGGTGACGCGGTTTGACCTGGGCCGATGTCCCGCGCACATCGAAACCCAATGCCATGAGTTTTTAATGCAAATCCACCCTTGCCTCTGGAGGTCGCTCTCAAATCGGTATCAAAACTTTTCCATGAACCACCACGGAGCACTTTGAGAATCCCGGCTTCGGGTCCCATGGGGTTTTTGTCTGGAGCGCTGGAATAGTATTCGGAGTCGTACCAGTCCTGAACCCACTCACGGACATTGCCGGCCAGGTTTCGAAGTCCGTATGGTGATTGGCCTTCCGGAAGAGCCGTCACCTCCACAAAGGTCTTTTTCTCTTCCCAGTCTTTTTCATAGTTCGCTTTTTGGGGAGTGGGAGTCTCGTCTCCCCAGGGGTAGAGACGGCCATCGTTTCCTCGAGCCGCCTTCTCCCATTCAGCCTCGGTGGGAAGACGTTTGCCGGCCCAGAAGCAATAATCGACGGCATCATGCCAGGTGACCTGAACAACCGGCAGGTCGGCAATCCCCTCCTCTTGATTGAACGGGTGGTCGGCGAACACATTCAGGGGGGGCTTATGTAATGTTTCCTCCAGGAATTTTATGTAATGCCCATTGCTCACTTCATACTTGTCGATGGCAAAGGCATTGAGATAAATCTTGCGGCGAGGTTGTTCGTCGAGGCGACCCTCTCCGGCGGCGCTCCCGCGAATAAATGGGCCGGCCGGAATGGTGATCATTTCTACCGGATCCTTTTCAATGATGGGCCCTTCCACTGCGGTGGCATCCCGTGGGGTGCCTGTCAGCGTGAGTGCGATTATGATGACATACCACATCTTCATTGTTTCTTCTCCCGACTAGCCTGCACAATGTTCTGAGTGATCTGCTGTATCTTTTGCGTGAGAGCTTTTACTGAATCAAACCGGTTGTCCCGTTCAGCTTTTCTGGCCTCCATCAACAACGCGCGGGCTTCGTGTAACTGTCGTTCAATACTGGACTGAACTGCTGGTGAAGCCAGTGTTCCGCCGATGGCAGCAGCATGAAACTCCTCCCAGGCATCTTCTGTGGCCTGGGCAGATTGATAAATGAGATCCCGGGCCCCTTCCTTCTCCTCTGTCATCACGGGTGGAACTCCGTAGACCGGAGTTCCACCAAGCATCCATGGAAGGAAGGTGAGGAAGAGGATACTTACCAGATAGGAGGAGGCCACCCGCATGTTTTTTCCTATTCTCTTCTTTGATTGATTGACACTCATGGACTGTTCCTACTGAATTTTCCCTTGGACTATCTCCTGCATCTGTTGAAGTTCTGTATTATGGGGGTCAAGTTCAAGAGCAGTGTTGAGATGCATCTTGGCCTCCTGCCATTTTTCTTGTCCCATACTCTTCATGGCGTCAATCGTGGCTGTTCGTACCTTGTCATTCACTGCACTGGAAGCGGTCTTCGCGCATCGGAATCCAAGACCCACCCCATAGCTGTTGTTGGAAGGGTGATTCCAGAACCGATGTGTTGTGGTAATACTGGATTGTGCTGCAATCCATGATCCACCCCGAATGACCCGCTTGGCTCCGACGGTTAGGCGATCCACATATGTGCCGGTTCCTCCGATCCAAATGGGTTTAAGCGGACCCTGGGTGTTCACGGGATGCGGTGTCTTTTTATAAAAGTCCGGATCATACCAGTCTTCCACCCATTCAAAGACGTTGCCTGCCATGTGGTGGAGTCCATAGGGGCTTGCTGCTTCAGGCATGGAGTCCACTGGGAGGGTGGCTTCATGATTTTTGCCATAGTTGGCTTTTGCCGGATCAAACTCATTTCCCCACGGATATTGAAATCCCTCTGGGCCTCGAGCGGCCCGTTCCCATTCGGCTTCGGTCGGGAGTCTCTTGCCTTTGTATTTGCAATAGGCCTTGGCGTCAAACCAATTCACACCAACCACCGGCTGGTCGGGTTTATTCAAGCGAGGGTCATCCCAATAGGCCGGTCCAGGATGCCCCTTTTCCTTCATGAATTTTTCAAAATCGCTGTTGGATACCTCAAATTTATCAATGAAAAATCCATCAAGGACTATCCAGTGGGCCGGTCCCTCATCATGAAAGGCCTGTTTGGACCAGGGCATACTCATTCGTCGTTGATACAGGGTGGCGGATTCACGCGTGGCACTGGCCTCTGCCGGGTCTTTATCGATTCCCATGATGGCAGGCCCGAAGGGCACATAGGCCATTCTTTCGGGCACTCCAGCAGTATCCTGAGCGAAGGGTGACGACGGATTCACCGTTAACAGGAGCCCACCCAGTAGGACGCCTGCCACAGGCAGGCGTCCTTGTGATCTGGACAAGCGTTCTTTTGTGACTTCTCCTGGTTGTATGTTTGGCATAACGTTCTTCCCGTTTGGTTAAAGGCTTATGG
>JBATLR010000146.1:0-27200 GCA_049289415.1 Nitrospirales bacterium
GCCGTGGTCATGGCCGCCAGGCATCCCAGCACCTTCTGCCTTTGCTTCTGGGATTTCTGTAACCATGACTTCTGTGGTAAGCATGAGTCCTGCAACGCTGGAAGCGTTTTGCAACGCGCAACGTGCGACCTTGGTCGGATCAATCACCCCGGCTTCAACCATATCCACAAACTCTCCGGTGCCTGCATTGTAGCCTCGGTTTGTGGTTTCACCTCGAACCTTTTCCACAATAATGGAGCCTTCTGCGCCTGCATTGATGGAAATTTGTCGAATAGGTTCTTCCAAGGAACGCTTGACGATATTTACGCCGACTTGTTGATCGTGGTCTAATTTCATTTTATCCAAAGCCGGAACACAACGAAGGAGAGCCACGCCTCCGCCAGGAACGATACCTTCCTCTACTGCGGCTTTCGTCGCATGCAGGGCATCTTCCACACGAGCTTTCTTTTCCTTCATTTCTGTTTCCGTTGCGGCGCCTACATTAATTACAGCCACGCCACCAACCATTTTCGCCAATCGCTCTTGCAATTTTTCCCGATCATAATCGGATGTGGTTTCCTCAACCTGTGTTTTAATTTGCTTGACGCGACCTTCAATCCGTTTGGGATCTCCAGCTCCTTCCACGATCGTGGTATTGTCCTTGTCAATATTCACCCGCTTGGCCCGACCGAGGTCCGTCAGCTTCACACTTTCGAGTTTGAGTCCTACTTCTTCAGAAATCACTTGCCCGCCCGTCAGGGTGGCAATATCCTCCAACATGGCTTTTCGTCTATCACCAAAGCCAGGAGCCTTAACTGCTGCCACATTCAACGTGCCACGAAGTTTATTGACTACCAGTGTTGCCAGGGCTTCGCCTTCGACATCTTCAGCGATAATGACTAACGGTTTCCCCATTTTCGCAACTTGCTCCAGAATAGGGAGTAAGTCTTTCATGGCGCTAATTTTCTTTTCTACAATCAGTAAGAACGCGTCTTCCAATGAAGCTTCCATGCGATCCGCATTGGTCACGAAATAGGGAGAGATGTACCCGCGGTCAAACTGCATTCCTTCGACTACATCTAAGGAGGTCGACATGGATTTGGCTTCTTCTACGGTGATGACGCCATCTTTTCCCACTTTATCCATTGCTTCGGCGATCAGGTCACCAATGGTGTGATCATTATTGGCGGAGATTGAACCGATTTGGGAAATTTCTTTTTTGGTCTGGCAGGGCTTGCTGATTTTTTTCAGTTCTTCAATTGCGACTTCAACGGCCTTGTCAATGCCTCGCTTAAGTTCCATCGGATTGGCGCCTGCTGTGATATTCTTGACGCCTTCACGGTAAATCGCTTGTGCTAATACGGTCGCGGTGGTTGTTCCGTCACCTGCGATATCACTGGTTTTGCTTGCCACTTCCTTAACCAATTGGGCACCCATGTTTTCGTACGGATTCTTTAACTCGATCTCCTTGGCCACCGTTACGCCGTCTTTGGTGATCGTTGGGGCGCCAAACTTCTTATCGAGAATGGCATTCCGGCCTTTTGGTCCCAATGTCGTTTTTACGGCATCGGCTAATTGGTTCACTCCACTCAATATAGACGCACGTGCCTTTTCACTGTATTGCAACTGCTTAGCCATACATATCCTCCTTTAAAAACATATTTTAGTGATGTGGATTACCACTTAAAAAAGTGATTTCGAACTTGATGGTGGTGTTAATTTTCGAAGACGCCCAAAATATCTTCTTCTTTTAAAATTAAACAGTCATCGTTTTCAACCTTAATTTTGGTCCCAGAATACTTGTCAAACAGGACTTGATCGCCAACTTTCACATTTTCAACATCAGGTCCTGCAGCTTCAATTGTACCTCTTTGTGGTTTTTCACGAGCTGAATCCGGTACGTAAATTCCGCCTGCTGTCCGCTCTAGTTCTTCGGTGTAGGCCACGAATACCCGATCCCCTAAAGGACGAAATCCCTTCGCGCTGCTTCCCTCTTTGGCTTCCTTCTTTTCCTTCTCTTTTGTGGCTGCCATGTCTGCCTCCTTCTTTGGTTGTTGCTAATTGAATAAGAAATTGGTGAGTACTAATTTTTTGGATGACGCACACCCGTTTGAATTTTCAAAAACGTGTCAACTTGGATGGAGAGATAAGTCTGGTTGAATTGAAGTCAAGAGGGAAAGGTAAGATTTTCAGCTAGGGCGAGAGACAGAGATGCATCCTTTAAAAAAAGAAAGCCCTCCTAGTCTTGAGGTAAACGGTTTTTTTTACGTATATAAACTTAAAGCACTATTTTCTGAGATGTTCAAAATCCTGAATATCTTTTTTCATAAGCTCTCGCAACTTCTTAATTATTTTAGCCTCCAGTTGACGAGTCCGCTCTTTGGTAATCATATATTTTCTTCCTAAGTCTTCCAAGGTTACAGGAGATTCCGATAGGAGTCGATTGCGGAGAATGTCCTCCTCTCGCTCTGACAATGTTTGCGCAAATTCTGCTAACTTTTTTCGGAAGAGGAGACGTAGCTGTGTGTCAGCCAGCTGGTCATCAATGGGTGCTTGAGTAGATGGAAGAAGGTCATGAAAGGTTCCTTCCCCGTCCGCGGTCATTGGCTGATCGAGGGAAAGTTCCCAACTTCCTAAACGTTGATCCATTTCCACAACATCTCGTTCACGCACATTAAGGCGGTCTGCCAGTAACTTAGGATCGGGGACATAGCCTTGCCGTTCCAATTTGGCTTTTTCGCGACGAAGATTGTAGAAAAGGCGTCGTTGTTCCTGGGTTGTGCCTATTTTGACCAGACGAAAATTATTGAGGAGATATCGCAGCACAAAGGCTCTCACCCACCAGGCCGCATAGGCATAAAAGCGAACATTTTTTGTCGGATCAAATTTCTTCATGGCCTGCAAAAGCCCGACATTCCCTTCCTGGATAAGGTCCATTTGATCAATGCCGGCAAGACCATATTCCGAGGCGATGGAGACACACACACGCAGATTAGCTAATATCAATTTCACCGCAGACTCTCGTGTCCCTAATGTCTGATATTCATGAAAAAGTTGAAGTTCTTCTTCTTTCGATAGGAATGGATACCGGCGGACTTCGGCTAAGTATCGACTGAGCGTTGTGGTCGGAGTCAGTGCGGTTGAGACCGAATCCCACTTCGCCTGGCCTTCGGAGAACTCTTCACTTTCAGTTGGGTTCTCCTGTTCCTTGGCATCATCAAGGATGATTTCTTCATGGACCTCTTCATTCGGTAGTTCAGAAAGAGATTTTTTCGCCACGACGTCGATCACATCAGGAGTCCGCTTTTTGGATGATTTTTGTGTCATGCTTTGGCTTGCTGATCCAGAAGGCAGGGTATGCCGCATTCTTCTGCTGTATTGTAATGAATTTTTCTTGGATCACCAAACGGATTGACGAATTTTTCCAATTCCGAAGTGAAAAAGAGGTCTCAGGAATTTCCAATTCAGAGAAATATTGTCTATTTCAGATAAATCTTTTTATAGTCAGACTTTGACCACAGGCTTGAAAAATTTAAACAGAAAGGCCTCCCATGCTCTTGAAAGAACTATGTTGAAAGAGGTATTCCAGTCACTTCGTTCCGGGCATTGGCCAACTCTCCTCGGTGCGTGGCTCCACTTTGAAATAAGTTTTATGGTGTGGCTTCTTATTGGGGCCATGGGTATTGCCATATCTGAAGAATTCTCCCTTTCGTTTTCTCAAAAGGGCCTATTAGTCGGCTTCCCATTGCTGGGAGGCGCATTACTTCGAATTATTGTGGGGCCGCTAGGAGACCGATTCGGGGCTAAAGTTGTGGGATTGGCCATTCTGGGCTTGGAAGGCATCGGGTTACTGTTGGGATGGTTAGGTGGAACCAGTTTCGAGTCTATGCTGGGAATTGGACTCTTTTTGGGATTTGCGGGCGCGAGTTTCGCGATTGCTCTGCCCCTGGCCAGCCAAGCCTATCCCTCAGCCCATCAGGGATTGGCCATGGGGGTTGTGGCGATTGGAAATAGTGGTGTGCTGTTGGCTGCGTTTATGGCCCCACGCCTTGCGGAAGGGGTTGGATGGCATCAGGTTTTCGGCATCATGCTCCTACCTGTAATGGGGACAGCCTTCCTGTTTTTCTGGTTGGTTCAATCAGCTCCGGTAAGGAATGCAACCGATCCTTCAAATAATAACAGTATTGGAATATTTTTGAGAAAAGGGATTCAGGATCCAGTCATGTACTGGTTATGTTTTTTGTATGGTGTGACGTTCGGAGGATTTGTAGGGCTTTCGAGTTACCTCCCGATTTTTTTTCACGATCAATTTCACGTCGGCATGGTCAAGGCTGGGACATTGACCGCGCTTTGCGCTCTAGCGGGAAGTGTGGTCCGCCCTCTAGGAGGATTTCTTGCGGATCGCTATGGGGGCATCGCCTTATTGCGAGGGCTCTATCTTATAATAGCCGCCCTATGCCTGGTTTCCGGGAATCTTGATAGTTTTGTCTTGACCTATGCCATGATTCTCCTAATTATGCTTTGCTTCGGATTTGGAAATGGAGCCATTTTCCAGGTTGTTTCTTATCGATTCAAATCCGTAATGGGTACGGCTTCCGGCTTTGTTGGTGCGGCAGGAGGTCTTGGAGGATTCCTTTTACCATACGGGTTTGGATGGTTAAAGGAATTAACCGGAACCTTCTCTTCAGGATTTTTCACCCTGGGCATGGTTTCAGGATTGGCAGGCATTAGTGTTATGATAATGCAGCGCTCGATTCGGTTCACCAAACACAAATCCCTTCCAGAAATTTAACGAGCTGTGCCTGAAACGTTTGCCCGTCGAGGGAGTCACCCATGAAAAAAGAAACGGCCCCAATACAGAAGCCTCAATTTCACACCATTGCCGAAACTTTACAGGATATTCAAGCTGGCAAATGCATCATTCTTGTTGACGATGAGGATCGGGAAAATGAAGGCGATTTGGTCATGGCAGCTGAAAAGGTCACGCCTGAACATATTAACTTCATGGCGAAATTCGGCCGAGGATTAATTTGCCTGGCCCTCACCCCCGACCGAGTTGAGGAGTTGAAACTTCCCCCCCAGGCGAATGAAAATACCGCACCGTTTGGCACAGCCTTTACTGTATCGATTGATGCCGCCAAGAATATTACCACGGGGATCTCGGCTGCTGATCGAGCCACCACGATTCAGTTGGCCGTGGATCCAACAGCTAAGCCAACCGATTTTGCCAGACCTGGTCACATCTTTCCTTTAAAAGCCAATAAAGGCGGAGTATTGCGCCGTGCCGGACAAACCGAAGGGTCTGTCGATCTTGCCCGGCTGGCTGGGCTGTATCCCGCGGCAGTCATCTGCGAAATTATGAATGATGATGGCACGATGGCCCGGGTTCCTCACTTAATGAAATTTGCCAAGCACCATGGCCTGAAAATCATCACCATTAAAGATTTGATTCAATATCGATTGCATCGAGAAACGTTTGTGAAACAAGTCGCCACCGCGAATCTCCCCACACGTTTTGGTCATTTTCAGTCGGTCGTCTTTGAAAATGAACTTGATGCCGGAACACACATCGCCCTGGTGAAAGGGGAAATCGATAACCTTCCAACGTTGGTGCGAGTCCATTCGGGCTGTCTGACAGCCGATGTCTTTGGGTCTTTGCGCTGTGATTGCCGAGAGCAACTGCATCGAGCCATGGAAATAATTGAAGAGGAAGGCAAAGGGGTCCTCCTGTACTTAAACCAGGAGGGACGGGGAATCGGACTGACCAATAAAATTCGGGCCTACCACCTTCAGGACCAGGGCAGTGATACCGTCGAAGCCAATTTGCAATTGGGGTTTAAGGCTGATTTGCGGGATTACGGAATTGGCGCCCAAATTTTAGTAAATTTAGGTCTTAAAAAAATCAGACTCATCACCAATAATCCAAGGAAAATTGTGGGAATCGAGGGTTATGGATTGGAAGTGGTCGAACGAGTGTCCATTGAGATTACTCCTCAGGAGTCAAATGTGCACTACTTGCGCACGAAAAAGGCCAAATTAGGCCACCTCTTGAATAATGTGTAGTGGGGACTTGCGGTTCTTTCTGGCAAGTGGTACACACTGAATCGCGAATCGCAACGCTCTCACTTTTTGTAGTGAGAGGGTGAGTCTCAAAGGAATTATTAAACCAACATGGCGAATCAGGAGCGTGGTGACAAGGCAGACTGTCAGGTTGCGATCGTGGTCAGTACTTTTAACGAGGTTGTGACCAGCCGCTTATTGGCTGGAGCTGAATCCACCTTAGCCCAATTAGGCACTCCACCAGACCACAGGCAGGTCATTCGGGTTCCTGGAGCATTTGAGATTCCTTTAATTGCAAAGACACTGGCCCAATCACATCGATTTGATGCCGTTATCTGTTTAGGGGCAGTAATCCGTGGAGAAACCCCACATTTCGAATATATTTGTGCCGAGACAAGTCGCGGAATCGGCCAAGCATCTCTGGAAACTGGCATTCCAATTATTTTCGGAGTGCTGACTACGGATACGGTTGATCAGGCAATGGAACGTTCTGGGCCACCCGAACGGAATAAAGGGGCTGATGCAGCCCGTACGGCTCTTGAAATGGCCGTCTTAATGAAACGTTTGAGTAAGACCAGCATCCGTCAGTCTGGCTTTTTAAGGGAATCCACAACATCATGACCATGACTGTTCCATCCGATACACCCCAAGCCAATCAAGCACATGGACGGCCATCCAGACGCCTGGCCCGCCAGCTTGCGTTGCAAATGCTTTTCCAGCATGAATTTCAGGATCAAAACCCTACATGGCAAGAAAAGTTTTGGGCAAGCCAATCGGCTTCACCGGAAGTCCAAACATTTACCTCTAACCTCTTTCTTGGTGTCATCACGAATCAGTCCGAAATTGACCGGATCATTCGTGAGTTTGCCATCGACTGGTCTTTGCAGCGGATGCCGGTGGTGGATAGGAATATCCTGAGATGTTCCATTTACGAATTATTGTGGGAGTCCGATATTCCGGCTATGGTCACCATCAATGAAGCTGTTGAATTGGCTAAGCTATTTGCGGATGATGAGGCCAGACGATTTGTGAATGGACTGTTAGACCATGTGCTCCGGGCTGAACCAAGGCTTGGCATCAAGCGAAGCGCGATTCAACAAAAAAATCCTGCGCCGGAATTCTCTGATCCGTCACCTACCGCCTAATTGCCCTTTCCCATGATTGACCGCTACACGTTACCCCGTATGGGGGCCGTTTGGACTCAGACCCACAAATATGAGTTGTGGTTGCAGGTCGAACTTGCCGTGTGCGAAGCCATGGAACAGATGGGTCATGTCCCTTATGGCGTGGCAGCCCGCATTGGAAAAAAAGTCACGATTAATCCTTTACGAATCGCGGCTATCGAACAAGTTACAAAGCACGATGTTATTGCCTTTCTGGAATCGGTGTCCGAGCAGGCAGGGAAAGACAGTCGATTTCTCCATGTTGGGCTCACCTCCTCGGACATTGTCGACACATCCCTTTCGTTGCAATTAGCGGAAGCAGCCCAATTGATTCGTGAGGATGTCGGGGGATTGCTCAATGTCTTGCGGGATTTAGCCTTTGCGCATCAGAATACTCTGATGGTGGGGCGTTCGCATGGGATCCATGGAGAGCCTATTTCCTTCGCATGGAAGGTGGCCATTTGGTATCAGGAGTTTCAAAGGCAGGAACTCCGCCTGAAAGCGGCAATCGCCGACATTGCCGTTGGCAAGCTTTCAGGGGCCATGGGAACATTTGCCCATCTTTCTCCCTCGATAGAAAAAACGGTATGTCAACGGTTAGGATTGAAGCCAGCGCCTATTTCAAATCAGGTGCTTCAGCGGGACCGGCACGCGGCCTTCCTTTCGGCGTTGGCCCTGATGGCAGCAAGTATCGAAAAGATAGCTACGGAAATTCGTCATTTGCAACGAACGGAAGTCTTGGAAGCGGAAGAGTACTTTGAGCCTGGCCAAAAAGGCTCGTCTGCCATGCCTCATAAACGAAACCCGATCAGCTCGGAAAATTTATGCGGTCTTGCTCGAGTGGTCCGCAGTAACAGCCTGGCTGCCCTGGAAAATGTCGCTTTGTGGCATGAACGAGACATCAGCCATTCGTCTGCGGAGCGGATTATCCTTCCCGATAGCACGATTCTGATCGATTACATGTTGGTCCGTTTAACGAACATGTTATCCAAATTGGTGGTCTATCCTGAACGAATGATGGCCACTCTCAATCAAACCGGTGGCCTCATCTATTCGCAACGACTACTACTGGCGCTGGTGGATAAAGGTGCAATCAGAAAAGACGCCTATGAGCATGTACAGCAACATGCCATGGCTGCCTGGAGGGGGGAGGGGAGTTTCCAAACCCTTATTGAGCAGGATCCCTTTATTGCCAAACATCTCAGTACAAAGGAGATTGCGACATGTTTTAATCCCAAAACCTACTTGCGCCATCAACAGCAGATTTTTACACGCGTGTTTGGGAGGCAAGTTCGACGAAAGAGCTCAACACCAACCCGGCTCACTCCTTCAAAGGAAACTTCAAAAAAGAGGAAAATACATTGACTAAAGGAAATATGCTTTACGAAGGAAAAGCCAAAAAGATTTTTCTGACCGAAAAGGACGACGAACTCATTCAGTACTTCAAGGACGATGCCACTGCCTTCAACGCTGAAAAACGTGGGACGATTCTGGAAAAAGGCGTTGTCAATAATGCGATCTCCGCAAAGCTGTTCCAACATCTTGCCGACGCCGGAATCCCCAGTCATTTTATTCAGCAAATCAATGACCGGGAGATGTTAACTCGGCGGGTGAAAATTATTCCGGTTGAAGTGGTGTTGCGTAATCGAGCCACGGGCAGCATTGTCAAACGATTAGGTTTAGAAGAAGGCTTGATTATTGATCCTCCCTTAGTCGAGTTCTTCTATAAGGATGATTCACTGGGCGATCCTCTTATCTCTGAAGACCATATCCGATTGTTGAAATTAGCCACGCCCGAGCAAATCGAGGAACTCCGACAGCAGGCTCTCAAAATCAACGAAGTGCTCAAACCTTTTTTTCAGAAAAAGGGCATGTTGCTGGTGGATTTTAAGTTAGAATTTGGATTATGGAATGGTCAGATTATTTTGGCAGATGAAATTTCTCCTGACACATGCCGTTTTTGGGATATCCAAACCGGAGAACGCATGGATAAGGATCGTTTCCGAAAAGATTTGGGGCGGATTGAGGAAACCTATCAAGAAGTTCTCAAGCGGGTTTGCGGATAATGCACGATGTAGCCAGCCTTGTGTTCGTGCTTTGCCACCGACTATCTTGGTGACGGATCTGACCATTTCGTAAAACGTTTATTCACCGGGTACATGTCACTCCTTCCGGAAAATTATGAAAGCCAAAATTTACATCACACTCAAAAACGGAATTCTTGATCCTCAAGGTCGAGCGATTCAGCAATCGCTTCAAACCCTTGGTTTTGGATCGGTTGGAGAGGTCCGAATTGGAAAATTTATCGAGGTGGATCTTTGTGAAACAGACGCGACGTCCGGTGAACAGACCATCAAAGCGATGTGCGAAAAACTTCTTGCCAATACGGTCATTGAAGAATATCAATACGAGATCCTTGAGGCATAATGGTCTCTCCATTGTTCCTCCTGATTAAATGCGATCTTTTCTTCCCTAATAGCTCTTATCTCAGTATGAATGTCAACGAGAAGAGAACGATATGAACATCGGCATCATTGTCTTTCCCGGATCCAATTGTGATCGTGATTGTGCGCATGTTCTTTCGAACGTTATGGGACATACGGCTGAGTTTATCTGGCATCAAGAGAGATCCGTCAAGGGCATGGATGCCATCATTCTGCCAGGGGGGTTTTCTTATGGTGACTATTTGCGCACGGGTGCCATAGCCAGATTTTCTCCCATCATGGAGGCCGTCGTTGAGTTTGCTGGGCGAGGAGGAATGGTCCTGGGCATCTGTAATGGATTTCAAATGCTTTTAGAGCTTGGAATATTACCCGGTGCCATGTTGCGCAACAGGGATCTTTCCTTTATTTGTGAAGATCACTATATACGCGTAGAAAACGCGAATACTCCATTTACCAATCACTGTAAACCCGGACAGATTCTGAAGCTCCCAATTGCCCATGCTGAAGGAAATTATTATACAAACCCGGTGACGTTGTCCGCCTTGCAGGCCAATGCGCAAATCGTCTTTCGATATTGTGATCGCGAAGGCAAAGTGACTTCTCAAGCCAATCCCAATGGATCGCTGGATAACATTGCGGGAATCCGCAACGCGGCCGGCAACGTCCTTGGTCTGATGCCTCATCCAGAACGAGGCGCAGAACACCTGCTCAATAATGAGGATGGAATATATATTTTTGGATCCATGGTTTCAGCGTTGGAAACACACAAAACACCTCAACCGGTATAGGCTCGGTTGCCATTTTCCGCCCCTCCCTTGTCGGTCAAGGCCACCATGGAAGTTTTTCCAGGAATTACGATGACTCCAGACATCTGCCACGGGAAACCCTGTGTGGCAGGCACTGCCGTTGATGTGGCTACCGTGGTCGGAACCCTTGGGATCGGAAAATCATTTCATGACGTTCAGGAAACATTGAATCTGACATATGAACAAGTGCTCACGGCGTTGCGCTATGCTTCGTATGTCACGGATCATTTGCCCCTTCGTCTCCCTTCAGGTCATTAAGCCACAGGACAGTATGACGGTGTGTATGCTAAATTCCCTTTCATGGAAATAATGACTCTCCTGACTTTCCAATGTGCATTTCTGAAGCATTAAGGAAATCAATTTCATGGGGTTGTTCCGAAATTATTAGTGACATATTCGGGTTTTACCTCTTTCATTCCCTTTTTGCTAATTGGGAAAGATTTTCATACACAATGAGTTGTTTGCTATGACCCAGGAATCAAAAGTCTTGCCGCAGGTACCTCTTACGTCAAAAATTATTGAACAGCATGGTCTGTCCGAGGATGAGTATCAGCAAATCCTCAAGCATCTTGGGCGTGAGCCGAATCTCACTGAGTTGGGTATCTTTTCTGTGATGTGGAGTGAACACTGCAGTTATAAGAGTTCACGCATTCATTTGAAACGATTTCCGACCGAGGGTGAGCGGGTGGTGCAAGGGCCGGGAGAAAATGCCGGTGCCGTGGATATTGGAGACGGCCTCGCGGCAGTGTTCAAGATGGAATCGCACAATCACCCGTCATATATTGAGCCGTTTCAAGGGGCGGCAACAGGTGTCGGTGGGATTCTACGCGATATTTTTACCATGGGAGCACGCCCGATCGCGTTATTGAATTCCCTGCGATTCGGTGAATTGGACCTTCCCAAGAATCAGCATATTCTCAAGGGAGTCGTTTCTGGAATTTCTTCCTATGGGAACTGCATGGGAGTGCCAACGGTAGGTGGGGAAATTACGTTTAACGATATTTATTCAAAAAATCCATTAGTTAATGTTTTTTGTCTGGGTATTGTGAAAAAAGATCGTCTCCTGCGTGGCTTAGCTAAAGGTGCCGGAAATCAAGTGCTGTATATTGGTGCCAAAACAGGGCGAGACGGGATTCATGGCGCCACCATGGCCTCTGACAGTTTTGACGATGCATCTGACAAGAAGCGTCCGAATGTACAAGTTGGTGATCCCTTTTTAGAGAAGCTATTACTTGAGGCGTGCCTTGAATTTTTAGAACAGGACCTCTTAGTTGGGATTCAGGACATGGGGGCGGCTGGGCTGACCAGCTCCTCCTGCGAAATGGCCTCACGCGCCGGAACCGGTATTGACATGGATTTGGCGAAGGTGCCCCGCCGTGAACCGCACATGACTCCTTATGAAATTTTACTATCGGAATCCCAGGAAAGAATGCTTCTGGTGGCCCAACCTGGCAAGGAAGAGTCTGTGCTGGCAATTTGTCGAAAATGGGGAATTGATGCCGCCGTGGTCGGGCAGGTGACCGATGATGGATTCTTACGAATTAGAGAGGGCAACCAGATTGTGGCGGAAATACCCGCGCATGCCCTCGCCGAAGAAGGTCCACGCTATGAACGGCCTGCTGCGCCACCACCTTATCAAGAGTTTTTGCAATCCTTAAATATTGATACGCTGCCAGATGTCAAAAATCCTGCCGAGGTGCTCTTGAAATTATTAGCGTCACCCACTATTGCGAGCAAACGTTGGGTCTTTCGGCAATACGATCATATGGTGGGAACCAATACCGTTGTCTGTCCCGGTTCCGACTCCGCCGTGGTCCGCATTAAAGGGACCACGAAAGCCTTGGCCATGACGACGGATGGCAATAGTCGATACTGCCTGCTGAATCCCTATTTGGGAGGAGGATTAGCCGTGGCTGAAGCCGCAAGAAATTTGGTCTGTGCGGGTGCCCAACCGATCGGAGTGACTGACTGCCTAAATTTCGGCAACCCGGAGCGTCCCGACATCATGTGGCAATTCATCATGGCGGTCGAAGGGATCGCCGATGCCTGTCGAACATTCCAAATTCCTGTAGTCAGTGGAAACGTGAGCTTTTATAACGAGACGAATGGCCTGTCCATTTACCCAACACCAATTTTGGGAATGGTGGGACTTATTGATCGCCCGGAAGACATTACCACTCAATGGTTCAAACAATCAGGCGATCATATTTTCTTGTTGGGGGAGACGAAAGAGGACTTAGGCGGGACAGAATATCTCAAGGTCATTCATTCTCGCGAACAAGGCAATCCCCCTTGGTTGGATTTGGATAGAGAAAAAGCTCTCTATTCCTTCCTACTCACCTTAATCCAAAAGGGGCTTGTGCAATCAGCGCATGATTGCTCAGAAGGCGGATTACTCGTGACATTAGCCGAATGCTGTCTGACTCATCCTTCCGCGCTATTCGGAGCAACTGTTATACTGAACCAAGATCGTTTGCGTCTAGATGCTCTACTTTTTGGAGAAAGTCCTTCACGGGTTGTCGTCTCGGTTAAATCGGAGCACGTCAAGCAGTTGATGGAACTGGTTCAAGGTACAGACGTGCCATGCACCGAATTGGGCCAAGTCAATCAAGGAAATATGGATATTAATGTTCGCGGAGCTCAAGACCGGCCCGTATGTGAGATAAGTCTGCCCCTTTCTGAAATGGCAGACCAATGGCACCATGCTCTTGCACGACAACTTGGAGCCGAAGCACCGTGAGCAAAGTTGGTTACTCCCTATTTTTGAATTGGTCAGCTTTTATGGTCGCTCAAGATGATCTGGCCTGTTTGAGGACATCATGAGGAAGTTACCGATGGTACAGTCTATGCCTTCCCCGGACGGGTTTCATGAAGAATGTGCTGTCTTCGGAATTGCGGGATCGAAAGAAGCTGCGAATCTGACGTATCTGGGCCTCTATGCCCTACAACATCGGGGGCAGGAAGGCTCCGGTATTGTGTCCTCGGACGGAGAGCAATTCTTTCAAAAAAAAGGCCTAGGTCTCGTTGCTGATATTTATTCCAAAAAAACCTTACGCGAACTTCCTGGAACAAAGGCGATCGGGCATAACCGATACTCTACGGCAGGCAGTGGACAGTTGCAAAACGTCCAACCTTTGTCCGTCAATTTCGCATTTGGCAATTTGGCGTTGGCTCACAATGGAAATTTAGTGAATGCCGGGGTGCTTCGAGGTGAACTCGAGGCCTATGGGGCTATTTTTCAATCGGACTCCGATAGCGAGGTCATCATTCATCTGATTGCTCACTCCAAGGGAGATACGATTGTGAACCGGGTGATTGACGCATTAAGTCTGGTTCGAGGGGCTTTTTCATTGGTGCTGTTAACCGATGATCAATTAATCGCCGCCCGCGATCCGTTTGGATTTCGCCCGCTGTGTTTAGGGCGGTATAAAAGCAGCTGGGTCGTGGCATCCGAGACGTGCGCCTTCGATCTGATTGATGCCAAGTTCGTCCGTGAAGTGGAACCGGGAGAAATTATTGTCATTCAGGGTACAGAATTGACCTCCTATCATCCGTTTCTCGAACGCTCGCGCGCCCAGTGTGTATTTGAATACGTCTATTTTGCGAGACCGGATTCGAAAATCTTTGGCCCGAATGCCGTGTATCCGGTTCGTAAAGCCTTTGGGCGTCAACTGGCTAAGGAGTGTCCAGCGGACGCAGACATGGTCATTCCTGTTCCAGATTCCGGTGTTCCTGCGGCCTTGGGCTATGCCGAAGGGATGGGGTTACCGTTTGAGATCGGACTAACCCGAAATCACTATGTGGGACGGACCTTCATTGAGCCGCAACAAGCCATTCGCCATTTTGGCGTAAAGTTGAAACTGAATCCCGTCCCGGATGTTCTAGAAGGGAAACGGATTGTGGTTGTGGATGACTCCCTTGTTCGAGGCACCACCAGTCGGAAAATTGTCAAAATGCTTCGACAGGCCGGTGCTCGGGAAATTCATCTGCGCATCAGTTCTCCACCGGTCATTGCCCCATGTTATTATGGCATTGATACGCCGACACAAAAAGAACTCATAGGGTCAAATCTCAACATTGAAGAAATTCGTCGTTATGTGACGGCTGATAGTTTGGGGTACCTTAGTCTAGAAGGTATGTTGGCAATGGCTCCGGGCTTTTCCCATCATTATTGCAATGCCTGTTTTACCGATAACTATCCCATCA
Organism: Nitrospirales bacterium; assembly: GCA_049289415.1. Classification (GTDB taxonomy): domain Bacteria; phylum Nitrospirota; class Nitrospiria; order Nitrospirales; family UBA8639; genus Nitrospira_E. The sequence goes on from JBATLR010000146.1 coordinate 14,659, forward strand.
TGTTGACCAAAGCCGAGCAACTGCAACTCGGATTATTCGAACCGGATCAACTCTCTCGCTCGTAAATGTATTTCCGTTTTGTTGCCGCCCCAAAAATTCGTGTGTTAGGCTTTTAAGGGATCTGAAGGTTGAATCTCTGGTTATATGCCTTAGGAGGCACCATGAACAGGAGGAGCCTATGAAAAGGAATATTCTTCAGGTATTGATCGTAGTCATCTTAATACTGAGCACCGGTTTTATCGTACAGGCGGGAAGTTTCTTTAAAGTCGGAGAGTCCGCTCCTAATTTCTCACTGACAGGTCTGGATGGACGACCTCTCTCCCTTGACCAGTTTAAGGGTAAGGTGGTGGTTCTGGGACTCTTTCATATTTGCGAGCCGTGTTTAATCCAAAGCACCAATCTTCAGAGGGTACATGATGCCACAAAAGGCAAGCCTGTCGCGGTGATCGGAGTCAATTCATCTGGCGACTCCCTGGCAGATGTCAGGGAATTCCTACAAGGATTCCCGTTGAAGATTACGTATCCCTATCTTTTAGACCCCGAAAAGAAAACAGACAAACTCTATGGCGGGGGGAAATTTATTCCCAATGTGTATGTCATTGATCAAAATGGCCTAATTCGTTGGCAGCGTGTAGGGAATTTCTTTACTGACGGCACATTAGCCGGACATGAAGCGATTCTTCAGGAAGTGGAGAAATTGTTGGAGACACCGCCTAATCCTTCGACCATGTAGGGCGATGACTCCTTTTACACATTCTTGATCCGAATGTTAGGGCACTATGGACGAACTAGAAGACGGAAAACAAAAATTTCTTGAGATCGTGAAATCCCTTGATGCGGCTGTTGAGGTCGTCATTCCGACCACTTCTTCGCGCAGTCTTTTACTCATTTCCCTCACTAAAGGCTCCAATCGTAAATTTATTACGGTCCATGAGGATGACATGTTGGATCTTCCAGAAGAACCAGGCGTTCAAGCCAAAACCACAGCCCTTCTCCAAGAAACCCTGGAAACCTTATGAAAACCATTCTACCCAATATTTCTGAGTGGTCCTGGTTCTCTGAGGAAAAACAGCTTAATTTTAACGGTCATTTATTGGCCGTAGGGGAACATCGGATATTAGTCGATCCACCACCCATGAGCGTTAGTGATATGGCCATAACCCAGAGGGGAGGGGCTCTAGATTATATTATCTTGACCAATCGAGACCATGAACGGGAAGCGGCCAATTTCCGGAAAATCTTTAACTGTCAGGTGATGGCGCCGGAATTAGATGCCAAGGAGATGACCCTTCCCATTGATAAAACCTTTAAAGATGGGGAATTGCTTCCAGGGGGAATTTGGGTTGTTCAGCTTTCGCATCAAAAATCTCCAGGAGAAAGTGCGTTATTTTTGCAGCAGGGTCAAGGGGTACTTATTGTGGGAGATGGGATTATTGGAGATCCTCCAGGTTCACTCCGGCTTCTGCCTTCGGAAAAATATATTGATATCGTTCAAGCCCGCGATAGTCTTCGTCGATTATTAAAGTATACCTTTGATAGCCTCCTGGTTGGAGATGGAACATCCCTGCTCACCGGAGCCAAGCCTGCACTTGAACAATTATTGGCAAATGAATGAATCGAAACCCTCATAATGGCCTGGAAGGTTTTTCATCCGCACTGTGACCACACGTGAGCACCCATGGCCTGGTCTCAATCCGCCAATCTCAACTCTTTAGGCAATCGCCACTTTTCCAAAGGCTTTTATACAGAGGCTTTTCAATGTTATGCGCAGGCTTTGGAAGTTGATCGTCAAAATGGAGACCAACGGTCGTTGGCCACCACATTGGGCAATTTGGGTAATATTTGCGCCGTGAGTGGTCGCCGGGAACAAGCCAGAGCCTATTATAGTGAGGTGTTAGAGCTTCAAAAAATTCTGGGTGATGAACGGGGGATTAGTACGACTTTAGCCAATTTGGGGAACCTTTCGGCCGATGCCGGCGAATGGGATCGTGCCCGGGCGTATTATCTAGAAGCTTTGGATTTAATGAATCATTTGTCCGACTTTGCCGGAAAGGCGGTTTTACTCTCTGATTTGGGATTAGTCGCGAGGGAAACGGGTAAGGAAGAGGATGCGCTCGCCTATTATCAGGAATCCTTAATCTTAATGCGCCGGGTCGGGAATGAAGCTGGACAATCCGATGTCTTTCGTATGATGGCACGGTTGTATTTAAGTCAACGACGATTTGAGGAAGCGCAATCCTGTACCTTGACCAGCCTGGATGTTGCCAGACGGTTGAAAGATGAACTGCGAATGGGCGGTGCCTGGTATGTTCTTGCCAGTTGCCATGAAGCCCAAGGTCAATGGAGCCAAGCCGTGCAATACTTACAAAAAGTTATACGCATAGACCAAAAATATCAACTGCCAAAACTCGACGAAAATACACAGCGATTACGGGCTTTAGAATCCCAGCTGAGCGCCAGAACCGGAACCACGCATGAGTGAGTCTTGTACCCCTTCAACTCTATGGCCTGAGGCCAGAATTTATCTTGTGGATGAAATTCACGGGTGGATGGATATCGATTCTATGGAAGCCTTAACCCTTCCCTTACCGGACGAGGATTGGTTACTTGAAATCACCGCCGACGGCAAGCTGGTGTGCATGGCGGGATACGATCTGGAGGATATGAAAAGCATGCTGTCGGATGGGACGCCAGAAGATTTAGGAACCGACGAACTTGCAAAACAAGCCAAATTTTATCTGCAACAAACTGTTTCCAAATACCGGCCAAAACTCATGCGTCTCGGTTTCACCGAACGAATTGAGATGAATGAGTCGCATGTTGCCGCTTACTATGAACGCCCGGTCGACTTCGGAAACCTTGCTGACCTCCATCAACAAATCAAGACCTGCCTGACATGGTTCTCAACTCGCTAACTACATATTCGATTCCCACATCGAGGCACTCACTCAGATTAGCCAAATCATAGTGAAGCCGATCCCAATTTCCATCAAATCCTTCAAGCAATTTCGAGACGCCATCTATGCCTTTCGATTGCCAAGAATTATTTTTTCGGCATTAGATCTGAATTTATTTACGAAGATGGAAGATCGGGATTGGACGATTCCAGAATTAGCCAAACGAGTTCGGGTGAGCCAACGTGGACTCGCAATCTTGTGCCGGAATCTTGCCAGTGCAGGGTTATTAGTCAAATCACAATCAGGATACCGTCTTGCTCCATTTTCCAAACGCTACCTCCAAGAATCAAGCTCGGACTTTCAAGGAGACTATCTGGTGCTCATGCAGCGTCAATGGAGCGAATGGTCTCATTTAACGGAAGTGATTCGTGTCGGTCAGCCACTGGACAGCCAGGAACCGGAAACCACGGAATATCGACGATCGTTTTCCTGGGCCATGCATTACCGGTCGATCCAACCGGCCAGGGAGGTTGCCCAACAAATTTCTCTGAAGGCGGATCGCACCCTACTGGATTTAGGCGGGGGACCTGGCACCTATGCTCTGGCCTTTTTAGCGCAGAATCCAACACTTCACGCTACAGTGATGGATAGGTCTGCTGCTCTGGACGTCGCGCGTATGCTGGCGGAACAGTCTTCTTTGGGAACTCGCTTGACCTATCAAGCTGGTGATTTTTTAATAGCACGCATTTCAGGCACCTATGATGTTGTCTGGTATTCCAATGTGCTCCATATCTATTCTCCTACAGACAATCTGAAAATTTTTAAAAAAATTAAACGAATTCTCAATCCTGGTGGACGGCTGCTCATCCAAGATACTTTTTTGCAGAATCCAAACGAACTTCAGCCCCTTGAAGCCAATCTCTTTGCCGTCTCCATGTTACTCTATACCCAGAGGGGCAACACCTATTCCGTGCGAGATGTTCGAGAGTGGCTTCAAAGAGCTGGACTCACTCGTTCCCGGGTTCTTCATCTGAAAAAGGGAACCGGAGATTGGGAGGGGCAATTGATTGAAGGACGCCTTCCGCGTTCTGAATGACCGTTCTTTATGGCTTCTCAAACCCCAATTCCCTGTACCCCATAAAGTCTGAACTTAATTCAGAAGCCTTCTCTCTTGTGGTTTTTAAAGGGAACACGCTTGGTGTGAATACTAAACCGAGCGAACCGTACAGGGGGGTGTTTCAATCAAGATTGGGGTGTTCAGCCTTTGGCGACAGACTCTGGGCTGGAGAAATTGATGTGGCTGCTGGAGAACTCGGGAGATTCACAAGAAACGTGGTTCCCCCTCCTCTCACACTTTGGACCTCAATGCTTCCGCGATGTTCTTGAATGATTTGATGGGCAATGGCCAATCCCAAACCGGTTCCCTCATGTTCCTGACTCAAGTGTTTTGTGGTGAAAAATGGATCAAATATATGCTCGATGTCTTCCGGATTAATCCCTTTTCCAGTATCGTGAATATCCACCTGCACCCAATCCTGCGCCACACCTGAACCAATCTTTCGAGTCCGCACCGTTAACACCCCACCCTCTGGGAGCATGGCTTCCACGGCATTAAACAACAAATTGAGGAACACCTGCTTCAATTGCTGCCGATCGGCAAATACCTTTGGCAACCCATGAGCCAAATCTGTTTCGACGACAATTAATTCATGAGAGGGTCGAATTCTGAGGGTATACAGACAGGATTCCACAATATCATTGAGATCTTCTTCCTTGAGAAACGGTTCCATCGGTTTGGCATAATCCAAGATCTCTCGAGTGAGCCGCTCAATTCGAAAGACATCTTCTTTGACGACCTTACTGAATCGAACCAGAAACTGTTCATCATCCTTTCGTTCAGGTGCCAGATCCACAAAGGCTTTAATCGACGTCAAGGGATTTCTAATTTCGTGAGCCAATCCGCCGGCCATGGTCTCCAGAGAACGAAGGCGATCAGTTCGACGTACTAACGATTGGGAGCGCTTGAGCTCTTCATAGAGCAAGGCATTGTCTAACGCCACGGACGCTTCTTGGGATAAGGTTGTTAATAAATCCAAATCCTGGGTCGTATACCCTCCTCCACTTTTCGTATTGGGTCCAAACACACAAAAACCTAAGAGCCGTGTTTTGTTAACCAAGGGCAGACAAACTTCTGTTCCAATATGAGCGAGTTGCGCGATGACGGCTTCAGAGTCGGAGTTGATGGTAGAGAGTTCCAATTCATGGATGACAAAACAGGACGTGCCTTGTCTCCACATTTCTAGCAACGTAGGGGTTTTATGCAAATGGAGGACTGGAAGATCTGTGGTGGATTTTCCAAAGCTGGATACCGGTCGATAATCCTGACTACTGGAACTTCGTAAATATAAAACTCCCCATTGCAATCCTAATGTGGGACAAATGGATTCCACGATAGTCGCCGTCAAATCTTTTAATTCCAATATGGAGAGGAGGGACTTAGAGAAATGTACCACCGTTTCATGTCGGTTATATCGTTCCTTGAACAGTGATTTCGTAATTAATATTTTTGCTTCCCGCTTCAAGGAGGACGCTCCAAGCACCAAAATGAGCAACACGCTCAGTTCCACAAAAGAATAGGCGATATTAATTTGCCCAAAATACAGACTCTGGCCAAGGAGGAGGATCGGATAGGCAGGGAAAGCCACGAGTGCTATCAAGAGGCCTCCCGTAATGCTTCGTTCAACAGCCGTCCCGAGATCCATGAGCCTGTATCGTAGGAGGGTATAGGCGACGACCGACGTGTAGACCGTCAGCAGGATTGTGCCGTTCGGTGGGATTTCAATTCCATACCAGAGCGGAAATGTCGTCATCCCTCCTAAGTATGCAATGACTGATCCGATGGTGAGAAGAAAAAATCGTGAACGTTCAGGACCAGTTCTGGTCCGAGCTCCCCGATAAAGCAACCACGTTCCATAAATAGTCGATAGGCCAAATCCCAGGAGATAGACATGAAAAAAGGGACCGGGTTGCGGCCAAAATGGAAAATCACCGACATGATGGACATCAGCCACGAAATAGGTGGTAAAATTCGCGCCGAAATAAATAAGACTTGCTCCCCAGCCAAGACGAATAACCCATCTGTTGGCTTCGACCTCATCCAATAAGGTCAGGACATGCCACAGATAGGCTGGCGGAAGAAAAATGGCTCCGGCCATTAACAATCGAACAAAGAGAAGAGCGAGATCGTGCGTTGAGGAAAGGTGCCATGCGCAATACCCATATCCCCAAATGGCGGCAGCTAAACAATACAGGGCATAGGCTTGATGTTTGGAGCTGTGAGGGTTTTTGGCATAGATAATAAGGCCGGAGGCTGTGGCGGCCAGACCATTCAGGAGTCCGCTGAAGGCGTAAAAATTCACGTCTAAAACAATGACAGAAGAGAAATCACACTAGATCATTGGCTCTGACATCTTTTAAGGCCTATTGGACAATAAATGCAGGCAGAAGTCAAAAGAGGTAAGTCTATGCATGCTGGTGGGTACCTCCTCTTGTGCCTCCGTGAACGACACTCTTCTATGCAATCCATGCTCAGTGATTGTCATATTGATGTCCCATCCAGGCCATGCGGTTCTCTTGATAAATATTTATAGAAAGAGGCCGTCTTATGCCACTTGCTTCAGAAGCCCTGACAGTTGGTTCCGTGTGGGGTATAATTCTGCATTCTGGATGATTGGCCTTTGTGCTTGTGTGCAGACAATAGGTTTGTCTAAAACAACGAGATACGCTTGTTCTGCAAATGTTGAAAAAATACCCGCATTCGTACAGTCCAAGGTGGCAACAATGGATTCCCATTGGGTTTGATCATAAAAACAAAATTGCCCTTCTTTTTCGGCCTGTCGGATTTTCCCGTAATTATTTAATAGATCCCGTGCTTCCTCTCGTTGTTGTGGGAGAGCAGCGCCACTGACCAGACTCTGGTAAATACCGGAAAAGTCACCATTGGGTTTTAAGTTGGAAATAACGATTCGTCCCCCTGGAGCGAGAACACGATACAGTTCTCGTAAGGTAGCGCCTGGATCCTGGACATATCCAATCACCAGATTAGAGACAATCCGGTCAAATCGGTTCTCTGGAAAGGGGAGTGGCTGACCTAAATCTACCTGCGCCCATGCCTTCGTGACGAAGGGTGTCGGAGAGGTCATGCCATGTTGCCATTCTGTGTCGGCGGCAAGCATCGCTTTGTTGGCCCGTTTCAAGGCGTCAGGAACGACATCAATCCCCACATACTGAATGGACTTCTCCAGGTACGGGATCCCACTGGAAATGGTGGAGGAAAGCCTATCCAAAAAATATAACCCTGCATTGCCATTTCCACAGCCGGCATCCAGAAACCGTTGGCCAGGAGCGATGGGGCCTAAGGCATGAAACACATGGTCAAGGAGTTTCACATAATCCCGGCATTGCGCCACCGACTGAAAGTGGCCCAAGTAATCCTGCCAAAATCCTGGGCCGACGTCGGTCTCGGCCTGTTGTTGTTGCGCAAATTTTTCTCGTCGATTTTGGCGTCCCAAGTCTAGCCGATTGGGGGTGTGGATCACATCAGGAACAGCTTTCTGATTCACTTGCTCATGGCATTGTTCAATGAGTTGTCGATAGGTTTCACGGGCTCTTTTGGGGTTTTCTTGTAGTCGATGCAATGCATCTGGCACCACCATCCAATGCTCAAGACCTCGACCCAATGCATTCCGAAAAGCTTGAAGATCATCGGGAGCGACCCAGGCATCTTTCTCGGCGGAAACCAGTATGACAGGGGAGGTTAAGGATTCCGCATCAATGAGTGTGTCCTCAAGCGTGACAAATTTGTTGGCAATGGCATCACCCAAAAATTGATTGCCCACATTGAAGCCCAAAAAATTCGCCGAGGCAGGGCACTGCTCATTCCCATAGGCTGCGAAGAGATCTTCCTGATGAACCGTGGCTGCAGACCGTTGGACATTGACAATGCTCATAAGCATGATCAAGAGGGATAATGATGGACATTCAGCCTCGGCTTTGAGAGCGACCCGCGAAGCTAAGCTGGCAGCCACACCGATTATGGCTGAGTGCGGCCAAGTGGCCCTCACAAAACGCGTCACAGTTTGAAAATCATCCTTCATTGATGAAAGGGATATTTGATAGTGCAGTCCATCGCTCTCGCCGACATGATTGGTATGGTCATAGCGCACGACATGAAATCCATTGCTGGCAAAGTAATACGCCAAGGTCAAATAATCCCGCTTGGTTTCCCCATACCCCGGCGCAATAACGACGACAGATTCTTCTGTTGAATTGCCCTCCCTAGGTTGGTCATGGTAGGCACTAATCCGCTGCCCATTGCCTTTTTCAATGGTGAGACGACTGCTGGACACGCCCGTTTTTTGAAGAATGAGGGACCCATCCTTCATCCTTTCTTCCTTCTCAGGAAAAGAAACACCTGATATTGAGTCGGAGAGTTCGTGGTTTTGAATTTTCCAGGACGAATTGAACGAACCTTTTAAAACATGTCCATGTACCATGAGGCTTTCTCCTTGAGGTAGCAGGACTCTCGTACCTGACGAAAATGAACCAGTTTCATCATTCTCTGTTGGGCAGTCTAGAAGAATGTCTGTTGTCCCTTCCCAAGCAGTCTGACCTGGTTCCACCTGTATATCTTTAATCATTCCATGAAACTTTTTGAGGGGATGATCTTGACCTGAAATGCAATATTTCAACTCAATGATCTGCGAGAGTTCTATGGGAGGGAATCCGGTCAAACGCAAGTGCATAGTGTCCTCGCGCCATCCAACAAGGTACCCCTCCCAAGTCCCTCCAAGACAATGCAAAGAGAAGGGAAGTGGCGAGAGGTCACGGGCTCTAGAAAGATCACCAGGAATTAGCTCCTGAGTTATCTGCTTCAATCCAGTAAAGTGATTCATTGAAGTTATAGCCGCTAACTCTGGTGTTAATGTGCTCATGCGTTCCCCCACCTGAATGTAAGTGTTAATACCTAAATTTTGACGCAAGACTTTCCCTGGATCTCAAATGATCCTGATGCCTGCATCAGCCTGTACGAAAAGAGGGGCGAGAGATGAAACGACTTACATCGTTTTGTTCATTGATACGGGTGTATCGGCCACCATGGAATTGGTATCAATTTTACTCTCTTGGATAGGACACTAGAGCAACCTGAGTGCCAGAATTTTCGAGCAAAATGCTCGAATCCATTTTCAAGAGAAAACCTCAGAGTTTACTAGGAAAATTTTGCCTGAATATTTTTTTCCCTGAATCACCGTGCAGATTTTTTGAAGTCTTATCTGTCGGTCCACTGACGATAAAATAAACAGAGCGTTGGTCTCCTGACAGCCCATTGTTCTTTTTCATTGACACTCCTTCCTCTCCTACCTAAAATTCAAGGAAATTGAGAGGAGGTTCGCATGCCACACGAATCGGCCCCATCCATCCGTAACGTGGTCATTTGTTCCTACCCTGGGGCAGGAAAGACCACCCTGTGTGAAGCACTGGCCTTTTCCACGGGAGTCATCCCGACCATGGGGACCATTCCTCAGGGAAATACCATTGGTGATTTTGAACCTGAAGAGGTCCACAGGCACCATTCCATCAGTTCGACCATCTGCCAGTTCGAATGGCAGGGCACAAAAGTCAATATTATAGATACACCGGGAATGAGCGATTATGCCTTTGAGGTTCAATCCGCTCTCAGGGCGGTGGATGGCGTGGTGCTGGTTGTAGGGGCCAGTACAGGGCTACGGTCAGAAATCGAACGAGTCTGGGACCTTATTCAGGAACACGAACTTCCCTGTCTCCTGTTTATTAATGAACTGGATAAAGAACGAGCGGACTATCGCTCGGCTCTGGCAGAGTGTGAAAAAACATTGGGATTCACCGGAGTCCCCATCACCATTCCCGTTGGAGAGGAAGCCACGCTGACTGGGGTAATTGATCTCATTTCGAGGAATGTCATAACTCCGGCTTCCGGCTCGCCCAAAACCCACCAAACGGAGATTTCTCCAGAACACCAACCCATTGCGAATGAATTCCGGCGCCGAGCTATGGAACAGGTGGCAGAAACGAATGATCAATTGTTGGAAAAATATCTCTCCCAAGGTGAGATCTCAGATGAAGATTTATGGGATGGATTGACGCTCGGCACATTAGAGCGGAAGCTTGTTCCGGTGTTGTGCGGATCTGCTATTCGCAATATTGGAACCACAACCCTGTTCGATGCGATACAACGATATCTCCCGTCTCCTTCCGATCGTTCCAGTCTCCATCCCAATATCGGCATGCAACCTCTGACCCATGACGAAGGTCAACGAAAATCTGATCCACATGATTCGTTTTCAGCTTTCGTCTTTAAAACCACCATCGATCCGTTTATGGGGCGTCTATCATTTGTGCGAGTGCTGTCCGGGACCTTACATGCAGATTCAGGATTTTATAATGCCTCCCGGCAGACCAAGGAGAAGGGTGGACATCTCTTTTTCTCCGTAGGCAAGAAGCATCACCAGGTTAATCAGGTCTCCGCCGGAGATATTGTGGCCATTGGTAAATTAAAGGATACTCAAACCGGCGACACCATTTGCGATGAACGACATGCCATTATATTCCCAGGCCTGAAAATAGCGCGGCCGGTCATGTCGTATGCCTTAGAGGTAAAAAGCAAGAATGAAATTGACAAGGTCAGTTTAGGTCTTCATAAGTTAGTTGAAGAAGATCCCTCTCTCGAGTTTCTTCGGAATGAAGAGACAAAAGAAATGCTGTTAAGTGGGGTAGGGCAGAGTCACATCGATGCCACCTTAGACAAACTGAGGCGAAAGTATGGAGTTGAAGTGGACTTGCACATGCCGAAAGTCCCCTATAAGGAGACGATCCATCGTATGGCGCAAGCCCAAGGCAAATACAAAAAACAAACCGGTGGGCATGGACAATATGGAGATTGTTGGTTACAAATTGAGCCCCTTCCCCGAGGGACTGGATTTGAATTTCACAACAAAATTGTTGGTGGCGTCATACCACGGAATTTCATCCCCGCGGTGGAAAAGGGCGTGATCGAAGCCCTGCAACATGGGATTGTTGCTGGGTTTCCCATCGTGGATATTCGCGTGGCTGTCTATGATGGATCTCATCATCCCGTCGATTCTTCGGAGTTGGCCTTTAAAGTGGCCGGCTCAATGGCCCTCAAGCATGCCCTGGAGGCCGCTCAAAGCACGATTCTTGAACCCATCATGTCAGTAGATGTTCTAGTCCCGGATGATTTGGTGGGAATCGTGATTGGAGATCTTAACTCGCGCCGTGGACGCATACAGGGAATGGCGAGTAAGGGACACAATCAAATTGTGAAGGCCTTTGTGCCGCTGGCGGAAATGCTGAAGTATGCTCCCGCCTTGACGTCCATGACGGCTGGAAAGGGTAGTTATGTGATAGAACTTTCAGGTTACGAGGAGGTACCGAAGGATTGCCTTAATCGTATTGTGGAAGAACATAAAAAAGAAAAGGAGGCCGTTTCGTCCCACTGATCCCTTCTCATCATGTAAGAGGCTTTAAGGAAGTGTTTTGATCACAATGAAAAATGCCCTTGCCTTTCGAATAATTCGAAGTAAAATGGTCTGACCCGGCTTCACTTTGGCGACTTCCTCGGAAAATTGTGTGACGGTCCGGACCGTTTGCCGATTGACCTCGTTAATCAAATCTCCTTCTTGAATCCCCTCAGAGTTCGCGAGACCGCCTGGTTCAACTTTGGTCACAAGCACGCCCACGGTTTCTTCTAATTCAAATTGCTCAGCGAGTGCAGCTGTAAGCCCTTGGACATCAAGCCCTAAGGTGACTTCTGATTTTTGTAACGGGAGTGAGGCTAACATGGATTTCTCCTGCCTCTCTGCCATCGGTACGAGGAAAGTCAATTCTTCCCCGTCCCGTAACACAAGAATTTTGGCATTCTCTCCTGGTCCGACACGCGCAACAAGTCTCGACAGTTGGTTGGGCGAATCAACCGTTCTGTCGTCTACCGACACTATGATATCCCCTGGTTTAATTCCGGCCACATGGGCGGGATCGTGTTCATAAACTTCGTTGACGAGAACCCCATGGCCTTCCTTAATCCCAAATTGTTCCGCAAGTTCTTTCGTGAGAGATTGAATCCCGACACCAAGCCACCCACGAACCACTCGCCCTTGGGACACCAGTTGATCGACCACACGGGAAACCATATCGGCGGGAATGGAAAATCCTATGCCTTGTGCCATATGGATTATGGCGGTATTGATTCCGATCACCTCACCTCGAAGGTTAAAGAGGGGCCCTCCTGAGTTCCCAGGATTGATTGCGGCATCCGTTTGAATGAAATTTTCATACCGGGATAAATTGAGTCGTTCCCTTCCAATCCCACTGACAACGCCTAGGGTCACTGTGCGGTCTAACCCCATCGGATTTCCAACAGCCAATACCCATTGCCCAACCTTTAAGGCATTGGAATCCCCAAAATGGGCTGCAGGAAATTTTCTGTCAGATTGAATTTTGAGAACTGCTATGTCTGTTTCTTTATCGCGTCCTATGACCTGAGCAATCATGTTGGACATATCGGATAGCCGGACATCTGCCTCCGTGGCG
>JBATLR010000147.1:0-8522 GCA_049289415.1 Nitrospirales bacterium
ACGTATCCCATCCAGTCGTAATGGGCACGCTCTTCATCGGTTTTAGCGGATAAAAACCGGTAGGCCGCGTAGGCGGCAACGACGCTACCGCCGAATGCCATATTTCCTAAAATTCGATGAACATTCAGCGGATTCCACAACGCGCTATGAATCGCATGCCAGATATTCCCGAGGTACCGTCCTTGTTCATCCACCCCTGCCGGTGACATCATGAAGGCGATCCATGAATTCGCTAAAAACATCAGCACGGTTCCAATGACATTCAAGACCACGGCGATACTGAGATGCACCCACTTCAGGACGCCTTCCCTCATCCTGTCCCATCCATAGTAGTAGATATACAGCGTTCCGCTTTCGGCGACGAACAGCAGAGCATAGATGTGCATAACAGGACGAAAAATCCCGGAGAGATAACTGAAGAATGTGGGATAGAGCGTGAGAAAGGTGAAAAGGAGTATGCCCCCAAGGATTGCCGTCAACGAATAAGCCGTCAAACTGATTCGGATAAAATCATAGGCCAGCTGGTCGTATTTCTTCGCCATGGCCTTATCCTTTGTCACCATGCCGATGAACTCAATCACCATGCAGAAGATAGGAACCGCCAGGACAAAACTGCCGTAATACAAATGCTGCTGGTTCGCAACCCAAATCAGCACTCGACTTTCAAAATTGCCATAGCGGGGATAATCATGCGTATTGTCCGCGGTGACTGGAGCCGTTTCACTCGACACCACGCCTTCGGTCTTGTAATAAATATCCCGTCCCATTTCGACCGTCGCTGCGCCTTCCTCCCCCTCCACAACCTCCTGCACAGGCTGGGGACTTTTCCCTCCTCCCGAAGCGATGGCTTCACCATTTCCAAATAGAATCGGCATCGCGATACCGATCGGCAGCAGCAACATTCCCGCAATCATGCTGATCAACAAAACCACGGCATTCTTTTTAAGTTTCATTCCTCCACGCATTCCACTCATTTCTCTCCCCCCAAAATCATTGGACTCATCTGGCATGCAAAATTTTTTTCCTCTGATAAATTCATCTCACAAGTTTTTCTGACATTGCCGTAATCTTGGTGCGACCAATTTCATTCCCGTCTTTCCTGTATGTTGTTGAACGCATTGCATGGGCCATGCCCAATCAAAATAATTTAACGCCCCCGGACAAAGCCTTGTAATCCATAGTTTCTGTTGTCTTTTCTCTGGGATAACATCCGCAGACGGATCATTGACCCACGAAAGAACGTGGTGGGAGGCGGTGGCCACCCACCGCCTTACGTGGCTGGACTCAGGAAAATACGGGGAGTACAAAAGGGGGAAAAACTAGGAGCATGCCGAAGAACGATAAGGTACCTGCAAACCCGATCACCCTCCGGAAGGCCGGGAGTTCTCAAGGGCGCGATTCAGTTCGGAGGATGTGGTCTAAAAGGACAATTACACGGCAGGATCGAAAATTTGCTGAAACACGGGGAATCGCATCGTACAAATATGCCCTCCTGCCAATGCTGCCTCAAGCACATCGTGAGGAGAACGGATACCGGTAGGAAGCACCTGAGTGGAGAAACCATAGTTTCGAAAGACGGTGACAATGGTTCGAATGATATCGTCTCCCTTGGATTGATTGTCGCCGTTGCGATCAAGGCAAATGGACACACACCAGGCACCGGCTTTGGCAGCAATCAAGGCTTGCGTGAGGGAAAAACACAAAGACACATTTCCCTGGATGCCTTCGGCTGTCAACCGCTTAGTCGCCTTGAGACCCGCAGGCGTCAAAGGACACTTCACCAAGATATTTTTGTGGATTTTTGCTAATTCTTTGCTTTCCTTGACGATGGCCTCTTCTTCAATACTCAACACGCCCACACTGATCGGACTATCCACATAACGACAGATTTCTCGAATTCCCTGATAAAAATTCAGCCCCTGCTCAGTAACCAACGTGGCGTTCATGACTATCCCATCCAGAACCCCTAGCCTGCCAATCTCCTGAATCTCTGTGAGACTCACCGTGTCGAGATAGAATTTCATGAGCACTCATTACTCATGAACAGGTATTGAGCCCCAAGCCGGAAAAACTTCTGCCAAAACCATGACCTACTGCTCCCGCCTCAGGATCGCCGATAAAACCTGAACTCATGACCCAAGTCTCTTTGACGAATTGATAAAAAGTAACTGGCTCCATTTTTGGTATGCATACACCAAGCCACAGTTGGATGGAGATGGCCTGAGACGAGAGACGATTGAAAATGGCGCAGATGCCATTGACAAGTACGCAGGTTAATGAACTGGTATTGAAACCCCATGAAGGATCGTGGTGGTCTCGGTGGCTCATACCACCACCCACCGTGGCTTCAGCACATGGGATTTCGGAAAAAAGTGTGAGATCAGGTAGGAAGAAAGAGTGTGAAGTTGAATAATTTAGAGTCGGGTCGGGCGTTGAAGACCTAATTTTTTGATCCGGCTTCTGAGCGTGCTAGGTGCCAATCCGAGTTGTTCTGCCGCGCCGCCCTCCCCCTCGATCTGCCAATTGCTGAAGGCCAGGGTCTGAAGAATATGTTGCCGTTCAAAATCAACTAATCCGGCCGGAGCCTTTGATTCATGCGTTGCATTCTGAAGAATCAAAAGCCGTTCATCAACGCGCAGAACCTTTTGGTGGGAGAGAATCACCGCCCGTTCAATCACATTTTCCAGTTCTCGAATATTGCCCGGCCAGGAATACCGGATAAGCCGCTGCAGAGAATCCGGTTCAATCGTTTCGCAGGGCCGCTTGAGTTTCATCGCATAGTGCTCCAGAAAATGCTGTGCGAGTTCTGGAATATCTTCTGGCCGGGCACGGAGGGGAGGGATGGTAATCGGAAACACATGAAGTCGATAAAAAAGGTCAGCACGAAAACGACCTTGTTCAATGGCTGATGGCAGATCGGCATTGGTCGAGGCCATCAACCGAATATCCACCGGGATAGACTGTTTGCCACCCACACGATCAACCATCCCGTCCTGAATTACTCGCAATAATTTCGCCTGGGTCTCCAAAGGAATTTCCCCGATTTCGTCTAACAACAAGGTCCCGCCATGGGCTAACTCAAAACGCCCCTCACGTCTCGAGTCGGCTCCGGTAAATGCTCCTTTTTCGTGACCAAATAATTCGCTTTCGACTAATCCTGCCGGAAGGGCCGCACAATTGACCCTAATGAAGGGTTTGTTCGCACGCATGCTCCAGTCATGAATGGCTTGGGCCAGGAGTTCTTTCCCGGTTCCCGTCTCCCCCGTGATCAGGACCGTCGCCGGCGTAGGAGCGACCTCGCGGGCAAGTTCCAATACATGCTGAAAAACCTGACTCCGTCCTACCATGGCCCCGAAGTGTTTTGTCAGTTTGAGTTCCTCGACCAGATAGATGTTTTCTCGTGCCAACTGCTGACGCAGCAGATTAATTTCCTCATAGGCCTGCACATGGTCAATCGCATAGGCAATTTGCATAGCCACTTGCGATAAAAACTCAAGTGCATCCGGCTCCGGGTTGCCAGGATCAACGCTCCCAAGATTCACCACCCCCACACACTTTCCCCTAACCAACAACGGCAGGTTGATCATGCGTCCCAGCCCTTCCTCCACATACCATTGGTCTTCCAGAAAGACCTGTTTCTGCCTAAGATCAGGACGGACATGCATAGATTTATGGTCGTACACCCACCCCATGCCACTCCCTACCCGCGGAATCACTGAATCACCTTGAAGCACAACCTTCGCCAAATGAGTCGTCACCACATAAAATCTGAACCCGTCAGACTCACGGTCATATAAAGTCACACTGACCCTGGCCCAGGGCATGACCTGTTCAATCTGCTCGATAATGGCTTGCCAGAGACTATCGGTATCCCGTTGTGAATTGAGCACAATCGCGACATTCAATAGTGCCCGGTAATTTCTCTCGATTCGTTCCACAGTCCTTCAACCCTTTCTTGCGACAGAATCAAGCATAGAACCGAATGACCTGTCTAATAAGAGAAATGCGCTTGAACTTATTCGAAATCTGAAAAAGCAGTAGGATTATTTTATGGTTAAGCCTTGAGGAAAAATGGATTCGTCTTAACCGGATAATGAAAACCATGAGCCATCAATTGACTCAACCCCATACCAAAACGCTAGGATAATGTGAGTTCGGAGCACCTCATAACGAATGCTACCATCAAGGAGCGATCTCAATGGGAAAACTCACCAAGCCATCCATTTATCATGTGGCATTGAGAAAGCGTCAGGAAATCGCCAAGAGTACAATGGCGTTCTATTTTGATCGACCGGCCGGATTCACATTTACAGCTGGTCAGTTTATCGATCTGTCATTACCGAATCTTTCAACATCCGATCCAGAAGGCCATACACGGGCCTTAACCCTTGCCAGCGCTCCCTCCGAACAACAGCTCATGGTCGCCACCCGCCTTCGGGACACCGCCTTTAAACGCATGTTGGCAGAAATGCCTCTTGGAACGACAATTGACCTTGAAGGTCCATTCGGACAATTCATACTACCGTCTGACGATTCCCGAACGATCGTTCTTCTCGCAGGAGGAATCGGAATTACACCGTTCCGAAGTATGCTGGTCGAAGCCGCTCATCACAAACTCTCACATCATCTCATTCTCCTGTATTCAAATCGGCATCAGGAAGATGCCGCTTTTCTTGATGAACTGCAAACCCTTCAGCAAGAGAATACACATTTTACCTGTATTGGAACGATGACGAGCCCAAACGGAGGCACGGAAACATGGGAAGGTGAAACCGGCCGGATAGACCATGTCATGCTCAGAAAATATGTTAAAGAGACGGAGATGGCTCTGTATTATGTTGTGGGGCCCCCTGCAATGGCTGATGGATTACGAAAGATGCTTGAGTCTACCGGCATTCCAAGGACCAATATTCGTTCTGAAGAATTTGTGGGCTATTGAAATTCTCATTGAAGATTGAATTTGCTTCGTTAAACCATTGAGGATAGAAATTTCCCGGACTCCACAACTGAACAGTCATATACAAACAAACAGATTTTATCATTGATCTGAAAAAGATGGCGTGGATTCCGTATGGCCTTTTGTCGCATCCGGAACCCTCTCCCTCTAGGAGCTGTGGAAAGAAAACCGTTTACGTAGGTTTCCTTTCTGAAAAACCGTCCTGTCGAGATGACCTGTTAATGACATGAGGACAAAAAAGCATCTTAGTGAAGCAGGGGGACGGGACAAAGTTTCCTGAGCTAAGCCGTTCGTATGCTCACAAGTCAGTCGAGGTAGGTTTCGATTGGGAGAACAAAGACGAGGGCATGGACTATTTTAAATTGTTACCTCCAGACTAACCGGCTTCTCTTCTCAATCACACAGCCCAAGATTGGGTGTCTTATTCAGAGTGCCGCTTGATCCCGAATTTTTTCAATCGGCTTCTCAGGGTGCTGGGATGTAATCCCAGATGCTTGGCCGCCCCTAATGGGCCATCAATTCTCCATTCACACGCCGCTAAAGCTTGTCGTATTCGAGTGCGCTCCACGTCTTTTAATTGAGTGGGCGGCATAGGATCCATATCGTTTGCCGGTGACTGCAACAACGAATCTTCCACATGCATGACCGACGATTGGCAAAGAATCATGGCTCGTTCAATCACATTTTTCAGTTCCCGTACATTACCCGGCCATGGATACTGAACCAGCATTTCCATTGAACGATCATCGATTTCCTGACAGTTTCGTCTGAACTGCAACCGATTTTTCTCCATGAAATGTCGCACCAGAAGGGGAATATCATGCAGACGTTCCCGGAGGGGAGGCACCACAATCGGAAAAACATGCAATCGATAATATAAGTCGGAACGAAAACGGCCTTCGGCAATCGCCTTGCTTAAATCGCTATTGGTCGCGGCGATGATTCGCACATCGACGGCTTTCCCTTCGATACTGCCTACTCGTTCCACGATACCATCCTGTAAAACCCTCAGGAGTTTTGCCTGCGCTTCAATCGGCATCTCCCCGATTTCATCGAGAAACAAGGTGCCACCATTGGCTAATTCAAATTTGCCGGGTCTTCCAGTCTCTGCACCGGTAAACGCGCCTTTTTCATGGCCGAAGAGCTCACTTTCCACCAGACCTGAAGGTAGCGCCGCACAATTGACTCGAACAAAAGGCTTTACTTTGCGGGGGCTCAACTCATGAAGTAATCGTGCCAATAGTTCTTTTCCCGTTCCCGTTTCCCCCATAATGAGCACCGAGGTCGTGGTTGGGGCCACAGCCTGGGCCAAGTCCAGCACGTTCTTGAATTTTTGACTGTTTCCAACCATCGCTCCAAAATCGTACGTAACTTTGATTTCTTCTAGGAGATAGGCATTTTCACGGGTGAGCTGTTCCTTCAGGTGGTTGATCTCTTCATAGGCCCGCACATGATCGATGGCAAAGGCAATTTGAGTCGCCACTTGGCGTAAAAACAAGACATTTTCCGGATCCGGATCTCCGGATTCCACACTGCCGATATTCAAAGATCCGATGCAATTATCCCCAATAATCATGGGAATATTGATCATTCTTCCCAGGCCCTCTTCGTGATAAAACGCATCTTCTAAAAATACGGGATTTTGTTGTAAATGGGGACGTATATGAAGACGCCGATGATTATACACCCACCCCATTGCACTGCCTTCTCGAGGAATGATGGCATCACATTTCAACTTCACCACCGGCATACTCGTTTCCACCGCATAAAACCGAAAAGCATCTATGTCAGAATGATACAGCGTAATACCAGCGCGTTCCCAAGAGATCACCTTTTTAATGTGTCCCGTAATGGCTTTCCACAGATCTTCCGTATTCCGTTGGGAATTTAAGATGTTCGTGACTTCCAGCAAGGTTTGATAGAAGTTTCGGGCTAGTTGATCGGTTGGGTGAGTCATATCCATTATCATGAGTAATCCCCTCACACTGAAATATGAGTACGAAGGATCGTAACCTTAACTGGAAATTTTGAACAAGAAACCGTTATTCATGGGCAAAAATATTACGCTTAAATTTCTATAAAGTGGCAGCAATTACTGAGCCATTAACCGCTTTTGTTGTGGTGTACAAATATCTATTTTCCTTGTCAAAATTGTGATGTCGCCTGAGCTAATATTCATAAAAATATGTTTTATTTTTCAATATCTTAATAAGTTCAACCACACCCTCTCCCATAGTGTCCTCCAGGTCACACAATCAATTGGTTTATGTAAGTAAACATTATTAAAAAAACTTCATTTTTATTTTTCGGAATAGAGCGAAAACGCACGTACATGCCTGTGCTCAATCGCACGCCAATTCGCCACAGGTATATCCACACCCCTGGTCTTTTCCTACCTCTTTAATAGGCCTTGCTTTGGATAAGCGGCACCAGGGAGCCCCCTTCTTCCTGCGTCGAAACGATTTGTATTATATTTTTTGGCATCAGGGCGAGACCGACCTGCAATTCCAGGAGATCAAAAATGCTTAGTAAAAAAAAAGCCTGACGTATACGTCAGGCACAAGAATAATACAGGGGGAGTTTTTATTCTGTTCCATGAAATGGGGATATTCATCAACATCCACATTCCATGGAACAGCGATAGACATTTATTGACATTTGCAACTACATCATACAGGCATCCACTACTCCGTCAGCTTGGCTTGATCAGCTTGCCTAATATGCCACGCGGTCTTCTCATTCAGAAGATTCTTATTCCCTTTCAAAGTCGAGGAGATTTGCTTCAAGGAATTTCTATGAAATCCCTTCGGGTCGAAGTGTGGCTTGCTCTCAAAGTGGGCTATGCGCTTATCTATATCCTGAACACGGCTTTCCAGGAACTGGACTTCCCCTTCTGAAGCTTTTGCCGCAGTCATATGATCTTGAATCGACCAACCCTGGGCCTGCATTTTCCAGGGTGAACTCTGCTCTTGACCGTTATCACTAGCCAAGACAAAATGCGGAAGCCCTAGAAGCATCCCCACAAGAAGAGCTGAAATAAATATTTTGTTATTCATAACTTCCTCCTTCCAGCATTTATCAGTTCAAAAAAACACCGTAGAACTTGTACTGCTAATGTTGACATTGCTTTCATCGACATAACTTATTTCAATATCCAATATATATGCCAACAAAATTTAAATAATATTTTCTTTTAAATTCAATAAGTTAATGTCTTGTATACATAAAAATCATGTTATGGGTGTAACATTAAAATGTAACAAAAGTGATTCACTGAGTTACACAATGTTACACTTTTAATTGCCATGCCTTTGGGTATTCTTCTGTTTTTGTTGACCAGCGTTTTGCCTGAGAAATGTGAAGATGGAACCGGCTATAGAAGATGCACCCTCCAGCCTGAAGTAACCCACCATGCCATGATCAGTGTTCGCGAGGAACATTAAAAAAAATGCGAAGAGTCTTGCTCAGCCTTGCCGACTCACTCAAACTTCTTATGCAAGACCATGGACCCACATGGCTGAGAATGGTGACGTTCCTGTTTCAGCCAAGAAAAACTTAGCCGCAC
>JBATLR010000148.1:0-1823 GCA_049289415.1 Nitrospirales bacterium
ATATTTTTATGGAAATTAACGTTTTGCATTATCGTCGACTTTAAGTAACTTCCTGTCACCTGCCTTAAGGTTTGGCTTTTTCTCCCGAATGGAAGAAAAAGGATTCCCGTTGGTAAAATCCCATTCCTTTGAATCGTACCCAGCATGATCCTATTGTGATGGCGTAGATTTTGCTTAACCCCTTATAGTCAGTTTGTAGTGAACCACAAATCTTTCCACCGGTTTAATAAAATAAACGGGGGCGAAATGAGAAAGAGCAAAGCAGGAAAAGTGTTCAATTGGAAAATTTAAGGAGGGCATGCCATATGCTTACGATGCGAATTTTATTCCTAGGAATCATAACTTTGGCAATGATAGGGCAGGCATTTGCCCTTGATACAATTCCGGAAAAGCTGTCCGATTGGACCGAAAAAGGGGTTGTTCTCCAAAACAGTACTGGAGTTGCCTGGGAAAATAAACCTGGCATTGCTGTCAGTGGTGTTTCAAAAGTTGGCGGAATCTATTATCTGCATTATCTCGCAGGGTTTAACGGGTGTTGGAATGCGGATGGTGATGTCAACCACCAATCTCTCGGTCTTGCCACCAGTACAGACGGAATAAACTTTACGAAATACACAGGTAATCCAGTGTTGAAACCTCATGATTTTGTACCTGTAAGCTCCCAGGAAGAAGGAATCCGAACCGCGTATATTAAGTACCTTCCTTCGAAGGGGAAGTTTTACGGATACTTTGGTGTCGAATCGCCCGGGGGTTCTCAGACCTGTAACTTTGGAGGAGGAGGAACCTGTGGATGTAATATTAGCGTCGATTCTCGGGTGTATGGAGCGACGTCGGTTGACGGGAAAAGTTGGACTGTGGAAGGGGCGGTCGGTGGCACATATTCCTCAAGCGGGAGTGAAGTCTATGCTGCAGGTTGGGTGTATGATGGCAGCCAATTCGGTCTGTACGTCACTACTGCCGAGGGCGGACAGCTAAAGTCTGTATCTAGAGGAACAAATGCTTGGAGTCTCAATGAGTTAGGCGGAGTAGGGGCACTCAATTGGGGCTGGTCCGGGCTTGACGCCTATTTACACGATGATAACAACACCATCACATTAATTTACGATCCGGCTGGTGGTACTCATCCTGGTAGCAATAATGACAACCTGTATTTTGCTACTACTCATCTTGACGACATGAGAACTATTCAAAATGAACGGGTCGTCCAATCAAATGGGGTAGAGAGAAATATTATCTTTCGAGACGGAAACGAATGGAAATGGTATTACAGCGAAGAACCGGCTTGGAACCAACCCACGATAAAACTCCGCACTCACCCGATCACAGGATTAGACAATGTACCGCCCGAGCCTCCCAAAAATCTGAATGTCACACCCATTCCTTGATTTCACTTGTCAGTGCAACTTTGGCTCTTGGTTGAGTGAAAGGCTTCGATAGCCTCGTGGCTTTTTCTCAACGATCAACAATGGAAGAGGCGCATGCAGGAGTAGCTACATGGGGCCGATCTGGGAGCAATGCTACCCATTCAGGCTCTATTGGGAACGGTTTAGAACCAACGTTCTAACGGTCTAGGTGATGGGAGTGAATAATTCCACGATCAGTCGTGAACTTCCGTGAAACCGAGGCCTTTGTCGCTATCAGTTTCAATAAGCCCATTCTTCCTCCCTTCTCCGTACTTTTAGGTTTCAGATTGGCTCGCAGATGTCGTCTTTTGCCATGAACGGTTCATGCCCTCTGGTATTCATTCTATGACGAGCCACACACGCACCGGGTAGTGCTCCGCCGGGATCCCATTTTAATCTTATACAACAACTTCACATCAT
>JBATLR010000149.1:0-1916 GCA_049289415.1 Nitrospirales bacterium
GTCCAGTCCTGCCCTGAGCCATGTCGAAGGGAAGGCCACAGCCAATTTTTCGCGCGGAGCGTATGTGCAATACGTGAGCACGGAAAAATGGGGAGAACGCCGCTGGCGGCTTTTTTCAACAGACCCGTTAGACAAACACGATACTGGCGTACGTCACCGTCGAACTAAACTGATCGGTAATACCCCGATCATAGCGTAGCACCTGCCCTTTGAAGTCCTCCCCATCACGCTTGAGCAGTTTCATCAGGGAAAAAATGACCCCAAATCCTAAAATGCGCCGCTGATTCCCCTCTTTCAAGATAAATTCTGCAAACCCTTCCGGGTCCGCTTCTTCCACCTTCTTCAACATTTCCAGATCAATCTGCATACATCGGTGAAATGAAAAATCAGTGGGAGGCGTTTTGTCTCCATAGCGAATCCCGATATGCGCCAGATTGGCGCTGCCAATAACACACACCTGTTGCCCGCTGGCCTGGATCGCACGTTTAGTAATCGTGAGAAATTGATCAATGCGGTGAAAGAGCTGTTGATACTCCCCACCCGTCAATGTCTCAGGAGGAAAATCCACGAGAATCGGTACAATGGAAATCTCCCGCCCTTCACCCAGCGCATGCTTGAGAAACGGCAGTTGCAACTCCAAACTATGTTCTCGAAGATGAGCAATATCTTCCACAAAAAAGGTTTCGCCGGTTTCTTTGCGGATTAAGTCGATAATCGCGCGATTGACCGGCACAGTCCCAAACGGCGTTTCAAAATCCTTATCCGTAAAGGCAATTCCCCCTTCGAGACCGGCATGGCACGTGCCGATCAACACCAACACATCCGGGACCTGGCCTTCCCGTAATTCCTGATAGCCCCACGCGTAAATGGGCCCGGCATCTTTTAATTGAAAATTCGGGGCGACAAGACCTTTAATCGTCTGACCGGCACATTCCGCTTTCCCTTTTTCCGGACCTTCTTTGGAGGAATAAAACCCATCGATCTGCGCTCGCAATTTGGCCGGATCGGATTCATATTGCTGCCCGGCGAATGCCATCGGTCTCGAGTCAAGCTTTCGATAGGCCTCAAAGGCCTGCGCTTGCACCTGCTTCAGTCGCTCCCCTTCCAAAAACAATTTCTCGTCCAGATCGCTCACCAATTTTGTGAGGCGATCCGGCATCATAAATTCGCCATACTTCTTGAGATACTCGGCACCAACCTGTTCCAGAGAATGTTCTCCATCAAAAAACTGAAACAGATAGAAAAAATTCAGCGGCAATACCAGCTTTTCAGAAGACAGGCCGGAAGGGTCCCACAGCACAATATATTGCTCTTCCCCCTGCTTCAGCGGGGAATATTGCAAATTCCGGAGAATCGGGTAGTTTTTGGAATCTTTTTCGACGGTCTCGGTACTCATATGAAGGGTCCTATCCTGGCTGAAAGGAAAAATTTGTCCCAAACCAGGTTATTATACGGGCGCATGAATCAAGCCCGCAACCAATCAGGACAAGGGTTTTTGATGAATATCAGGAAAGCGAAAAATGAAAGGGATTTAAACAGGTCGTGATGATGAGACAGGGCTCAGAAGTGAGAGAAAATTAAGGCTTTTGTCCCGCCATCCGTTTGGCCAATCGCTGGGCAACGCGTTTCATGGCGGTGGATCGGTCACGAGGATCAAGCAGGACATTCAGCACATGGACTTGCTTGTGATCATCAACAGCAATATTCAAAGCTTGCACTAAGTCCCCAAACGTGCCCACTCGATGACCAACGCCTCCGCCCAACACATCACAAATTTTCTCGTACTGCCATTCATGGATGTCATTGAACGAACCTTCGAGAATTTCCCGTTCCGTCCCATAGCCGCGGTTATTCAGCACCACCACGATGGGGGCCTGCCCATAGCGAATGCAGGTGGACAATTCCGTGCCGGTCAT
>JBATLR010000150.1:0-3401 GCA_049289415.1 Nitrospirales bacterium
ATTTTAGGCTTTCTATCAAGACAGAAGCATCTGGTTTGTCAAGCGATTTTAAGCTTTATAATGAAAGTCGCGGTTGGGCGTTACGTCCTGGGAATTATCGTCATTTCAATTTCAGAGCATTTCGTGAGGTTGATTTCACCGTCAATGAGGATGGGCTTCGAAACCATAAGTTTTCGTTAGCCTTACCGGCTGACAGAGAGCGCGTCACAATTCTAGGTGATTCCTTTGTGTTCGGCGAGGCATTAAACGACGGAGAGCATCTTACCGACCAACTCCAAAAACTTGGTGCAGGAAAATTTGAGTTTATCAATGTTTCCGCACCCGGATATGGCACCGGGCAAGAGATTCTCTTGATCAAAGAGCTAGTGGAGCACGGATACCAAATTGGCAACAAACTCATTCTGGCATTTTTCACAAATGATATTCTTGATAACCTCGGACTTGACTATTCACTCAAACGCTCCGCGATAAAGCCGGTATTTACTATCAATAAACGGGGAGAACTCGACCATAGCGTTCCTGAGAAACCTGAAATCAGGAAAACAAGTATAAACCTTTTTGAGAAATCCTTGTTTTTTCATTTTGTTCGTTCGCGAATCGAGATACTGCTTGCCGCCAATTCTGAGCTACTAGACTATTTAGAAATATTTGGCATTATTCCTGACCTACCGCGCGTGCCTGGTATTATTACCGGGTGGTATAATCCTGGTTGGGAGGAGCGTTGGGCGTTAACAAGAGATCTCCTCACTTACCTGGCGAAGCTCACCAGCAATGAATATCAGGCTAAGCTTTTTGTATTGTTTATTCCTTCACCCTTTCAGTCTTCAGGAATTCACAAGGCAATCCTTTCCAATAAACGGGAAAAGGATCCAAGATATGAAACCTTTCTAGCAGATATAGAGAGACCCCAAAATTTGCTGAGGAAGTTTTGCGAAGAGCAAGGAATTCCGTTTATTGATGCTTCCCCCGCACTTCAAAAAAACGGGACAAAAATCCCCATGTTCTTCCCACGAGAAGGGCATCTCAATGAGCATGGCTCTCAAGTTGTGGCGGAGCTTATTTATCGTTCCATCAAGGAAACGCCTTAGCCAGGGTGCCATCTCTTTTTGGCAAAAAAGTATTGGCACATTTGAAAAGAGCTTCAATAGTTGTGGGGGGCTATTATGGGAAAATCCACTCAGTGCAATCGGGAGTGTAAGCGGGAGGTGGCCCAGTTGGTTAGGTATGGAGAATTCTCCTGACGGTAATGGGTAAGTTCCATAATGTTTATAATAAACCTCACTGTTGTGTTGATTTTGAGGAAGCATTCCCCACCGTCAACCTCCGTGGGAATTACCTAGGAAAAGAAATATGTGAAAGGGATATTGACGCTATGGATAGGTGGCCGGAAGAGGAGCCCCTAAAAGTGAATTTGAGGATTGCGAAAGAGGATTGGGTATTAGGAAATTTTGTGGGAACTAGGTAAAAGGAGATCGATTGTTATTATGCATTTGTACGTTTTTCTGGTGGTATTCGTATTCATTGTAACCCCAGGAGTCTATGCAGCAGATTTTTATGTGACGCATGCTGGTCAATCGTTAAATGAAGTTAGGCAAGCTGTAAGAGCATATAAAAAGAGTTTACCCCCTCAAGAGTCTATAACCGTTTGGCTTGAAAAGGGAACTCATTATCTCGATGCACCTGTTGAATTTAATGACAAGGATTCTGGGAGTGAGGAATATCCGATTGTCTATCGAAGCAAGCCTGGGGAGACGGTAAAAATTTCGGGGGGACGAAAAGTGACGGGATTTGTTCCGGTTACTGATGAGGCGATACTTTCACGTTTAGATGTTTCTGCTCGTCCACATATTGTTCAAGCTGATCTCAACAGTTGGAAAGGCGTAGATTTTGGAGAGCCAGTCCCGGTATATCTGCAAGGACAATGGCCCCAGGCCGGCAATGCAAACCTATTAGAGTTATTTTATAACAGCAAGCGAATGCCCTTATCTCGGTGGCCGAATGAAGGTTATACAACTATTGATCGCGCGGTAGGCCCTACAACTGTTACAAGTTATAAAAACACAGGAACGGTTGAAGCCCATTTCACCTATGTCGGTTCACGGCCAGAGCGATGGGTCGATGAGACTAATATCTATCTCAATGGCTTCTTTTTTTGGGATTGGGCCAATGCATTTGAAAAAGTTGAATCCATTGATACGGTAACGAAGACAATCAAGGCCCTCCCTGAATCTCCAGATATCAAGCACCCAACTCCATTCCTTTATCATAAATACGGTCATCGGGACGGGCAGCGCTATTTTGCCCTAAATCTCCTATCGGAAATCGACTCGCCTGGTGAATGGTATTTTGACCGGAGCACAAAATTATTATATTTCTATCCTCCAGAACCTCTTGGCACTCACACAGTTGAATTGTCTATTCTTCCCACTGTCCTTTCGCTTAAGGAAGCTTCATGGGTGATATTTAAAGACGTGGTTCTTGAAGAAGCACGAAGTAGCATAGTGGTGGGGAAAGGTGGGGAAGGATTATCGTTTGCCGGGATAGTCCTACAAAATAGTGGAAGTACGGGTATTGTATTAAGACATGGTGTGAATCATCAGATAAAAGATTCGGAAATCGTCAATACGGGAGGAGGGGGAGTAGCACTTTCAGGTGGCAATAGAGAGACCTTAGTATCATCCCGCCATGTGTTAGAGAACAATGAGATACACAAAACAGGAGTGGTACAACCTAATCTGGGTGTGAGTGTCAGCGGTGTCGGGGTTACGATTCGTCATAATGAATTTCATGACCTGCCGCATAGTGCAATTAAACTCCATGGAAATGACCATCTTATTGAGTATAACGAGATTCATCATGTTGTACAGGAAACAAGTGATTCTGGTGCAATTTATATGGGGAGGAGCTGGACGGATCGCGGGAATGTGATTCGGTTTAATTATTTTCACGACATTTTTGCCCTATCAGGGGCAGGAAAAGTTAATGCGATCTATTTGGATGACCAGGAAAGTGGGTTTGTGATTCATGGGAATATTTTTGATCGAGTCTATCGGGCGATTCAACTTGGTGGGGGAAGAGATACGATCATTACCAATAACATTTTCAAAGATACCACGATTGACATGTATTTTGATGGGCGTGGAGTGAGGATGAATGTGACCGCATCAAAGCTTTACAGTCAATTGTTGACGATGCCATACACGATCCCACCATGGAGCCTCAAATATTCTGAATTGGTGAATATTCTCAAAGAAAACCCAGGACACCCCCTTGGCAATGTTGTGGAAAAGAATATTTTTATCGGCTCAGGTGAATTTTTAATAGCTGCATCAGGAGAAGGATTCCTCGATTTAACCCCGAACTTCAAGGAAGGCGATCCAGGGTTTGATGTGGTCTTGGAT
>JBATLR010000151.1:0-12765 GCA_049289415.1 Nitrospirales bacterium
TGTCCCACTTCCCTCGATGATGTATGGCACGGCGTGGAAAGAAGGCGCTACGACCCATCTGGTGCAATTGGCGGTGGCTTCGGGGTTCACGGCCATCGACACAGCCAACCAGCTCATTCATTACCGGGAAGACCTGGTGGGGGAAGCTCTGCTGGCCCTCGACAGGCAAGGAGTGAAACGGGAGGCCCTGTTTTTGCAAACGAAATTTACGCCGGTGAACGGACAGGACCATCGTACGCCCTATGATGCCTCAGCCGATCTCACTACTCAGGTACAGCAATCTTTTGCCAGCTCGTTGACCCACCTCCACACCGACTATGTGGACTCATATGTCTTGCACGGGCCCTATTCACGATTCGGATTGGGAGAATCGGACCGGGAAGTGTGGGCGGCCATGGAGGAGCTCTATCAATCCGGGAAGACTAAAATGATTGGCATCAGCAATGTCACGGCCGGACAGCTCACCCAACTCTGTACGGAAGCGAGGATCAAACCCATGGTCGTGCAGAACCGGTGTTACGCCTCCCATGGATGGGATAGAGAAGTGAGGGGGATTTGCCAGGCTCATGGCATCATTTACCAGGGCTTTTCACTCCTTACGGCCAACAGGGACGTGGTGGGCGATCCCGACATACGGGCCATCGCCAAACGGTTAGGGACGAATCCGGCGCAAGTGGTCTTTCGCTTTGCCATGCAGATCGGCATGCTTCCGTTGACCGGAACGACCAGCGAACAACATATGAAAGACGATCTCCAGGCCGGACAATTGTCGTTATTACCTGAAGAAATCGAACTTCTTGACACCATTGCCGATTGACCAGACCACTCCTTCCCGAAGGGGAGATAATGTGGGGAACCCCCTTCCTGGATCATTCCCACCAAATTTGACGCCCGATCGTTTGGGCCTGTCGTGGTCTGGCCGCAGGCTTCAGAACTGCCTGTTTCCGGTCATTCTCCTCATCATTCTTCTTCCCTGCTCTGTCCCCCAAGCCGGCACGATACCCGAACTGATGTTGGCGGACATCTATCGGCAGGGTCTTGATCTCAGCCAATACCGGGTTAGCGAAAAACTCGACGGCGTCCGCGCTCGTTGGGATGGGACACATTTGATTTCGCGAGGAGGCAATGTGTTTGCGGCACCCGAATGGTTTACCACAGGATTGCCAGCCATGCCCTTGGATGGAGAGTTATGGATGGGGCGAGGGCGATATGAAGAGGTATCGTCCATTGTCCGGACACAACAACCCCATGAGGGATGGAGACATGTGCGATTCATGATCTTTGATCTCCCGGCACATGGCGGAACCTTTGCCCAACGGGTGATCGCGATGAATGGCTTGAAGACCGGAAGCGTCTCTCCCTATTTGGGGATCATCGAGCAACAGCGGGTGGGGACCGAAGAAGACTTGTTGAAATGGTTGCACAGGGTGATCGATGAAGGCGGCGAGGGGTTGATGCTGCACAGGGACACCGCGTTGTACGCCAGTGGCCGTAGTCAGGATTTGCTGAAGTTGAAATTATTCACTGATGCCGAGGCCACAGTCATCGGGTATCGACCAGGCAAAGGTCAGTTTTCCGGTCTGATTGGTTCACTCAAGGTGCGCACGGATAGTGGGATCATCTTCTTTATCGGAAGCGGGCTCAGTCATGAGCAACGGCGTCGCCCGCCACCGTTACAAAGCCGGGTCACGTTTCGTCACCAGGGATTGACCGAAAACGGCATCCCTCGCTTTCCGGTTTTTCTTCGAATCCGGGATGAAGAACCCCAGTAGCCGGCATTGTTCTATATTCCTCCTTAGTACCCTTCCCGCTTCACACAGAAGTTACTTACCCCCACATTATCCCGCCGACACGTTCTTATCAGGAGCTGATGATGCGCCGGCGAATCGGTGACGGCAACGAGGCCCAGGTGTCGGCAGAGCTTCATACTATAGACCAGAGCCGCTGATGTTTTAATCAATCCGAATCCATACTCAAATGTCAGGTTCTCCTCTTCAGCCAACCGCCTTCGGCTCATGGCTTGAAGGGTTTCGACGGTATAAGACACGAACTCTCTTTCCGGCTTTTGGAAGGCCGCCAAAAGCGCAGCGTCTGTCGGGACGGAACTTCGCCCTTGGCTATCCTGGGAGAACGCCACTAACCCTCGCTGAAACCGTCGATCATTCTTCAAGGCCGCATGAACGATCGATCGCCAAAGAGGATCGGCGAGATCCTGATTGACCGCCGTAACCATCGTCGGACTCAGCGGCCCACTGACATTATGCCCCTGGATGATTCTACCGCTCTCTAATAGATCAGGGTAATAATCTCCCATCCGGTCTGGAAATCCTGTTGCCCCCATGAATGGGGTGAATTGCAAAGCCATAAAATCCAGAAAGTGGACAGGGGAATAATCCTTCAAAATCTGATGAAGCGTCTGTTCGTGACACAAATGAAAGGGGTAATACAACGCATCCATGGGGGGAGAGCCTGGCAAATTTGTTTCAGTGAGTGTGGGGTGAGTAGAAACCGGTTCTCGTCACTAGTCTGGTAGTGGAAAAAACAATCCCGGGGTGCCCCCTGTTTTGAGAAGGACTCCTAGCAGGCTGTTGAAAAACTCAAAATTCTTCTGAGGCTTATCGGGATAAAAAAATTTATGATCTTCCATGAGCAAAGCAGGATGTTTAAAAAGGCTCGTCCCGTCCTGCCCTGAGGCCTCTCGAACGAAAGGCCACAGCCGCTTGGACAAGCGGAGCGTACAGAGAAGTACGTGAGCACGGCCAAGGGGCGAGAACGCCGCTGGCGGATTTTTTCAACACCCTGCCAGCACTCACGGCATAGCTTATCTTCCATCGGTGATAAATGTCATACCGGAATTCGGCGCAACGTTGGACCTCAATACGGGAGCAACAAGAATGCCCGTAAAAGTCCTATGACAATCCCTCTGTCTTGTTGGACCTATCTCAATGTGAGCATTTCACCCGCCCACATGGGCCTGAAGAATTTTTGAACCGGCAATCATTGGATCAGCCGGAGCCAGCTCCAAGGCCTTTTTGAAATGGTTCGTCGCGTCGGCGTGGTTTCCCAACTTATCCAATGCGAGCGCAAGATTGTAATGCGCTTCCGGAAGTTCAGCATTCGCGGCTACGGCTTTCGTAAAATGTTCTTGGGCCACATCCCAATGCCCCTGTTGAAAATGATTGACCCCTTCCTCATTTTCTGCTGCACCGGCAACTCCGGCAGTTGCCATCAGGGCACCCTCCACCTGTGGCGTTTCCGCCATGCCCGGAGCTTCGGCCGGCGACATTGGCGTACTTTCCGCTTTGGGTTCCGGTTTCGTTTCTTTTCCGTATTCGCCGGAATCGCATCCACTCCATACCAACATCATGAGGAACAGTAATCCGAGACCAAAAGATCGCTGATTCATCGAGTCCTCCTTTTTGAATGGTGAGCGGCGCTATGACAAACCGCCGTAAAAACCTAGGAAGTAGTACCTTCACGATTTGGATTGAGCAATGTCAATAGCGGCCATATTGCTCACCATCATGGTCGTCAGGCCCGAACGCCCATGCACCAACACAAACACGGTTAACGCAAAGCTGTTTTCCAAAAACATTCCCCCAATGTCGGCGAACAATTCCCACCCTACGATCAGGATAAGTCTTGTCTTTTTCCGACAAACAGGCACGCCATTAGAAGGTTTAGGTATTCCTTCCCGAATTTTCTAAAAGGCCTGACGGTTTGAAGCGAGAGGGATGTGGTTATGGCTTTCTTCAGGTCAATTACGCTGATTGGGCTCCCTGTGTTTTTCATTATCTCCGCTTTCATTCTCCTTCCTTCCTCGATCTTTTGTACCGAACAATCTCCCACTCCTGTTAAGCATTTCCCCCGAATATTATCGTCCTACTTGACTCCCGGAATTTTGAAATTATTTTATAAGTAACATCGATGCATGTTTGACCTTCGAAGGTATCCCGACGAATTAACAAGTATTTGGAAGAACGGAGTACGAGAAGTTCAAAGAGGAGGGGTAAGCTATGGTCATTCGAAGATTAGAAAATTGGCCGTTTGATGGTTTTTCTGGTGGAGTTTCAGAGCTGGACCGGCTTCGACGAGATCTTGGTCATTTGTTCAATGGACTATCCAGGGTGAATGGTTGGGATTCTCCAGCGGGCGTCTATCCGCTTATGAATGTGTCACAGGATGGTGAAAATGTTTATGTTCGCTCGGAAGTTCCAGGCATGACGCTGGATCAACTGGAGGTGTCGGTCACAGGCCGAAATCTTACCGTCACAGGTGAGCGGGCGATTCCGGATGAGCAATCTCATGTGCGATATCATCGTCGAGAACGGGAAGCCGGGAAAATCCGACGACAGTTAACATTACCCACGGATGTGGACAATGAGCGAGTGCAAGCAAAATATCAACACGGTATTTTAATGGTGGTCTTGCCTAAAGCCGAAAAGGCGAAACCGAAAAAAATCGCCATTAGCGGATAAAGAGATTGACATGAAGGTGAGAGATGGGAAAACCCCATTCAATATCAAAGGAGAATGAACACATGACAACACAGACGCAGGACATACAAGTGCGGGATAAACGGGAAGTCAAATCGGATGCCGAACAAACGATCCCTGGTCGGGTGTTCTCACCCAATGTGGACATATTTGAAGACGATCAAGCCCTGACCATTGTGGCGGATATGCCCGGGGTGCCATCCGAAAATGTCTCAATTGATCTTCGCAACGATGTGCTTTCTTTAAGCGGTGTGCCGTCAGTTTCTGTTCCTGAGAAAGAGGAGCATGTTTTACGCGAGTACGAGACCGGGAAATATTTCCGACA
The DNA here is from genome assembly GCA_049289415.1 of Nitrospirales bacterium. GTDB lineage: Bacteria > Nitrospirota > Nitrospiria > Nitrospirales > UBA8639 > Nitrospira_E. Next base: position 4,822 of record JBATLR010000151.1, read on the forward strand.
ATTTACTCTTTCTGAAGTAATTGATCAGGAACATATTGAAGCCAAACTGAATAATGGAGTATTGCGAGTAACTCTGCCAAAGGTTGGGCCTGCTAAACCTCGCAAGATTCACATCACTGAAGGATAATCAGATCTCAACATTCGAGGGGGAGCCGTTCGAATAAGGCGGCTCCCTTTTTTTGCGTGGGTGACCGCTCACCGGGAATGGACGATTTGGAGCCCTTTGATCCGCTGCCAGGAGATCCGCCTCAGGACGGAAGTCTCTGCAAGAAGACTGAAGCCCATGGGTGAACCACCCGAGAACCTGGTTGGCCCGAGCCCATCAATATGGTCAGCTTGAATTAGTAATGCGAGAGCGTAAGTCCGCTTTGTCCCATTCCATCGTGAGCGACAATATAGACGGCATCTCCATCGTAGACTTTAGTTTCTTCACTGGCAATTCGTTTATTCACGGTCACCATGACTTTTTTTTCTTTTAACAACTGAAAGATTTCCCGAAGCGGTTTGCCTTGTTTCCTGATCAGTTGCTTAACGGTGACGGAGTCAGCAATCTCGCATCCAAGGGCTCGCTCCCCATCAACAGTTTGCAAATCACCCATTAACGTAATCGTAACCATAATTTCCTTTTGTTCATCATCACTATTTCTCCAAGTGTATTTAAGAGAGCCCAAAGACCTTTCATTCAGTCTTAGATCTGATGAGACCCTAAGGCACGGTTGCAATAATTCGAGCCGGTCCTCCTGTGCCTCCTTGAATCTTCATAGGGAGGGCCGTTATTCGAGCTCCTCTGGGTGGTAAGAGTTCGAGATGCGCCACATTTTCCAACGCATAGCGATTCGCTCGACCCAGAATTTGATGAACGGGAAAATCTCGTGACTGACCGGCATCAATGCTGGCTGTATCTATCCCAATTCCTACAATATCTCTTTTCGTCAGCAGAAATGTTATGGCCTGGGCAGAAAACCCGGGGAAATGGAGCGTAGCGGGATCCTCCGGAGTGGGGCTACCAAGATATCGGACCTTGTCCGGCCAATACTGTCCAAACCCGGTAAAGAGTAACACGATGGCTTTAGGAGGGATTGGACCGTACGAGATTTCCCATTGGGCAATATCGTCAACCTGTAAAGTATAATCCGGATTGGACTCCACCTGTGCTCGAATATCCAGCAAGATCGCCTCACCTGTTAATTGGTCGACAGGGATTTCATCCACACTCCATCCGGATTCTGCAAAATGTATAGGGGCATCGAGATGGGTGCCACCATGCTCTGAAGCTGAGTAGACCGCCGAGGCATACCAATACCCCTGCTTGCTGGGGCCCCAATTCGTTTTCTTCCAATGAAAGGACTCATTCGTTGGCCAATACACGGTATGCTCATCAAAGGGATAGGTCAGATCGACGATTGTTCCCGTAAGGGGTTGGCTCATGGTGCATCCCCCGAATGCGAGAACCATTAGCATGACCCGGATCAACATAGGCTGAGACCTACGAGGTTCAGAAAAAAGTTCAACGGCAGCATAGGGAAAATCCTAACAAGTTGAGAAAGGGCACAGCAATGGAAGAAAGCCATGTGAATCAACAATCATCTTGGGAAAGGGCCGTTTACGGCTTATGTGGAATCAAACCTGAAAACATGGTACAAAATGCTATCTATCCCCAAAGGCTCAACACACACCATGTATAAAATAATTACGATTCTCATTCTTTTAGTGATCTTGTTCTTTATGGTTCGTCGAGCTTTCCGTGAATGGAGTCAGCCCAAACTTGACCCCGCCACTCCAGGGAAAGACGTGATGATTCAAGATCCCGTCTGTAAAGTATACGTGGCTGCCGGCACGGCGATTGTGCAGGAGCGAAAGGGAAAGACGTATTATTTCTGCAGCCAGGATTGCGCCAGGCATTTCAAGCCTGAGGACGTCACCTAAAGACCGGATTCGAAAACTGATGATTGATGATGGAAGGCAGGCGAATTAGGTCAGGGCTCCACCACACGATGAACCGGAGCCTGCCGTGCACCCAAGGCAATGGGGCCCGACCACAATTGGACGGTGTTTCAGTTCCGTCAAATTGAACCGGTCTATCCGGGCTTGAGATTCCGGCTGGACCGGCAGATCCAACATTTGATTGAAATCACAGTCATAGAGGCGCCCGTCCCATCCCACACTCAGCAGAGACCGACACATCAGCCCCTCAACAGCCAATGGATTGAAATTATTTAATAAGAGCGCGTAGTAATGCTCAAGTTGTCCTGCCTCGCGTAACTCATCCCAGAAACGACTAATCGGCATATTGGTGATGGTATAGAGGCGGTTAAACTGTATCCCATATCGCTGTCCCAATTCTTCTTTAAAATCCTGTTCTAGTTCGACTTGAGGCGGTGGAAGGACAGGGCCCAGCGGGTTATAGACCAGATCCAGGATGAGGCCGGTTCCCTCTGTTCCATACCCCAAGCCATTGAGAGTCTGCAGAGCGGTAATGCTCCGATTAAACACGCCTTTCCCCCTTTGCTGATCAACATTGTCTGCTTCATAACAGGGGAGGGAGGCGACGATGTCAACGTGATGGTCTGCAAGAAATTGAGGAAGATGCGCTTTCCCCTTGACATAGAACACAGTCAAATTACAGCGGTCGATCACCTTTCGATTTCGTACCCGACATTGCTCAACCAGATACTCAAAATGCGGGTTCATCTCAGGCGCCCCACCCGTGATATCCACCGTCATAATCTGAGGGGTGCGGTCGAGAACGTCCAGGATCTGGTCCATGGTGGCTTTGCTCATGCTTTCCGTCCGTTGAGGCCCGGCATCGACATGGCAATGATGACAGGTTTGGTTACAAACCTTCCCGACATTGACCTGAAGCGTGGAAATCGATTGAGCCTTGAGGGGAAGCGAATGATGGGGTGCCAGCGCTTGCTCAAACGACGGAACCATCCCGGAAGATTTATTCGGGGCAACCATGGGGAGAGCTGAAGTTTTCATCGTCTTGATGGCTTTATCCTCACACACCGACAGGGTGATTTTCCTGAAATTCCTAACAACATCCCGTTGATGGCCCGCAAATGACGGGTTCGGAGTCCACGCCCTCTCTTGATCGATTAATGATCGCAAAATAGGGTTGATAAGAAGTGGTCTGTAGGACCTTGTGCGTTTTAGAACAAATTTCTACCGGCTCACCGCATTGATACGTGTGATGGTCATCGTCACAGACCTCTAAGAACGGTCCGGTCAACACGGCAAATTGTCCTTCCCATATACAAGGCGCTTCTTCGGGAAAGACGGCCAGCATTCGGGAATCTTGAACCGCCAGAGCCACCGGTTTCTCGTCAATAATAAATCGCTCATGATAAGGAGCCAATGCCAATAATGCGGCCGTTCGTTCATCGATTTGCTGAGGATTGCCACGGGTAAATGTTGTACCCAGCTCATCCAGCACTTGAGAGAATGGCCCGGTGAGGGTTGCAAAGGCCGACGACGGAGTGGTCGATGTGGAAGCCAGTTTATACCCCGTGAGTGTCACAGAAAGGAACTGGATGCCGTCAATCACTCTCCATGGAATACTACTAACCTGATGAAGCCCTTTGAACCCGGCGTCCCGAAGCCCGCTCCAATAGTCTTTGATCGTAAGGGCGCCAGACAAACAATCGCCCCATTTGGCCTTGTCATATATTAAGTAATTAGGAATTGGTTGGTCGGCAACAATATCGGAAATGGTGAACCGTCCACCAGGCCGGAGCACGCGAAACATTTCCTGGAAGACCTTCCTCTTATCCGGAGCGAGATTAATGACACAATTCGAAATAATGAGATCCACCTGATCGTCTTCAACAGGCATGGCGTCGGCAAATCCCTTTCGAAAGTCCACATTCGGCTCCGGATACCCCAGATTGCTGGCAACTGTTGGTGCGTGCGTACGCGCCAACGCCAACATTTCATCGGTCATATCAATTCCAATGACACGACCTCGGGGCCCGACTTTCCGGGACGCTTCAAAACAGTCGATCCCGCCTCCAGAACCAATGTCCAGGACGACTTCCCCAGGTTGGACAGTTGAAAGGCCAACCGGAGTTCCGCAGCCATAGGACACCTTTAAGACCGGTTCTGGAATAAATTGCCCCAAATCCTCATGGTTATACCCGGTCGGGCAACACAACTGTTCACCGTTGGTCACCGCTTTAGCGTATCGCTGGCTGACCGCCTGGGTGATAGAATGATTTTCCTCTTTTGTTTCATTGGCCATAGTACCCTCATGGAAATTTGAGAAACCCTGTTAATTCCTTGCATCCTGCTATCATAATAAGGCATAGGACAAGGAATCACCCCAAGATAACAGTGTCTGGACATGCCCGGAAATGTTACACATTTTACTCCTAAAAGAGAACATAGAGATGAAATCAAGGAACCCAATTGTTAAAAAAAACGCTCTCTCTTGAGAAGAGCAAATCAGATGAGAGAGAATAGGTGAAGGCTTGGCCCTCCCCTTCATCTTCCATTCGGTTTAAGAAGGAGGAAGACACTCCTGCATTTACACATAAATCAAGCAAATTTTCCAGGTATCGACTTTGCCTTCCTGAAAGATCAGGAAAAAATATGCTCGAAAAATCTGTGAAATAGCGAGAACGGAAATTCACTACATGGCCCTTGTTCCTTGCCCTGAATGTCACAAAGAGGTCTCGACCGAAGCTCAAGCCTGTCCTCAATGCGCCTTCCCTTCTCCTGGGAAGCACGCATTAGAAGAGGAACGTGCATCCGGACTCCATACCTGTCCACAATGTCACGGTCTGGTCTCGCCGGATGCCCGCACATGCCCATATTGCCGGGTGTCGTTAGCAGAAGGACTCCCACAGCAGGAGGATAATGGCGAATCAATCCAGGAAACGCTGGTGTGTCCACATTGTCGAGCATCCTATATCCATACCAGGAAAGCTCCCCAACCTGTGCAGCCAGAGACCACATCACCAGGGAAGATACCCTCAGTCGCCCCAGTGAAAAGGGTAGCCACAAAAGGCTCGCGAGCCAGTCATGTGGAACCTCTCCGGAAAACCACAGCACTCCTGGGGCCACGACGACCCTCTGCATTGTGGCAAGACCCGTCGGGGTCTCAAAAAGTCCCTCCCCCCCGTTATCCCCGTAGTAAAAAAAATTCGATCCTCATCGGTCTGATTCTCTTAGTGATTGTGACCATATCCGTGGTGTTCGGAGCTATTTGGCAACTCAATGGGCTCAATCCCCTAGAAACCATCCTCTCCTGGCGAATGTAACTCCACCAAATTTCCCTTTTCCTAATACACCATCAAGCTGTACCCATCCTCATCCCACATTCTCCCCTTTCAAGGAGGTCACGTGGAAACACGGAAAACGAGATTGTGCCTGTCAATCGGAGAAGGAGGGTGGAAGGCGCAAATACCCGGTCAGGCGATTATCCGCCAGGAAGTAGGGACGCGGCAGCAGTGGGTCCTGCGATATTGGAGAACATAAGGGAGGCACTAACGGCCCAGTCGATAAACGGTCCTGGGTACACACCCAACAACACGGTCCCGGCAATCCCGACGTACACCGCAACTTTGATCGGCATGGATGCAAGAATTGGCGAGGAATCGGTGGGTTCGTTGATGTACATCTTTTTAACGACAATCAGATAGTAGTACATGGAGATGACGATATTGATGAGTCCGAAAATCAGAAGCGTGTATAGCTCCTCTTTCATGGCAGCAATAAATAAATAGATTTTCCCGATAAATCCCGCAAGCGGAGGAACTCCAGCCAGCGACAACAGAAAGAGCAACATGGACGCCGCTAAAAACGGGGAACGTCGATTCAGACCATTATAATCTTCAATTTCGTCGCTTTTCATGACCCGACTCACGGCAATGATGACGGCGAACGCTCCCAAATTCGCAAAAAGATACGTCAGGAGAAAAAACATAATCGCATCGCTGCCTTGTTTCGTCCCTGCGGCTAATCCGATCATGATATTTCCAATTTGCGCAATGCCGGAATAAGCCAAAAGCCGTTTAATATTCTTTTGGGCAATAGCCACGATATTGCCGTAGGTCATGGAGAAGATGGATGCGACGACAAACAACAACACCCACATTGGCTTGAATGAAGCCAGGGACACGTAAAACATCCGGATAAGGATAGCCAATGCTGCGGCCTTCGGTGCAATGGAGAGGAAGGCCGTCACAGGAGTCGGCGCGCCTTGGTAGGTGTCAGGAATCCAGGCGTGAAAAGGGACTGCGCCGATTTTGAATCCCAGGGCGGCAAAAATCAAAATGTAGCCAATCGCCAACCCATAACTTCCAGGGGTGCCGGTCATTTCTGAGAAAATCAGGGTCCCGGTCTCGCCATAGACCAAGCTGATGCCATAGGCTAATAACCCGGCCGCAAATACCCCTAAAATAAAAAACTTGAGGCCGGCTTCCGATGAGCGCTGGTCATCTCTGAGGTAGGCGACCAGCACATAGAACCCAAAGGTTGAAAATTCCAGGGTGACAAAGACGGAGAGAAGGTCATTCGACGAAGCCATGAACATCATGCCGAGGGCCGACATCACGACCATGACATAATACTCGCCACGGAAGAACCTGAAGTCCTGCACATAATCAATCGACATAAACAGGATAAGGACAGTGGCGCCCACAATAATGAGCTTAAAGAAGATGGCCATCCGATCCAGCACGAACATGTTTTTAAACAAGGCCCCGGTGGTACCGGCTTGGTCAAATCCCAACAGGATCAGACCGGTGACCGCTAACCCCGCAATACTCAGGTAGGCCAATTGTTGGTGCGTCATTCGCTTCAGCGAAAAGTCCAGTGACAGGAGGAGGCATAACCAGAGTGTGAGAAAAATCTCAGGCAGAAACAGGAGCAGATCAGCGACGGAAAGATCAAGTTGAAAGGTCATTGCAGATATTCAGACAGTCATCAGTAGGTTCAATTTAGTATCGTTTAGGGTAAAAGGCCCTGGGTGTTTTGGGTAATGAGTGGAGCCACATGGTTAATCCGGTCTACCATGGGCTCCACAGTCGACCGTACCACTTCGTAAAAATGCCCGGGGAAAATCCCAAGAGTAATGCTACAGACTATTAAAAGAAGCAATGGCATGCGATCCACCCAATGTCTGGCATCGGTGGCATGGGCGTATTCCGGATCTAATCTCCCGTAAAACAGCCCCCGCATCATTTTGAACATATACGCAAGGGTCAGAACGATGCCGAGCACCGCCACGACGACTTGAAAGGGATATGCATCCCAACTCCCCACAATAATCATCACTTCAGCAATGAAATTGATCGTCCCCGGCATGCCGATTGAAGCCATACAGCCGACGATAAAGGCCCCGGCAATAAACGGCATCTTTTCAACCAGTCCTCCCAAGGATGGAATGTCTCGTGAATGGGTTTGGTCATACACCCAGCCAGCCATGGCAAACAACATGCTGGTTGCCAGAGCATGGGCAAACATATAAATCACGGCGCCGGATAGACTGATATAGCTCAATGCGGCCATGCCCAGGAAGATATAGCCCATATGGCTGGAGCTGGAATAACCAATGACGTATTTGGTGTCTTTGGCGAAATAAGACACCAGTCCCCCATAGACGATAGAAAAAACGCATAGAACAGCCGCCACCCACATCCACTCCCGCGTCGCATCAGGCAGGATTTCAAAGGCCACACGAATAATGGAAAAATGCCCAAGCTTCATTAACACACCAGCATGCAGCATGCTGGTAGCTGCGGGGGCAGCGGCATGCCCGACGGGTGACCAGGAATGCAAAGGCCATATCGGGGCGATAGAGGCGAAACCAAAAAAGATCAAAAACCAAATTAACGTAGCGACCGTATCCGAAAAATGAGCCTGTTCACGCAACACCACAATGTCAAAGGTGTGGAGACCGGAAAGATGGTAAATGAGGAGGATCCCCATCAGGGCCACCAC
>JBATLR010000152.1:0-8484 GCA_049289415.1 Nitrospirales bacterium
GACCGGGTGACGTGGTTCTGGCACCGACCCCCACGTATCCGATTCATATGTACAGTGTGATCATTGCGGGTGGTGAAGTCCGCGGGGTTGAACTAGGGCCGGATTCGGATTTTTTCGAAAATCTGAAAAAGGCCTTCAAGCAGACGCAACCAGCCCCTCGGGCATTGATTATCAGTTTTCCTCATAACCCAACCACTCGCGTGGTTGATCTGGAGTTTTTCAAAAAGGTGGTGGAGTTTGCCCTGGAACATCAAGTCTGGGTCATTCATGATTTGGCCTATGCCGATATCGTGTTCGATGGGTACAAAGCCCCCAGCCTTCTTCAAATTCCTGAGGCCAAACAAATTGGCGTGGAATTTTACTCCCTCTCGAAGAGTTATAATATGCCGGGGTGGCGGGTTGGATTTTGTGTCGGGAATCGTGAAGTCATTGGTGCGTTGACCAAGATCAAAAGTTATCTGGATTATGGTATGTTCCAGCCTATTCAAATTGCCAGTATTATTGCCCTGAACGGTCCGCAGGATTGCGTAAAGGAAATTGTGGGACGATATGAGCGACGGCGCAATGCTCTGGTCCGCGGGCTCAATCGCATTGGTTGGCCGATCGACTATCCTCGCGCCACCATGTTTGCCTGGGCAAAAATCCCACAACCCTACCTTGGCATGGGGTCGTTGGAGTTTTCCAAGTTATTGTTACGAGATGCCAAAGTGGCGGTTTCACCGGGAATAGGATTTGGCGAAGGCGGCGATGACTATGTTCGCTTTGCATTAGTCGAAAATGAGCACCGGATTTTCCAGGCCGTTCGAGGAATCCGTCAGGCCTTAAAGCTGGATGGAGACGTGTAATGCGAAAGACGATTCAGGTTGGGCTGATCGGGTTTGGAACGGTGGGAACAGGAGTCGTAAAGATTCTCCAGGAAAATGTCAGCCTTATCACGAAACGTGTCGGAGTTCCGGTGGCACTCATGCGAATTGCGGACTTGGATGTGAAAACTGACCGCGGGGTTTCGGTACCTCAAGGGGTACTCACGACGGATGTCAGGGACATTCTGGATGATTCGGCTATTGATATTGTGGTGGAATTAATTGGCGGGCATGATCCGGCCAAACGGTTTATTCTTCAGGCGCTTGAGCGAAAAAAGTGTGTGGTCACGGCGAATAAAGCGTTGTTGGCCGACCATGGAGAAGAGATATTTGAGGCCGCATTCAAGGCAGGCGTTGATCTCGGATTTGAAGCGAGCGTGGGGGGAGGCATTCCCATCATTCGATCGCTTACCGAAGGCTTAGCGGCAAACCGTATCTTGTCGATTACAGGGATCATGAATGGCACATCAAATTATATTCTGACCCGGATGACCAATGAGCACCGTGATTTTGAGGAAATTTTACAGGAAGCCAAACGGGAGGGGTATGCCGAAGCGGATCCATCACTGGATGTTGATGGCGTGGATGCCGCACACAAACTGGCTATCATGGTGAATCTTGCGTATGGGACTCCCGTGCCCATGGGAGCCATCTTCACTGAGGGCATTTCCCGTATTTCGACGGTAGATATCGAGTTTGCCCGTGAACTCGGGTTTACGATTAAATTGTTGGGAATCGCAAAACTTCACGAGCATGCCATTGAGGCACGAGTGCATCCCGCCCTGGTGCCGGCCGGATCTCCCATTGCACAGGTCAATGGGGTCTACAATGCCATTCATCTGATTGGTGACGCGGTTGGAGATGTTGTGCTCTACGGCAAAGGGGCTGGATCGCTTCCCACAGCCAGTGCGGTGGTGGGAGACATTATCGATTTAGCGCGCAATCGTATCGCCGGGGTTGCCGGACGGGTTCCTGTGACCTCATTCCAATGGGAATCACGTGAGCCTATTGCCATACGGCCGATGGACGACATTGAAAGCCGGTATTATTTGCGGTGCATGGTCAAAGATCAACCCGGCGTTCTATCGTCCATATCGGGAATTCTTGGACAGCGTGGGATCAGCATCTCGTCTGTCCTGCAAAAAGGGCGCAAGGAAGGACAGACGGTGCCGTTGGTCATCTTGACACATCGCTCTGTGGAGCGGGCGGTTCAATCGGCACTTCAGGAAATTAATGCACTTCCCATGGTATCAGAGCCAACGACGTTACTTCGGATGGAAGGGGTGGAATAATACATGAGGCCAAATCGCGTCACGAAGGGGGACAAGCCATTATGATTCCTTGGCGTGGCATTATCGAGGAATATCGGAAATTCCTCCCGGTGGGAGAGCAGACTCCGATCGTGTCACTACTGGAGGGGAATACCCCACTCATTCCAGCAAAGCGCTTAGCCGGGAAAATCTGTCCTGGCCTGGGTCTGTATCTAAAAATAGAAGGGGCCAACCCAACCGGTTCCTTTAAGGACCGGGGAATGACCATGGCGGTTTCCAAGGCCGTAGAAAGCAAGGCCAGGGGACTTATGTGCGCCTCGACCGGCAACACCTCCGCTTCGGCAGCGGCCTATGGGGCGAAGGCGGGGTTGCCGGTCTATGTCGTCGTGCCGGCAGGGAATATCGCATTGGGTAAGTTGACGCAGGCGCTCATGCATGGGGCCCGAGTCATTCAGATTGAAGGAAACTTTGATCAGGCCTTAACGATCGTAAAAGATTTGTGCGAGGAAACCGCCATTGAATTGGTCAATTCAATTAACCCGTTTCGTTTGGAGGGCCAGAAAACGGCGGCCATGGAAATTTGTGATCAGTTAGGGTATGCCCCGGTCATTCATGCGCTCCCGGTAGGGAACGCGGGGAATATTACTGCGTATTGGCGAGGATATCGGGAGTACCACAAGGCCGGACAAACGCAAGGGTTGCCTCGGATGTTCGGGTTTCAAGCGGAAGGAGCCGCGCCCTTGGTCAGGGGGCATGTCGTGGAGGAGCCGAAAACCATTGCTTCAGCCATTCGGATTGGCAATCCGGCCAGTTGGTGTTTGGCCCTGGAAGCGGTGGAGGAATCACACGGATACCTGGACATGGTGTCGGACGAAGAAATTCTTCGAGCGTATCAAATGGTGGCGAGTGAAGAAGGGGTCTTTTGCGAGCCCGCTTCCGCTGCGTCTCTGGCTGGGATTGACAAAATGCATCGCGCCGGGTTGTTGCCGAAGGAGGGGGATATTGTGTGTACCTTAACGGGACACGGGTTGAAAGATCCGGATACGGCCATCTCGGTTTCCTATCGCCCGGTGACGGTTCCTGCAACACATGAAGCGGTCAGAGCGCAATTAACGAATCAATAATCCCTCATGGTCTTCTGAAAACCCGGATTGTTCGTTCACCTACTCATTAACTCAACACAGTGAGGCTCAGGTCGTGCGAAAAACGATCGTGATTCACGTCGATGGATTGACAGGACAGTCGTATCAAGAATTAGGAGACCAAACCGTCCTACAATCCGCTCGGACACCGCACCTGGACGAATTGGCGGAGCATGGTGAACTGGGGCGCTTAGGAGTTCCCAGAGAACCCCGTCCATTTTGCGGGGAAATGGCCCTCCTGGCTTTATTGGGATACGATCCACACAAATGGTATCCCGGTCCTGGTGCCTTTGAGGCAGGGGGATTAGAGGTTGTTCTGGACGCCCATGATGTAGCCTATCTTTGTCATTTGGTGACTCTCCGGGGTCAGGATGGATGGGGGGATGAGAAAAAATTTGGTCCTCACCTATTCATGGCCGACCCCTATGGCGGAGGAATCGGGACTGAGGAGGCTCGAGAACTCATTGATGCCGTTAATGAACAATTGATTTCTGAAAATATTCAATTTTACATGGGCAGCCATCATCGGCATCTGATGGTCTGGGTGGGCGCGAGCGGGAAAGTGGCCTGTCACAACCCATACGAGGCCTTTGGACAATCGATCGAGACGTATCTGCCGACCGGCGATGGATCGCACATCTTACGTGAACTCATGGCGGCTTCTAGGGCGATTCTCTGCCATCATCCTGTGAATCACGAGCGCCTTAGTGCCGGGTTGAAACCGGCCAATTGTTTATGGTTGTGGGGGTCCGGGAAACCTGTGGAATTGCCTCATTTACATGAGCGGTGGCCAGTCAACGGTCTCGTGATTTCGCCCGATGGGCCGTATATCGGTGTTGGAATGGCTGCTGGACTTCAGACGGTCAAGGTCGAACATGTGGGAGGGGGAGATATCGCATGGTTGCAGGCCGTAGCCAATCAGGCTTCGACGGCGTTGGACAGGCATGACCTGGTCTGTCTGCACATTCCCTTTTACGAGTGGGGCTTGAAGGATGGACAGGCGGTGCCACCCTCACAATTAGTGGAATATCTAGGGCAAGTGGACGAACAGGTCATTGGAGCCCTACATTTGTCTGTTGGCAGCACCGACTCCATCCGCATCGTCGTCCTGGTGACTCCATGTCCGAATTGGCAGAAGGATGGAGGGTCTTCCATATCGCCCTATCTGGTGTTTGAAGGACCAGCGGAAAAATCCGAAAATCATGCGGGACCAATGAATGAACGTGAGGTAGCCAACCGCCCACTCCGTGATGCTACCAAACTGTTTGAGCGATTTATGGTTACTCACTAAATCCTAAAAGCCTATGGCACTGTATATTCAAAAATTCGGCGGTACATCAGTGGGGAGCCTGGAACGAATCCAAAACGTGGCTCGGCTTATTCAACACACTTACCGGGAGGGGCATCAATTGGTGGTCGTGTTGTCCGCGATGAGCGGGGAAACGGATCGCCTCATGAAAATGGCCAAGACCTTGAGCGTTGATCCAGATGATCGGGAGCTGGATGTGCTCCTTTCTTCTGGAGAACGGGTCACGATTGCGCTGATGGCGATGACCCTCAAAAGTCTTGGGATCAGGGCGCAATCCTTTACGGGACGTCAGGTTGGGATTGTGACCGATAGCACACATACCAAAGCCCGAGTCTCCCGTGTCGATTCGGACCGGGTGCTGGGAGCCTTGCGTGACGGGATTGTTCCCATCGTGGCCGGGTTTCAAGGGATCAATGCCGCATCCGATGTCACCACGTTAGGGCGCGGCGGCTCGGATTTGACGGCCGTGGTCTTGGCGGCGGCGCTCAAGGCCGATACCTGCTTTATTTATACCGATGTGGATGGGGTGTACACGGCCGATCCCAATATTGTGCCGGGCGCGAGACGATTGGATAAAATCTCCTATGAAGAAATGTTAGAGTTAGCGAGTCTGGGTGCAAAGGTCCTACAATCCCGCTCGGTGGAGTTAGCGGCGAAATATCAGGTCCCTGTGGAAGTGCGATCCAGTTTTCAAGACGGGCCTGGAACCTGCGTGGTAAAAGAGGATGTCGATATGGAACAAGTCTTAGTCTCAGGAGTCACGGGCGATCGGAATCAAGCCAAGGTCACGGTGGTCGGGGTCCCGGATCACCCTGGGATTGCGGCCACATTGTTCTGCTCCATTGCCGACGCCGCCATCAATGTGGATATGATTATTCAAAATGTGAGTCAGGATTCCCTGACGGATATTTCCTTTACCGTGCCGAGAGCTGACCTTCCTCGAGGCATGAGCCTCATCAGAGACATTGCCAAATCAGTGGAAGCGCGGACGGTCGAGGTGAACGAATCCATTGCCAAAGTTTCGTTAGTGGGAGTGGGAATGCGTTCGCATTCCGGTGTCGCAGCCAGAATGTTTCAGACGCTCTCACGTGAAGGCATTAATATCATGATGATCAGTACCTCTGAGATAAAAATCTCTTGTGTGGTGGAAGAAAAATATATGGAGTTAGCGGTTCGGTCCTTGCACCAGGAGTTTGAATTAGAAGTATCTCCGGGGAGCAGAAAGGCCTAGCGTGGCGATGTGTGTCGACACCGATGGTACGAATGCGTGATATGAATTCTCAATTTCCGGTCATCGAAATCTACGATACGACCCTCCGGGATGGAGCGCAGGCCGAAGATGTCAGCTTTTCGGTGGAGGATAAGGTTCGCATCGCCCTTAAATTAGATGAGCTAGGGGTCCATTTCATAGAAGGAGGGTGGCCGGGAGCCAACCCGAAGGACATTGAGTTTTTCCAAGTCATGAAAACCACTCCGTTGCAGCACGCCAAAATTGTGGCATTTGGTTCGACGCGAAAAGCCAAAAATACGGCAAAGGCCGATCCGACGCTGGAAGCCCTCTTATCCGCTGAAACGGATATTGTGACCATCTTTGGGAAAAGTTGGACCCTCCATGTGACGGAAGCCTTGGAAACGACGTTGGCTATCAATTTAGAACTGATTGCCGATTCCATTGCCTATCTCCGGTCGAGGGGACGGCAGGTCTTTTACGATGCCGAACATTTTTTCGATGGCTATAAAACGGATCCCGCCTACGCCATGAAAACCATTCAAGCTGCGGCAGAAGCCGGAGCGGAGCGGATCGTGTTGTGTGATACCAATGGGGGAACGATGCCATGGGATATCGGGGAGATCTTTGCGAAGATCCGCAAGAGCTGTTCTGTGCCGTTAGGCATCCATGCACACAATGATGCGGAGATGGGGGTCGCCAATTCATTGATTGCCGTGCAAGCGGGAGCGATCCAGGTTCAGGGCACCATCAATGGCATTGGAGAACGGTGCGGGAATGCCAACCTGTGTTCCGTGATGGCCAATTTGGAATTAAAAATGGAGCGAACAGCGCTGGGGGATGGACGTTTGGCGCACCTTCGCGCCATTTCTCATTATGTGGCCGAGATGGCCAATCTGACTCCCAATAAACGGCAGCCTTATGTGGGAGATACCGCGTTTGCGCATAAAGGGGGAGTGCATATTCATGCGGTGCAAAAAAACCCGCTCACCTATGAACATGTGAATCCCGATATCGTCGGCAACCACCGCCGCGTTTTAATTTCCGATAGCAGCGGACGAAGTGCCGTGTTTGGAAAGATGGAAACCTTCGGACTGGATCTTCCTCAGGATAATCCCAAGGTCCTCGAATTACTGGATTCCCTCAAAACGTTGGAATATGAAGGCTACCAATTTGAAGGCGCAGAAGGGTCTTTTGAATTGTTAGTGCGGAAAGCCATGGGGACCTATACCCCATCCTTCGAATTCCTGGGGTGCCGGATCATTGTGGAAAAACGGAAAACGCATGAAGACCCTATTTCCGAAGCCACGATTATGGTCAAAGTCGGGGAAGTGGTTGAACATACCGCGGCGGTCGGTGATGGGCCGGTGAATGCGCTCGATCATGCCCTTCGGAAAGCGCTGGAGCATTTCTATCCGCAGTTAAAGGAAGTCAAACTTCTGGACTATAAGGTCCGTGTGTTGACCGGGCGACATGGAACGGGTTCTCGTGTGCGAGTCCTGATTGAGTCGGGGGATCACAAGGAAAAATGGGGCACGGTCGGGGTATCGGAGAACATCATTGAAGCCAGTTGGCAGGCCCTGGCCGATAGTATTGAGTATAAGCTCATGAAGGAGAAGCCGTAAACGTGATAGCGGTCTCTCCGGGTATAGGCTGACAAAGGGGAATCCTCTGAAGAGCCCGGTTCTTGACATCATCTGCGTTGCCCGTTACGTTGCTGCCAGCAACAACGGTCGGAGGCGTGAATTCACAATCCGTATGTACGGTCTTCGAGACCACTGGTGAGGGGGTTTTGATTTATGCGCAAGGCTGACATTGCCGAAATCATCACAGAGACGGCAGCTATCCAAAAAACCGACTCAATGGAAATGGTGGAGCACGTCTTGGATTTGATCAAGTCGATGCTTCAACAGGGGGAAGTCGTTAAAATTGCCGGGTTTGGTAACTTTGTTGTCCGGAACAAGGGAGAGCGGAAAGGCAGGAACCCAAGAACCGGAGAAGAAATTGCCATTACGCCCAGACGAGTGGTGACCTTCCGACCAAGCCAACTCTTTAAGAAATATGTCAATTCTTGACTGGCGAGAATCTCGCATTCGGTCTCGTTCACTCTCTTGCTAGACACACCGTGGGGTGATTGCAGGTATGGGGGGTGGAACCAAACACGAGGATAAGGCCTTTTATAAAATAGGGGAAGTCGCCGATTTGACGAATCTTCCCGCGTATGTCCTGCGGTTTTGGGAGTCGGAATTCATTTTTCTCAAACCCAAGAAAAGTCAGGGCAAGCACCGGGTCTATTCGAAAGCCGACATTGAAACGGTCTTTGAAATTAAACGAATGCTCTATGATGAAGGGTATACGATTGCGGGCCTGAAGCGATATTGGTATCGCAAAAAACGATCAGAAAAAGCCGTGCAGGTGCCAAAAGACCGAGTGGAAAAAGCGAAGGTGGAACTGCAAGGTATTCTGAAGATTCTGGGGCGAACGACGGTGTAGGTTTTCGACCAATGACGACGGATGGGAATACGACTGGTCAGAATAATGTCGGGGCGTAGCGCAGCCCGGTAGCGCACTCGCTTGGGGTGCGAGAGGTCGGAGGTTCAAATCCTCTCGCCCCGACCATGTTTTCTTTTCAGCAGAAAGGGTTTCTTCGTCTCCTCGGTCAGTTCATAGG
>JBATLR010000153.1:0-1765 GCA_049289415.1 Nitrospirales bacterium
ATACCGAACCATGGACAATTCGGCCAGCGCTTTTAACTTTTCAAAGGCCAGCTTTCCAATTATCAAACGTCCCGTCTTGGGCTGAGCCACCAATTCAAAACCGAGTTCTTTTAACTTCTCCACGGTCTCAGGATTGGTATCGGTCAACCAGACTTGAAGTAATACCTTTCCATCGGTCACATATCGTGCCACGTTATGAGGCAACGCGATTGCCTTCTCCACATGTTCCACCAATGATTCGAGCGTAGAATCCATCTTGCCGGAGGAGTCCCCCAGACGAGAATCATCCCTTTCCGGTTCCATACGATCCACCATGGCCGGCGGGCTGGAGGCCGCGGATTCCCGGGCAACCTTTCCTCCCGGAAAAGATCGACTCATTTTCGCAATCGGCTGCATCATTCGATGCCCAAAACTCCCTGCGTGTTCGTCACCGCTGCCAAATATGCCTTCGTAGCTTACCCCTTCCGGCAGTTCCACCGGCACTTCTATACGACGAGGCTCTCCACCTTCCGTGATAGTCAACTCTTCCACCGCGACAAATGAGGTGAACCGGGTCATCAGTCGATAATCCAATCCTAATTGCGTGATGGCTTCCCGTACATCCTTCCGGGGGGTTCCCTGCTGAATACCTTCGAAATCCTTCGCCATGAGCTCCGCAATTTTGGTTCGCGCCCATAAAGAAGCCAGCACATCATGCTCCGGAGCAAAACCTGGGAGATCGACGGGAATATTTCGCACCACTGAATGCCCTGCCACCTTGCCCCGCAACCGTACCGTGCCCTTGCCCGGCGTCGTATACCGTCCTGTCAGCACCACCGGTTTCGCGCTAAACAAATCAGGAAGTAGCTTTGGATAGATATCCGATACATCCAGCCCATCCCAGTCCACGGACAAATCCGTGAGCAACGGATGTTGGACCCGCTCATGAAAACGGCGCGCCGCAGCCGAGCCATCGTCATTTAAGCCCACATACTCCACTTCACCACGGCCTTCCTCGGCCATCCTATCCAATAAAAACCGATTGACACTGCTACCAATTCCGAATGAAAAAACGCGGGCATTAGGATGTTTCTGCACTTCGCCCAGAATGGCCCTATCATTGCCGATATAGCCATCGGTCATGAAACACACAATGCGAACATGTTCTTGCGAATCGGAGGGTTCCAGCGCCGCACGAATGGCCTTCATCATTTCAGTCCCACCCCCACCGGACCGTGAGGCCAAAAACGCCTGGGCCTTCCGGACATTAGCCGAAGTCGCCGGAACCGGTTCGGGAAACAGAATATGAGTATCACCTGCAAAGGTAATAAGATTAAACGTATCGCGCGGGTTCAACCCGTCGATGGCCAGGCGCATGGTTTCTTTGGCCTTTTCAATGGGAAAACCCGACATGGACCCGGAGGTATCCAACACAAAAACCAATTCCTTAGGCGTGACCTCCTCGGTCTTCACCCGGTCAGGCGGCTGGAGAAGCAAGGTAAAAAACCCATCTTCTCCGTTTCGATGCGTCAGGACCGCATCGTGAATATCATTCCCCGCCACAGCATAGGTCAGAATAAAATCTTTGTTGGGAATAGTCGCTTCCTGTTTGAGGTGTACTTCCGCCTGAGAAGCCTTTGAATTGTTTACAACAATGTCATGCGTTGCAGATTGGACATGTTGAATCGAGACGCCTGCATCGATCTTGACGGACAACGACAGGTCATGACCTGACCGGGTGTCCAGCTTTAAAACAGGCGGCGTGATATGGGAGGCATCCGGGACT
>JBATLR010000154.1:0-9203 GCA_049289415.1 Nitrospirales bacterium
ACGGCACTCCTTATAAGGTGTTCACGCCCTTTTATCAAAAGGGATGTCTCGGAAATAGCAATGAACCCCGACGACCCTCAAAAGCCCCAAAAGATTTAAGGCTATCCACACATAGAGGTGTGGCACTGATAGATTTAAAACTGCTGCCGGCCATTCCCTGGCACAAAAAATTTATGAACCATTGGAAACCTGGGGAAACAGGGGCACAGGCCCGACGGAAGGCATTTCTCAAAAACGGCCTCAAACAGTACAAAGAAGGCCGGAACTATCCTTCTGGAAATAATGTCTCCCGATTATCGCCGCATCTGCATTTCGGAGAAATTTCACCGAATGAGGTGTGGTATGCCGCCAAACAACGCATGGGCACCGAAGGATGGCGGAAAGACGGGGAAACCTTTCTGAGTGAGCTAGGATGGCGAGAGTTTTCCCACAGTCTGCTCTTCCATTTCCCCGACCTCCCCCGAAAAAATCTGCAAAAGAAATTTAATAAATTTCCCTGGCGTAAGGACCAGAAATCTCTGAAAAGATGGCAACAAGGCCAAACCGGATACCCCATCGTGGATGCCGGCATGCGGGAGCTGTGGGAAACGGGTTACATGCATAACCGCGTGCGCATGATTGTCGGATCGTTTCTGGTCAAAAACCTTATGTTGCACTGGCATCTGGGGGAGGATTGGTTCTGGGATACATTGGTTGATGCCGATCTTGCCAACAACAGTGCCAGTTGGCAATGGATCGCAGGCTGTGGAGCCGATGCCGCACCGTATTTCAGAATTTTCAACCCCGTCACGCAGGGGAAAAAGTTTGACCAAAATGGCGAGTATGTTCGACGGTTTATTCCCGAGTTAAAAAAGATGCCAGACAAATACCTCCATAATCCATGGGAAGCGCCTGAAAAAGTGTTGGTGGAGGCGGGTGTGCAACTTGGAGAAGATTATCCCCTACCGATCGTCACACTCCGCGATTCCAGGGAGCGAGCGTTGGAAGCATTTTCTGAATTGGCATCGTGATCCACATGTTCCCTCCAAAGAGGTCAAGATAGCACCAGAGTCCAATGAGTCGAGTGCTCCCTGATAACCTTTTAAATTCCATCTTGCGGGTGCTTATCCTCAATTACTCCGATGGGGCTGTAGAACACTCCTAGGCAATTCGCCCAGAAAGGAGGAGTCCGAAGTTGCGTTCATGGTGCTGGCGTTTTGGAAATCTATGATTGAACCTCTCACCGGTTTTCCGTTCTTACCATGACACTAAGCGCAGTTCACACACGATTTCTTCTGGCCCGGGAATCATTCTCGTCCCTCCGTCATAATTTTCCGGTCGTTCCACCAGCCCCGGAGCATAGGTGAGGAGGAACATTTAGTCGAATTAGAGCCAGATGATCTGGCGCAAGGCGAGGGAAAGCAGCAGCTTCTCAGCCCGTATTAGTTATGAAGAGGGGGACGAGCAAATCTGTGTAAAATACGTTTCCATTTGTTTCCCTGACAGATTCCTCCCCAGAACTTTACAATTGAACAAACGTTCCTTGAATTTTTCTCCTCCTCAAAAATATAGACTGATCCTCCTCGGGACTGTTTTCACCTGATTGTTCACCGTTCCGGGCCTCATAAAAATCACACCAGGATGGTCAGAGGTTTCATGGAGATCCCGTCTAAGGTTTCAACCGGTTTCCTTTGACCGGTTGACCCTTAAATGTTTAGATAAACCATGGACAAAGGTTAGGTGAATTATAAAAATATTTTCGCATATGAAAATATTTTCCGGAAAGGATGGAAGGATCATCTGCTCTTTCTCCACTGCCATATAACCAAAGGAGGGCGCCATGTATGGTCTTTATCCATTTGGACTTTTAGCCGGGATCCTTATGTATTTCGTTTTTAAATACATTGATGAGCAGGATCTTAAGAAGGCTGAAAAAATCCACTAGCCCTAAAGGCCCCCATAGGAGGACATCAGATGGAAATCTGATGTCCTCAGTCAATTTGTCGGGCTGCTCAAAACTTTTTAGCCAAATTTTTCAAATGATTTTGGGGAAATCCAAAGATACCCGGAGAACCTCAGCCGGCCATGGCCGTGAAATTTCTCAGCATTGCCCTAAGGTATTGAGCTCTAAATGAATCCGTAGCCGACCCGACCGGCCAACATTCTTAGGCAGTCCCAGGAATACAAAAAAAGTTCCTGAGCATGAAGAAGCCCTTAGCTTCGGGTTACTCCCCGGTCACATTGGAACATGCAGAAGCTTCTACCGAATAGATTGAAAGAGACCTCATTGGGTTCTGAGACTGACGGATGGAAATTGAGGCATGACTAAAATACCAATTCTCTCAAAAGATGGCTATGACTTAAGAGGTTTTTGATCCGGACGCTCATATTTTCCTTCCTAACGGTTCCAGAACCCCGCTCTCCAGTATCAACGATTTTTGGCCTAATTCCACTCCTGTGATTCATCCGACAAAAAAATAACCCCAAAAACCCTCATCCTAAGAATGCAAAGAGGAGAGTGAGCCTGGTAAAAGGGACCACGAGCGGCTAAATCCTCTTCACCTTAATTGACCATTTAACGGGCGGGCCCTACCAAAGAATGCAACCCGTTGGGGGGCAATCAGGGTAACGATACCTAATGCCCAAGAAGTTTTGATGCAACAAGACTGCGTTGGGCCGGTTGCGATTGAATCATTAAATAAAGATCCATTGAAAGAGTCAGCACAAATCCCCTAATGGTTTTTCAACCATCCCACCAGTAAACGCATTAAGTTAAGAGTGCCTGGATCAAGTGAAGCCAAAAGTTTGAATTTCATAATTATTTCAGTACTTCATTCATCATTCTTGTAAGGGTCAGGAGATGAATTTACATTCTTTTGCTTGCGATGTCTAATGTTTGTCAAAGTTTAGGTGGATGAAGGGAATTCGGATACGTAAGATGGGGGTATACGGAAATGAACCAAGACTCTAGAAATGATTTTTCTATGAAAATTTATTTACATTTTTTAATGAGTCAAACTTTTGAATCGTTTCAAAATGACGGAAAACATTCCATGAGAAAATTGGCAACACCAACTGGATGGTATGTTACGCAGGGCATTCTGGCTCTCATCATCTTAGGGGTTCTCATCGCCTTCACGCCCGGCTTTCAACAATCTGGCATGGATCCCAACTCGGAGCCTCGATTTTCTGATATCCGAATCGTCGAGCTTCAGGTCACCACCAAACCTTCACAGGGGGTGAAAATTCATCATGTCCCTCGCAATGAAACTAGCACTTTCACTTACTAGTCGTAATTGCCTACCGGATCTTCTCATTCGTGGTGGCATTCGGCATCTGGTGCGCCAACGATTACATGAAATTTCTCACAAAAATGTGGAAGAGCTGGCCTCACTTAAATCCGCGTTTATTGCAAACATGTCCCGTTCCGATATCGCCATCCATCCTGACAAGGCCAATATCCAACACTACGAAATTCCATCGGAATTTTTTCACGGGGTGTTGGGGTCCCACATGAAGTACAGCAGCGGGTACTGGCCTTCTGGTGTCGAATCGCTCTCAGAGTCCGAAGAGTCTGCCCTAGGGGAATCTTGTGCGCATGCAGATCTTTATGACGGGCAATCTATCCTGGATTTGGGCTGTGGATGGGGATCTCTGTCGCTCTGGATGGCAGCCCATTATCCGCACAGTCATATTACGGCGGTCTCGAACTCCCGTTCACAAAAAGCATATATCGACGCTCAGGCAAATACACGCGGATTGCGCAATATCCGCGTGCTTACATGCGACATAAATGGATTAAAAATCGAACAGGCTCAATTCGATCGCGTGGTGTCGGTGGAAATGTTTGAGCACATGCGGAATTGGTCTCATCTTTTTGATCGGATTCACGACTGGCTCAAGCCTGACGGGCGTTTCTTCATGCACATCTTCGTGCATCGGGCCGTCCCGTATACATTTGAAGTGCGGGATGAGAGTGACTGGATGAGCCGCTATTTTTTCACGGGAGGCATGATGCCCAGTGATGATCTGCCTTTGGCCATTCAAAGTCCGTTCAGACTCGTGAACCGATGGAGATGGGCCGGCACGCATTACGCACGAACGGCTAATGCCTGGCTGAAGAACATGGACTTTCACCGGGAAGCCTTGTGGCCTCTATTCATCGAGACCTATGGGAAACAGAATGCGGACCTCTGGTGGGTCCGCTGGCGGATATTTTTTATGGCGTGTGCCGAATTATTCGGCCATCGTGAGGGGCAGGAATGGTGGGTCAGCCATTATCTTTTTGAGAAAGCCGACCTCACCTGAAGGGAAAAGTTATGGCCAGGACTCTCTGCAACCTTTTACTGTTTCAGATCGGCTGGTTCGCCTGCGTACTCAGCGGAGCCGATCAACGCCCGTGGATAGGGGCACTCATAGCTCTGGCCATTGTGGCCATTCACCTGTTCAGTGCGCCCGCAGCTGAAGCGGAATTCAAACTGGTTATGATCGCCCTGGTGATTGGGGCCGTGTGGGACAGCATGCTGGTGTGGCTCGATTGGCTGCACTACTCCTCCGGCATCCTCATCCCACACACTGCCCCATACTGGATCGTGCTCATGTGGGGACTCTTCGCAACCCTATTGAACGTCTCACTGCGTTGGTTGAGGGGGCGCTGGTTGCTAGCCGCACTTGCCGGAAGCGTTGGAGGACCATTGGCCTATTATGGAGGACACCAGTTAGGAGCCCTCGAGTTTGGTAACCAAAACGCGGCGTTGACCGCCTTGGCCATTGGCTGGGCCGTCATCACACCAATTTTGATGGCACTATCCACCCGCTTTGATGGCTTTACACCAAGTCTCAAGGAGAGCACCCTATGACCTTCTCCATCTACCTCTCCGGCCTGGTCGGAACTCTTATCCTGGCGGTACTCACCTGGCTGGTCAGCCTCGCCAAACGGGACGTCAGTATCGTGGACAGCATGTGGGCCGTCATGATCTTCGCGTCTGCCTTAATTTATTCAAGCAGCGTGGAGCCCTACTGGAATCGTTCCTCCCTGGTGCTCACCCTCGTCCTTCTTTGGGCCCTCCGACTGACGGTGTATATCACCTGGAGAAACTGGGGCGAATCCGAGGACGCCCGGTATCAAGCGATTCGTCGCAAGTATGAGCCAAACTTTGCGCTGAAAAGCCTCGGAATCATTTTTGTGTTTCAAGCCGTGTTGGCCTGGATCATCTCCATGCCATTGTGGGTCGCGTTAACCGTGCCATTTGAATACAGCATCTTCGATATTATGGCCGTGGCCGTGTGGATATTCGGGATGTTCTTTGAATCGGTGGGCGATTGGCAGCTTGCTCGTTTCAAGATGAATCCCGCGAATCGGGGCAAGGTGATGAATCACGGGTTGTGGCGCTATACACGCCACCCTAATTATTTCGGGGAAGGCCTGATCTGGTGGGGATTTTTCCTCTTTGTGATCCCGACCGGCGCTTGGTGGTCGATTCTCTCACCTATCCTGTTAACTTTTTTATTGCTGAAATTTTCCGGTGTGACGATGCTCGAAGAAACCATTGTGGATCGACGACCAGCCTATCGTGAATACATCGCGAGCACCAACGCCTTCATTCCAGGGCCTCAGAAAGAAACAAACTCATTAGCCGATCATCAGGAGGAGATATCATGATTGGAACATTCTCCATGATCGAAGGTTCATCGCTGTTGTTGACACTTTTGACGGTTTTTATTTTCTCCATGGGTCTGGCCAGATCTGCCCAGACCACCAACCAAAAGACTTATGCCTTCACGGTCTTTCTGGACAATGATGAAATCGGGTTTCAGCGCTTTGTCGTGTCCACGAAAGGGACGCGCACGCAGATCAACGTGGAGGCCGAGTTCAATGTGAAGTACTTTTTCATCACGTTTTATACTTACCGGCACACCAATGCTGAAGTATGGGAAGGGGAATGCCTCAAGGAGATTCGGGCCAAGACGAATGACAATGGTGAATCATTTTTTGTGGAGGGGACCTCCAAGGGTGGAACGTTGCGGTTACAAACCCATGATGGAGAGCAAACCTTGGAGGGTTGTATCAAAACCTTTGCCTACTGGAATTCAGCCTGGTTTCAGAGCAGTCGCCTGCTCAATTCGCAGACGGGCGAACTACAGCCGGTAGAGATTCAGATTGTGGCGGAAGAAACATTCACAGTACGTGGAGTGCCCACTCCCACTCACCATCACCGTATCATAAGTGACAAGTTTACCATTGATCTCTGGTACACCATGGACGACGAATGGGTCGGGCTACAATCGACCACTAAAGATGGCAAAAAGTTGCGCTATGAACTTCAGTAGGGAAATAGGAAAATGCACACCTCATCATTGATAGCCTGTGGGCTGCTCGGAAGTCTCTTAGGATGCAGCAGCCCGCCGCCCATTCAGACCGCCAGTCAGGTCAATCTCGAGCGCTTCATGGGAGATTGGTATGTGATTGCCAACATTCCGACGTTCATTGAGACGGAGGCGTTCAACGCAGTGGAGTCCTATCGACTCAATGACGATGGAACTATCGCCACCACCTTTACCTTTCGCAAAGGCGGATTCAAGGGTGAAAGGAAGGTGTATCGCCCGACAGGATTTGTTGTGGATCAGGAATCCAATGCCGTGTGGGACATGCAATTTCTCTGGCCGTTCAAGGCCGACTACCGAATCGTGTTTGTGAATCCGGATTACAGTCAGACCATCATCGGCCGCCTCAAACGGGATTACGTCTGGATCATGGCTCGAACTCCCCTGCTGCCGGAAGAGGATTATCAACATCTGCTCAAGATTATTGCGGCTCAAGGTTATGACCTCTCCAAAATTCAACGGGTCCCACAACGGTGGGCAGTTGGGCAAAAGGGATAATAATGAAGAGGAAAACGAACGCATGACACTCAACCACGACACCTCAGGAACCAGTCGGCTGTTTCAACGACCCTGTCCGGGGCCTGATGTTCAACCGGTTCCGGCCAGAGCATCCGGCTACGGGAGGACCCGTTCTGTGTCAGACCGGAAAATCCGGAGGGGCACGCGATGAACATTGCCATTATCGGTACCGGTATCGCGGGAAATGTAGCGGCCTATTATCTCCAGCGTGACCACCGGATCACGGTCTTTGAAGCCAATGATTATGTGGGAGGACATTCCCACACGCACGAGATCGAGTGGGAGGACCAACGGTACCAACTTGATAGCGGATTCATGGTCTTTAATCACCAAACCTATCCCTGCTTCACCCGGCTGCTCAAGGAACTGGATGTTCCGGCTCAACCCTCCGCGATGGGTTTCAGCGTCAAATGTGATCGTTCAGGCCTGGAATATAACGGGACGACATTGAATACCCTGTTTGCTCAACGGCGGAATCTGATCCGTCCATCCTTTTACAGAATGATCAGGGACATTCTTCGATTCAATCGCGAGGCCCCGCAGTGCCTCGCAAGCCCGGATATGCACACGACGTTAGGACACTATCTGAAACAGGCCGGTTACGGTAGAGAATTTATTGATTGGTATCTGATTCCCATGGGGGCGGCCATCTGGTCGGCAGACCCTGTACAGATGTGGGCCATGCCCGCGCAGTTTTTTATCCGGTTCTTTCACAACCACGGGATGCTGAACGTCAATAATCGTCCGACGTGGTATGTCGTTCGAGGAGGCTCCCAGGCCTACGTCAAAAAACTGACCGCTTCCTTTCGCGATCGCATCCGAACCAATGCCCCGGTAGAGAGTATCAAACGAAACCGGGACTATGTGACGGTGACAGGGTTGCATGGCTCCCCCGAGCGATTCGACGCCGTGTTCATTGCGACGCACGGAGACCAGGCCCTTCGATTGTTGAGCGATGCCACGGACTTGGAGGAGGAGGTATTAGGCCCGATGACCACACAGAACAATGAGGCGATCCTGCACACCGATGCCGGAATACTTCCCACACGTCGGCGAGCCTGGGCTGCCTGGAACTACCATATTCCGGTTCACACACAAAACCGGGTTGCGGTGACCTACAATCTGAACATTTTGCAGGGCCTTCGCGCCCCCGTTCAATTTTGCGTCACATTGAATAACAGCCGGGACATCTCCCCCGCAAAAATCCTGAAGCCCATGATTTATGCTCACCCGATTTTTTCCGTTCCCAGTGTCCGCGCGCAACAGCGACAGGCGGAGATCAACGGCCCGAACCGGACTTATTTTTGCGGTGCCTACTGGAGATACGGCTTCCATGAGGATGGAGTCGTGAGTGCCCTGAACGCGTTGGAACATTTCAAAAGGACCACGCATCATGCAGAGTTGCCTCTACCACGGACGAATACGGCATCGGCGGTTTGAACCGAAAGCCCATTCGTTCGATTACCCGGTGTTCTATGCGTATCTTGATCTTGATGAACTCGACAAGGTCTTCGAAGACCGTTGGTTCTGGTCAACGAAGGGCCCTGCACCGGTCAGATTTCGACGAAGGGACTATCTGGGAGATCCGGAAATCCCTCTGCAAACAGCTGTCCGGGATCACATCCGGAGGGAAACAGGACACACCCCGGATGGACCTATCCGGTTGCTCACGCATCTGCGACATTTCGGGTTTTCGTTCAACCCGGTCAGCTTTTATTACTGCTTCGATGCCCGGTCTCAATGTCTGGAGACGATTGTAGCGGAGATCACCAACACCCCATGGAACGAACGGCATGCCTATGTCCTTCCGAGACATTCCAGTCTTACACAGACCGAACATTTACGTTTCCGGTTTGGGAAGGCGTTTCATGTCTCGCCATTTATGCCCATGGACATTCAATACGATTGGACATTCGGAATCCCCGGCACACACCTTGGGGTGCACATGAAGAATTTCTACGACAACCGGAGAATCTTTGACGCGACACTGATATTGGAGCGCGAACCGATCAACGGGATGAGCTGCGCTCGTGACTTGGCCGGCTATCCCCTCATGCCCATAAAGGTCTTCAGCGCTATTTACTGGCAGGCCCTGAAACTCTTTCTTAAACGCGTGCCAATGTTTACTCACCCTTCAAAAATTGTGCAAGACCCAGAAGGAGGAGCCAGGTCGGCAGACAGCTTATGACCTCCAAACCCCTATCATTCGCGTCAATCATATTGGCAGGCACCACTCCCAAGCCCAGATTTCTGGAGGCCTTCGCCAGGCGTGCCCTGCTCAGTCGACTCAGTCAGATAACCAACGGTGAAATCATCCTATG
>JBATLR010000155.1:0-2070 GCA_049289415.1 Nitrospirales bacterium
CTCCGCCTCCTGGAGGCACGCTCACTCGCGTGATGGTTCCGGTTTGACGATCATTCACAAATATGTCGAAGACCTGGTTGGTGTCTCCCGGAACTAAGTTGTCGGCTAAGGACGCAAAGGCCACCCATCGGCCATCCGCGTTTACGGAGGAAGAGAGGCTTGCCGAATTTCCTGCGGTGTTTCTTGGGGTTCGGCTTATTAATTCGGTTTCTCCGGAATTCAAGTCACGAAGATACACATCTACTGCTTCATTCGTATCTGCTGGAAGCAGATTGTAATCTGATCGAAAGGCAACACATCGCCCATTTCCACTGAGAGAGAACCCATATCCATATCCTGCCGGCAGGCCGATGGATCCCTCAACCCATGTGGTGGTTTGGGCCTCGGTTCTTAGCGGCAGCGTTCCTAGCAATATGAGGAGCCCGCAGATTACTGCCAGGAGCCATGTGCTTCTGCCTCTATTGCTTTTGGATGTATTCACCAGCTTCTCTCCTTTTTCGGTCTTTATCAATGTATTTATGTATAGATGACTGCACGAGGAATCGTGAAGAGGTTTTACCTTGTCAATGCGTACTTTTTATGGCGATGGCAACCGTCTGTTTTCTGTTAACCCGTCTTTTCACCGGACCAAAAAAAAGCGTGATAAACAGACTGTGTCCGCTTATCACGCCCCTCTGTGTTTGCTGTGCCCGCACCATGTGATCTCCCGAGTGGGAACGCCCTATTTCATTGCGTGCGGCCTCCATGCCGAAAAAGATGTAACCCCTTGGATGGAAAAAATTTTGCATTTTACGTGAATAATGTCAACTCTCATTTAGCTCTCCAGTAATTTTTCTAGGCCATCGATGCTCTCGGGGGAATGACTGTGGCGGTGTCGGGTTTGTCTGATGATCGGAAGCGCCTAGCTAACTCATCAGGTGGCTGGGGGCGGGTATGGAGCACAAGGGAGGGGAAGACACCATGACCGCCTATGCGATGGAGATTTGAGGCAATACGGTTGGGAATACACCTTCGATACAAGGAGTTTTGCTGAAAAGTTGGGGGGAACCAGCTAGGGAATGTTGCGGAATTGTGAACGATTGATACCAAGGCTTCGTTTTAAATGTTGGATCTCGTTGAACCCTGGCTTCTCTTCCTGGGCACAGATCCTTCGCTGGGAGCTCAGGATGACCATCTCAGAATCGAGAATGATTGATTAGGATTCCAGGGAAAAGAAAGCGGGCGGACATTCATTTTTACAATGCAAGATATTTGGATAAATCAACGGCCTCTATAATGACAGGAGGGATCTTGCTTAGTCCTGGGTTTTTCTACCTGGGCACAGATCCTTCACCGTGGGTTCAGGATGACAATCTGGTTTAGGGCCGCACCGAGTCAACACTGATTTGTCCAATTTCTGAATGGGTAAATCTTCTTTTTCCAAGTACCTTCCTGATTTTCTTTTCGATGAGATTTGTGCAAGTGTAGTCATTAATGGCTGGCTTCTTTTTATTAGGATTTAATCCGATATAATGACCATGAGGTTGGATACATAATGAGTGATTCCTACACCATTGGCACGCTCCTTCTCGACCGCTTGTACAAGCTGGGGCTGCATCATATTTTCGGCATTCCCGGCGATTATGTGCTGACACTCTTTAAGCTCATCGAAGAATCGCCTATCCGGCATATCGGAACGACCAGGGAAGATTGCGCGGGCTTTGCGGCGGATGCCTATGCGCGCATACATGGGATTGGCGGCGCGTGTGTGACCTATTGCGTGGGTGGTCTGAATATGGTTAATGCC
Source organism: Nitrospirales bacterium (assembly GCA_049289415.1). GTDB lineage: Bacteria > Nitrospirota > Nitrospiria > Nitrospirales > UBA8639 > Nitrospira_E. Next base: position 1,787 of record JBATLR010000155.1, read on the forward strand.
GTTGCCTGTGCGTATGCCGAGCGGTCGCCGGTGGTGTTGATCTCCGGCTCACCCGGCCTGAATGAACGAGTCAATAATCCCTTCCTTCATCACATGGTCCGTGATTTCTCGACCCAACGCGATGTCTTTGAAAAGATTACGGTGGCTTCCGTCGTGTTGGATGACCCTCATACCGCGGAGCGGGAGATTGACAGGGCCTTGAAGGCGTTAATGCAATTCAAGCGGCCGATCTATTTGGAGATTCCACGAGACCTTGTGATGACTCCCGTGCAGGTGGTCTCAAC
>JBATLR010000156.1:0-8960 GCA_049289415.1 Nitrospirales bacterium
AAGCAGGTGAGGTTGAAGTCATCCCGGGCGAACAAGTCTTCGCAAAGATTCGAGCGAAATATCAACGATGAGGTTCAGCTTTCATCCTGATGCGGAAGCTGAATTTGATCAAGCCGTTGCCTACTATGAAATCAAACAAAGCGGCCTTGGTCTTAGCCTTGCCGATGAAGTCTTAGTGGCCGTTACAAGAATTCTCGACTATCCGGAGGCAGGACAACCTTTCTCCAAGAATACTCGCCGGTGCCTGGCCAAACGTTTCCCCTACGGGCTCATTTATCAAATTCACGAGGACATGGTGGGGATTATAGCTGTCGCTCATTTGAGCCGACGGCCGGGATACTGGGAAAAACGGGTTTAACAGAACAAACAACACAACAGTCTATTTTGGCCTGCGTTTCACTATTGTTCAACAGAATCGGTGGTCTGTCTGCTATGAGCAGGAAATCGAGGATGGCATTTCTTATGCGGATTGGGCAAGTTTTAGGTACTGCCTAAGCGAGACCAAGGAATGAACGACATGGTCAAGGTAGTTGGCAATCAGTGAAACAAGGTTTTTCCTTTTTTGGTGGTCTTATTGTCGGCGCGGTAATCTTCGGTATTGGTGGGGCCTTCTTCGGGTATCTCTTTGCACACCGCGGCGAGCCGTTAGTAATTGTTCGGAATCTTACTCATTCGCCCATTTCCCAAGTTCGTATCGAGACTGGCGTCGGCGAATTATACACTCTTGAGAACATTCCGCCATTTGAATCTCGTCGAACCAAAATTTCGGGAAGAGACAAGGCCCTCTGGGTCGTTGTTACCTCTCCGACGGGCGAGAGGAAAAAAAGTGAACAAATTTATGTGTCTTCCCAAGGAAAGATCTTTGTCGCTGTTTCGGGTGATGCGATCACTATAGATTATGAGCCTTGATGGGTAACTTTTCGCTCAACTCCGCCGCGCTGATTGCGTGCGCGGGTTTACCTGAGCAGGGTGCCTTTATTCTCAATTCTTAACCACATAAAATTCCGGATGCGGCCTCGGGCCCTACCAGCTTCCCATTATTACCAAGGCATAGGAGTTAGCAGCATGGCGAAGACTGTCTACCGTATTGGCGTGATCACCGGAGATCCCCGATTGGCCGATTCGACGAAACGCAATTCGCAATATAATGAAGAGGATGCGGCGACGCACAATGCGATGAAGGCCGCCTTTCAGGAGCTTTCAGACTATACGTTTTTGTTTTATGACGACCATGCCCGTCTGTTTGAGCAGCTTCAGCAAGACCGTCCGGATTTAGTCGTCAATTTTTGCGATACGGGGTTTCGCAATGTGCCCGCTCAGGAACTCAACATTCCCGCATATCTGGAGATGCTGGGGATTCCGTATACTGGCGCGCCGCCGTCGGCCATGGTTATCTGTTTTGATAAAGCGATTGTCCGGCTGGTGGCCCAGTCGCATGGCGTCCCGGTTCCGCGGGAGTACTTCATTGACTCTAGAGACTCGCTCGAAGCCTTGCCGGATTTTTATCCTGCGCTGATTAAACCCAATGCGGCTGATGGGAGTGTGGGCATTACGAAGGATGCCGTGGTCCGGTCGCCGGAGGAAGCGCGGACTTATCTGTACTGGTTGCGCTCAACACTTCCCGGCCGTGATGCGCTGATGCAGGAATATCTTCCCGGCCCGGAATACGGCATCGGCGTCATCGGCAATCTTGAAACCGATTTCTGTATCCTGCCGCCTCTGGAAGTTGATTTCTCGCGTCTTCCCACGGGCCTGGATCCGATTCTGTCCTTTGAGTCGAAAGCCTACCCCGACTCGCCCTATTGGACAGACATTAAATTTAAACAGGCTGTCCTCGATCCGGGTCTTGAGGATCAGATGAAAGACTGGGTGCGGATCTTGTTCAAGAGGTTCGGGCTGCGCGACTATGCACGGTTTGATTTTCGCGTCGGGTCGGATGGTAAGCCAAAACTGATGGAGGTCAATCCAAATCCGGCCTGGGCTTACGACGGAAAGCTGGCCTTTATGGCGGGTTTTGCAGGAATCAAATATGGAGAGATGTTACGCACGATTCTTCAGACGGCCATCAACCGGATGTCTATCGCCACCAGTTAGAGAAGCGACCGTGGAATCGCCAGTGCCCAGTCATGTCGTTTGATGAGTTGATCGCCATGATAGGCTTCCAATTCTCCCGCAAATTGAAAGGTTTCGGTCGTGGCGGTGAGCCGTGTCCGACATTCCAGCCAAATCGACCAGTCCCGCCGTTTCAAGTGGGCGGTCTGTGTTAATTCCGTCTGAGCCGAGAGCGCATCTTTTTCAAGAATGCGATACCGTTTAAAGAGGGTGTACCCCACATCGAGATCGATCTCTTCAATCCTGGCATGTGAGGCGCCGTCAAATTCTCCCCCGTCACTCCGTAACGTATAAACCATTTCGTTGCTTGCCAGATCGATCTCAATGGTTCGCCGCATGCTGAGTTGCCGGAGTTTTTTATGCGGGGTGCCGGGTGCGGCTTCGGGTGGACCAAACGGCCGCAGCGCTTCGTCTTCCTGGCGGGGCGGGCGTACGGGAAGGGTCACATGGCTCATCCCTGTCCTGACTGTCAACGTCACGGGAACGGGTGGTGGCCAGGCAATCGGCCAGTAACTGGTGGACAGTGAGAGCCTGATCCGTGAGCCCGGCGGGAACGCATGGGCAAAGTCGTTGAGTTGCACCCGTACCTGATACCATTTGCCCGGTTCGAGGGGTTGTGGTGTTTCATGACTCTCGCGATGTGTGAGATTCAACAGCCCGTACGTGACACGCAGAACGGACCCGTCGGGTGCGACTTCTCCGAGGCGGACAGCGATCATCGCCACCGGTTGATTGACGCACAGATCCAATTCCACGACCGGTGCGCCTAAAACCTCAAGCCGTTCGGTGAGCGGATCACTATCGAAGACGAGTGACCCGCCATCGTCGGGTCGTTGATCGCGCGGCATTTCACCATCCGCGCCGAATCCGCACCATTCTCCAGACCGGACTCCGGTTGTCTGTGGTGAGCAAAACGACAACTCCGTGGGTTTTTCAGGAATAGGGGAGAGATGTCCCGGTTCCAAAAACCACCGTTGCTCGCTGATGCGAGGACTCGGCCAGGTCTCTTCCGCCACCCATCTGCCCGGCCATACGGCATATTGCGGTTGCGGGGTCTGACTCTCTTGCATCCATACCCGAAATGCGGGTTCATCCATGATTCCTGTCTTCTTCCCCTTCAGCCAGTGGTCCCACCACCGGACGGCTTCCTGCAGAAAGCCGATGGCCGGGCCGGGGACGCCGTCCTGCGGAAAGACATGGGCCCAGGGACCGATGAGCGATTTTTTCGGACAGGAGAGATGGCTCATCAATCGGGGGATGGCATTGGTATAACCATCGGCCCAGCCACCGATGGCATACACCGGACAACGAATGGCATCGTAGTTTTCGCACACCGACCCGTGTTTCCAATAATTGTCCCGCGCTTGGTGGCGCATCCAGACCACAGGAAACGGTTCGAGATTGTTTAACCGTTGCTGCCACATGTCCCACCATTGATCGCCGACAATTTCCGGGTCGGGCGGCAGCGCCGAGTACAGGGTCAGCATGGAACCCCACTGCATATTCTCGTTTAAGAGACAGCCGCCCATATAGTGCGCATCATCGGCGTACCGGTCATCGGTTGAACACAACGTGATGATGGCTTTCAGATTTGCCGGATTCCTAGCGGCGACCTGGAGCGCGTTAAATCCGCCCCAGGAAATCCCCATCATCCCGATCGCGCCGGAACACCAGGGTTGTTTGGCGATCCAGGTGATGATTTCCAGGGCGTCGTCATGCTCCTGATGGGAGTATTCATCATGCAGGATCCCTTCCGAATCCCCTGATCCTCGAATATCCACCCGGATGCTGGCATAGCCATGTGCCGCAAAATATCGATGGATGGGCTCGTCCCGTGATCGCATAAAGTCCCGTTTGCGATAGGGGATGTATTCCAGAATAGCCGGAACCGGCTCTGTGTCGGCTGACCTGGGCAACCAGATCCGTGCGGCGATCCGGCATCCGTCCGACATCGGAATCCACGTGTTTTCGATTTCGGTAATACGGTCGAGAATGGTGTGATCGATGAGCATCATAAATCTTTGAGTTTTTCGACAGTCTGTTCATGCAGTTCCGCAGCCGAGTCGCGGAGAGGTTTTGGAGCGGGTGGGCGATTGGGTTGAAACTGATGAGTGGACCAGAAACTCAGCGCCAGCTTTTCCCGCACAGCGAATCCCGTTTCAAGATCCCAGCAGTTGACGATAGCCAGACGAAATCCGCCTGGTGGCATGGAATGATCCTTCGGAGGTTTTTCTTCATGGAATGTGATTTGAATGCTGGAGACCTGTGGTGTTTGGCGCAATTGGGCGATCACGTCTTTGGGTGGATGCTGATAATGGACACCATGGGCACCAAACAGGACGACACTATATCCTTCTTGTCGATGGGATTCATCGAATTGCCATTGTTCTTCGGCATACAACCGAACGAGCGACTCCACCCAACCGGCTCCGTACAAATCCGGCCACTGGTCCGCGAACCGCAAATGTACTTCGATGATTTTGCCGCCGATCGTCTCGAAGTTGATCATGCCGGTGTATCCGGCAAGATGCCGGCGAAGCCAGTCGCCGCAGTAGGTTTCAATGTCCGGAAATCCCGTTGCTAACACCGTCCAAAAATCGAACATCCCGCCTTCCAAGGGTTTGCCGATGGCATGCCGCCACCAGCATGGTTCACCCTTAACCACGGCGACGTCGCTGGACACGTGATCCCCCTGGAGTAACGGCATCCACATGTGTCCCGGTCGTTCCAAATGTTTGTATTCTTTTAAGGAACGCAATACACGGCTTCCGGCACCCATGCCGCGCATGTTGTAAATCGGTTTTGAAAACACGGGAAAGGATGACGGATCAAGCCCGTGAGGAGCGCAGGGCAGATTTTGGCTCTCGGCAATCATTAGCTTGTTATAGATCCACTTGTACTGTGGGTACCAGGCCCAGGCATCGCCATCTTCGGTGGGGACGTTGACATCCGGCGGGCATGGAATGCCCTCGAAATACTGCATTCTCCAGGGATCAGCTTCACAAATCGGCATGTTCGCCTCGTCCTATAATAATATCCACCTGACGTGAAACCCCTACCATACTAAGTGAGATGAGGTCATGCAATAAGATTTTGCTCCCATTGGAGGCAGGTTTATCACCTTAGGGATTCCCTGGATATTTCTGAGACCAGACGAATCCCCGGTTGAAAAGGGAAAAGTATCCATTTCCTTCAGGATGATTATGTTTCATGATCATTAGTAGTCCTATACAAGGTCTTTTGAACTCTCAGGTACTTCGAAGAAGAAATCGATGAATCTGAGAGGCCATCGGAATACAGCCGTTCTTTTGCCGATCATTACTATCACCTTAACTGAGAGGATCTGCCATGAGTTTTTTTAGCAAAATTCTTGATAAGCTCGGCTTCAATAGTTCAGAGGCACAGGCCGCTCCTGCCCCGCAATCTCCTTCTGCCCCCAAACCCCAGGCCCCGAAGGCCGCACCGGCTTCCCCGGCTCCTTCCCCTGGCACCACGGTGGTTGATGTCAGAGGGAAACTTGAAGGCCTGGCAGCCTCGAACCCCCAAAAGCTTAATTGGAAAACTTCGATTGTGGATCTACTGAAACTCCTGGGTCTCGATAGCAGCCTTGCGGCTCGCAAGGAACTGGCCACTGAACTCGGATGTCCCGCGGACAAGATGAAGGATTCCGCACAGATGAATATGTGGCTCCACAAGACGGTGCTGCAAAAACTCGCCGAGAACGGAGGGAATATTCCGAAGGAACTTTTGGATTAGGGGCGTGAGGAATAGCAGGAACGAGTCCAGGCAATGGATTCAATGGATTCATAGCGCAACGCGGACAATAGGCCTATCAAGTGTTCAACGTTAAGATTGAAAGCCTTGCCCAAATTGGTCCTACCATAGATCTATTTTTTTCCACTACAGACCATTGCGACATTCCGGATGAACATCCGACTGTACGACCTTGATGCAGAAAAGGACGATTTGTTCAATGAGGGGAATTGTGCTGCATGGTAGGGTTTGGAAATTAAGCGACCGAGGTGTGCAGGAGAGGAATATCGATGGCAGAATTCGTTATATGGCAGATGCAGGTCTACCCTCCTTTAACTGGTTCTCCTGTGATAAAGCTCTTCGGGTCGTAACTATTCCGAAAAAAAACAGATCCTGAAAAACCCCTACTATCCATGGGATTTGTGCCTGGGAATCAGATTTCGATCAAACATGGATGTGGGCTATTGTTACGTCCATGTCCTATCCTTGACCCGCATCTCAGGATAGATCGGCCTACAGAGACCAGCGTTCTGTCCAAAAGAATGCCACGACACCATGCGTTCCTTCGTGCTATCGCAATGGGATCAATGGGGTTGAGTTTGACTGGAGTCCTGGTGCTGGTTTTATTGATATCAGCGGCAAGTTCTGCACAAGAATTACCATCTCCCACGCTGTATGGGCCTTTCTCAGCGGAGCCCGCATCGGGTTCCTCACAAGCGTTCGGCCCCCTGAGACTTGCAGTAGACAGCGGAGGGACGAGGAATGATTCCCTCGATGCGATTCCTTCGGTGGGTGCCGAAGAGGTTCCTCCGTTTTCTCTCACATGGGAGAAGCGACCAAACAGGAGTTATTTGATCCCGGCTCTGGAGATCCCTCTCTATGCCTTTCTGCTCAATCAGTTCGACCGGAATTTCACGGACCCAGAGGAGGAGTACCGCACGACCGGTCATTCAATCAAAGAGAATATCACGGATGGGAAATGGGTGGTTGATAATGATCAATTCTCGGTGAACCAGTTCCTTCACCCCTATGGGGGAACAATCTATTTCGGTTTGGCGCGATCGGCCAGTCTGAATTTCTGGGAATCATCCCTCGCCGCTGCCACCGGTAGTCTTATCTGGGAACTCGGCGGCGAGAGGACCCGGCCCTCAATTAACGACCAATTCACGACCACGTTTGGCGGGATCTTTCTGGGTGAACCTCTCTTCCGCATGGCCAATCTGCTTCTGGAGAGCGACGAGGAAGGTGAGCCTGGATTCTGGCGTGAACTCGCGGCAGGGATCATCTCGCCGCCCACAGCCTTTAACCGCTTCGTGTTCGGCAACCGGTTTGATGCAATCTATCCAAGCCACAAACCGGCGACCTTTATGCGTCTGCAAGTCGGCGGGACGTTGACTTCCGGGGTTCACAACGTCTCATCCAACGTCAAAACGCGCGGAGCGATCGGAGACGTGACCATCCGATATGGGCTTCCTGGAAAGCCGGGCTATTCGTACTCACGACCCTTCGATTATTTTGATTTCCATTTCACCGCTGTGACGGCCAATGCGGTCGAAAGTGTGAATACCCACGGGCTACTCATCGGCAATACCTATGCTGCGAGCGCATCCACTCGCGGTGTGTGGGGCCTGTATGGCAGTTATGACTACATCAATCCGCAGGTGTTTCGGGTCTCAACCAGTGCCCTCTCACTCGGGACCACCTGGCAGAGTTGGCTTTCGGAAGACGTGGCCGTTCAAGGGACTGCACTTGGTGGTGCCGGGTACGGCGCGGCCGGGAGTATCAAGCGCACCGGTAATCGTGACTACCATTATGGTTTTACTCCGCAGGCTCTTCTCGCTCTTCGTCTTATCATGGGCGATCGTCTCATGATCGATTTCACAGGGCAGGAATACTATGTCAGTGGTCTGCTCTCTTCTGAGTCCCATGGCAGAGAGAATATTTTGCGCGGAAATGCCTCGCTGACCCTGCGGATTATCGGGCGACATGGCATAGCCCTTCGTTATGTTGCCTCCCAACGGAATGCGAGTTATTCGGACGTGGATTATCATAATCAAACCGTCGGAACTCTCAGCCTCATGTATGTGTTACTGGGATCAAGCGGATTCGGGGCCGTTGAATGGCGCTAACAAGACAGGACAGGACAGTCAGTATTGAATATGGGGCTGTGGAAAAAAGCCACCAGCGGCGTTCCCAGCCTTCGCCGGAGCGGCTTCGCGCAGGCACGGCGCCATTTTTCCGTGCTCACGTACTGGAAGTACGCTCTGCGCGCAAAAAAAGTTGTGCCCCTCTGGACACGGCATGCAATTTGTGGCCTTCCCTACGACATAACTCAGGGCAGGACTGGACGAACCCTTCGAAAGGCTCAGGACATGCTTTTTTGAACCGCCCCGAGGCCCCTAATATGCAACGTGCGTGTGGGTCACTATGCCCTTGGAAATTGGTTTTATTCCACACTCCCAATATCGTCTTGAAATGAAATTCCGGCGGATGGTGGCGCCTGATGTTTATCCTCTGAGCTGAGAAATGTCGAAGCCATAGTTAAAGATCATTAAACAGGAGAAGGGAAAATGGATACGTTACAAGTGAAAACAAAGAAACTCAAAGATATTGTGGATCTCACCCCGAAATTGAATAAAATCATCCAAAGTAAGAATTTCCAGAAGGGTTTGTGTCTCGTCTTTTTGCTGCATACCACAGCCGCGCTCACGACGGGTGAAATAGGAGAAGGCACGGAGGAAGACCTCCTCGACGTCGCCGAAAAAATCATTCCTCAAATCAACTTTCGTCATGCCCATGATCCCTCCCATGCGTGGTCTCATATGGCGGGTTCTTTGATTGGAGCGTCGTTGACCTTGCCCGTGATGGACGGTGAGTTGCGTTTGGGTACCTGGCAATCGGTGTTATTAGTAGAACTGGATGGACCACGGGAACGCCAGCTTGTGGTGGGCTTAGCTTCGACAGCGTGAAGCCAATGACATTGAGGATTCGAGGTTGAGGGGAGAGTGAAATTGCGCAGCTTCATGCGCGAGCCTGGTGGGACAGGACACCATCGTTTGTTACCGGATTCCTAAAATCCAGGATCTGTCCTGGAA
>JBATLR010000157.1:0-21684 GCA_049289415.1 Nitrospirales bacterium
TATACGCAAGCCCAGCTGAATAAAGTGGCTCGGCAGTTGAACGAACGCCCGAGAAAAACATTAGAATACGAAACACCAGCAGAGAAATTTCATGCATGTGTTGCAGCGACCGGTTGAACTCACAGCCGAAAGCGGACATTAAAACGCGATCCGATCTGAATCTGTCTGTAACATCATCGGATGGCGACTATTTCAGTTAATCTCTTCCAACCACCAATCCGAAACAGTAAAGCGGTTGGAGAAAGGTTACAGATACAAAGCCTTAGAGATATTGCCTTTCTTTACCAAAGACCCACTGATTCCCTAGCACCTGCTCCGCCCCGTCTTCATCTAGAAGAACCTTCCGTTTCCTTACTCCCATTCCCAGTTCTGTCAGTAATTACGCGCGTTTATGCTTCTCAAGATAATTCGATGAAAACTTCATACAATGTCTTTTAGAAAGAGATGAATGGGCACCGCGAATGTGCTCACGCTGTTGGTCATACCCGTCATCTATTTAATCTGGCGTCAGCGTCAATTACAATTAGATCATTGAAATTTTCTGAGACGGGACCATTTAAACAAAACACCAAGACGTAAAAGCTCCATCATAGGTGGAATATCAACACCCCAAAGAGAAAGGCAATTCAATTCATGATTCAACCCTTCACTCACGTACAGGGGATGAGCTGTCGATTGAATTTTCGCCTCCTGATCCTTTTAGCTCTATGGACCATGACGGCCTGTGCGACCGCACCTCAACCGCCGCAAAACGAACCTCTCCCGCCACCTGAGAATGCGACTCCACCGGTCACACAACTGCTCCTGGATGGCAATCGTCTGTTTGCCGAACACCGGTGGACTTCTGCGATTTTGAAGTACGAAGAAGCCGTTCAAACCCAACCAAAATTGGCGGAAGCGCATTACAACCTGGGGATGGCCCTCTACAAGAAGGGTCCTGTTTCAGCCGCGAGTCCCCATTTTATCGAAGCAGCCGATTTGGCTCCCGGTCATCCCGTCATTTGGAATGCTCCCCCGTTCAGAACATATGGCACCGTTGAATCGAGTACACCAACATCGGCACCAGATGGTCATTTAGGACATCAGCATTGATCCGAAACCGAACGGTTTTTTATATGGCCCGGAAATAATGAGAGATCACGCATGAGCATCAACAAGGATAGTCAAGACACCCGGATGACGCGGCGTTCGTTACTGCAAGGGGTCGGTGCGCTGGGAATAATGGCGGCTTTGGGTCGACTCCTTCCTTCCTATGTTCTAGCCGGCACAACCATGGCAGAAACCGGATCTCCTTCAGCGCTTCGGGGAAAGACCATCGATTTACGCATTGCCGAGTCGCCGTTTCGTATCGACGAGTTAACCGGAATAGCCAAGACCATTAACGGCACGTTACCCGGTCCTTTAATTCGTTTAAAGGAAGGTGACAACGTGACACTCAATGTCACGAACGGGTTAATGGAAGACACCTCCATTCACTGGCATGGATTGCTTCTTCCGCCGGACATGGACGGTGTACCGGGCGTCACTTTCGGCGGCATTAAGCCTGCCTCGACCTTCAGCTACCGCTACCCCATCCGGCAAAGCGGAACCTATTGGTACCACAGCCATTCCCGCTTACAGGAGCAATCGGGTGTCTATGGCCCGCTCATCATTGAACCGATTGAGCCGGAGCCGTTTCACTACGATCGGGATTATGTGGTGGTGCTCTCGGATTGGACCTTCGAGTCGCCGGAATCGGTCTTCGCCAACCTCAAAAAGCAAAGCGACTACTATAATTTCCAGAAACGCGCCGCTCCCGAGTTCTTTTCCGATGTGTCACGAATGGGATTAGGGCCTGCACTGCAGAACTATCTGATGTGGGACCGGATGCGGATGGACCCCACGGACTTTGCGGACGTCACCGGCTACGCCTATACGTATCTGATGAACGGCTTGGCACCGGAGCAAAATTGGACAGGACTGTTCAATCGCGGCGAACGGGTGCGCCTGCGTGTTATCAATGCGTCGGCCATGACCTTTTTTGACGTGCGAATACCGGGGCTCACCATGACGGTCGTTCAGGCGGACGGGCAAAACGTGCAGCCCGTCGTGGTGGACGAGTTTCGTATCGGACCGGCAGAAACCTACGATGTGATTGTCCAACCATCCGAGGATCGGGCTTACACCCTATTTGCTGAGACGATGGATCGCAGTGGGTTCGCGCGCGGCACCCTGGCTCCGCGCGCAGGAATGACCGCCCCCCTCCCCGACCGTCGTCCGAGACCACTTCGGACCATGGCTGACATGGGCATGCACATGGAAAGCATGGATATGGCCGACATGAAGAATCCCGATCATCATGGAGAGACACCGTCGAACCACCAGGGAATGGACGTGCCCGGGAAACACGAAACACACAATATCCATGACATGCACGACGTGTCAGACATCACTGCGGATGAACCTCGCCAATCGGAAATCCCCGGCAGCACGCCCGTCCAACACGCTCCCGGCCATCATGGTTCCGGCAATCAATCGGTCGCCGAGTATTCGCGTCAACGCCTGGCTGAGCCCGGCATCGGGCTGGAGAATACCGGCACACGGGTGCTGGTCTACACCGACTTAAAAAGCCTGACACCCTACCCCGACCAACGGGAGCCGGAACGTGAGATTGAACTTCACCTCACAGGCCATATGACCAGGTACATGTGGTCCTTCGACGGCAAAAAATATTCAGAGGCCAAAGACCCCATTTTCTTTCGTGAGGGCGAACGTCTGCGCTTCACCTTCGTCAACGATACGATGATGGAGCATCCCCTACACTTGCACGGGATGTGGATGCACCTTGAGAACGGGGCTGGTGCCTTCCTGCCACGTAAGCACACCGTCATCGTGAAACCGGCCGAGCGGGTCTCCGTCGCCATCACGGCGGACGCCCCTGGACGTTGGGCGTTTCACTGCCATCTGCTCATGCATATGGAAGCGGGCATGTTCCGCGTCGTTGAGGTTTCCGGCAAAGGGCCGGAGGCGCATTCATGAGTTCGTCTGTGCGAGCTGTTTTAGTACTGGCCGCGATGAGTCTCTATAGCATGGCGTCACATGGATCAGGTGTCTTGGCTCAGGCCATTCCACCTGCTCGTACAGGAACACCCGTATCCCACATATCACATGGATCCCCTCCGTCCGACTGGCCCAGTCCTGTCATGGATAAGGAAAACCACGGTTTTTTTCTGGCCGACATCCTGGAATATCGCCCGCAAGTGGGTGGCACCGGGAGTACGGACGATTACCGGTGGGATGTAGAAGGCTGGTACGGCGGGGACTACAACCGGGTGTGGTTTAAAAGCGAAGGGCAACGAAATACCGCATTCAAAGCCGACTACGACATTGACTCACAACTCCTCTACGGACGCTTTATCCAGCAGTATTACGACTTCCAGGTGGGCGGTCGCCTCGAAACACAATCCTTTCGAGGACGAAACGTCACGCGCGGCCTGGCCGTGATCGGGCTACAAGGCCTGGTTCCGTATAAATACGAAATACAACCTGCCTTCTTCATCAGTCAGCACGGTGACGTATCCGCACGCCTGATGGCCACCAAAGATCTCTCGTTGAGTCAACGACTCATTCTCCAGGCACGTTTTGAAACGAATGCGGCGATTCAACGAGTTCGGAAATTCACGACAGGTTCAGGACTGAATAACCTCGAATTGGGGTTTCGGCTGCGTTATGAAATCCGACGGGAATGTGCCCCCTACGTGGGAATCTCCCTGGACAAAAGTTTCGGAGACACCGCCTCGCTCGTCCGGCAAGAGGGTGGAAATCCAAGTCAGATTCGATTCGTAGTGGGTGTTAGGGCATGGTTCTAATTAAAGCTTTATCGCGAGACGGACATTCGATACAATCTCATAATCCTGCGTTCGATCGGCAAAATTCATTTGCATTGGAAATACCAAATCAAATTTTTTCCATGATTAGATCATACATTGAGACAGATAGGAGAATAGGAATGTCCACCAAGCACAAGATGGGGATCGTTCTTATTTCATGAAGTGGAATCCCTCCCATCATTCAATCTCAGCACTATGTACCAAAAGAATTCAAAGGGGACGAAACATGGCACACCCATTCACATCCTTGGTTTTTATCACAATCACGACCATCACCATGATGACCGGATGTGGGTCCGGTCCTCCTGCTCAATTGGTCGAAATATATGGTCCACCTGCCCAATTAATCAAGCAGCATGATCATGCTGCCTTGGCAAAATGGTACGAACAGGAAGCCGCCGCCCTTCGACAGCGCGCAGAGGAATTGCGTGCGATGGTTGGAGAAGTTCGTGATTACGATCCAAAAGGATTTTATGAGGACAAGCTCACCATCATGATGCATGGCAAAGATTTAGCTGATGATTATTCGGACGCAGCCGATACGGCTGAAAAACTTGCACAAATACATAGGGACCGCCAACCCACGAAATAGACCGCCCCACAAGCCGGGCGCTCCATACATTTTTTCCTCTGTGTCCGGGAGTGAGATCTTTCAAAAAGAGGAGCAAGACAGAGATACCGCTCCTTTAGCTCAACTCCACCTCGACGTAATGTTCCCGGCGGTCGTCCACCAGGTGGATCCTGCCTTGCGCTCGCCCTGTCGCATCTACGCCCACTCCATCGATCTCCACACCGTCCATCGTTACACGGCTCACATGCTCCGGCTTTTCACCCACGCGCTTGACCGTGATGTGGTAGACGGTCTCCCGAAAGCGGTAGTGGATTTTGTACGACTCCCACTGGGCCGGGATACACGGTGCCATGCGCAGATGGTCCACTTCCAGGTGCAGGCCCAGGAGTGTTTCCACAGTCAGCCGATACATCCAGCCCGCTGCTCCGGTGTACCACGTCCACCCGCCCCGGCTTGTGTGTGGTGGCGCCTCGTAAATATCCGCGCACATGACGTACGGCTCGACCTTGTAGCGTTCGATCTCCTCCCGTTGACTCCCGTGATTGATGGGATTAAGCATGGCGAACAATTCCCACGCTCGGTTCCTGTCACCCATCATGGCAAACGCCATCGTGGTCCAAATGGCGGCATGGGTATACTGGCCGCCGTTTTCGCGAACGCCGGGCACGTAGCCTTTGATATACCCGGGCTCAAGGTCTGAGGTATCGAAGGGCGGAGCGAGCAGTTGGATGAGCTGCGCATCACGTCGCACCAGGCGTGTGTCCACGGCCGTCATCGCCTGACGGGCTCGAATGAGATCGCCGCCGCCCGAAATGACCGCCCAACTCTGGCTGATCGAATCAACCTGGCATTCGGCATTCTCGGACGAGCCCAAGGGTGTGCCATTATCGAAATACGCCCGCCGATACCATTCGCCGTCCCAGGCATTCGCCTCAATGTTGTCGCGCAGCCGCGAAGCCTGCCCGGTGCACACGTCGGCAAACGCCTCGTCGCCTTGACGACGAGCCAGGCCGGCAAACAGCTGAAGGTTGTCATACAGGAACCACGCCAGCCACACACTCTCACCCTTGCCATCACGACCGACGAGATTCATCCCATCGTTCCAATCGCCACAGCCCATGAGAGGTAATTGATGTTCGCCGAAACGTAATCCATGTTTAATTGACCGCACACAATGTTCATAGAGGCTGGCCGCTTCAGCCGAACGTTGCGGCTGGTCGTAGTAAGCCTCCTCTTCCGGATTCAACTCGCGGCCCTCGAGGAAATGGACTGACTCCTCGAGAACGCCCGTATCGCCGGTCGCCAGGACATACCGACAGGCCGCATACGGAAGCCACAGATAATCATCGGAGAAATGCGTGCGTACGCCTTGCCCATTTGGCGGATGCCACCAATGTTGTACGTCCCCCTTGCGGAACTGACGCTCGGCACAACGAAGCAACTGCTCTCGGGCGAGCCATGGCGTGGCATGAATGAGCGCCATGGTGTCTTGCAATTGATCGCGGAACCCGTAAGCCCCACCGGACTGATAATACCCACTTCGGCCCCAGAGCCTGCAGGACAACGTCTGGTAGACCAACCAACCGTTGGCCAACACGTCCAACGCTCGATCCGGCGTCTCCACATGCACCGCTCCCAACGTCCGGTTCCAGTGGTCCCACACCGCTTCCAAGGCCCAACGTGCACCAGCCGGTCCACCGAATCGTTCAATAAAATACTGCGCCTCATCGGTGTTCCGGGCCGCGCCAAAGACGAACACAATCTCCCGTTCTTGCCCCTCGGCCAGTTCGATCGAGGTCTGCATGGCCGCGCATGGATCAAGACCCGCACCGGTTTTGCCGGATAAACGCTTGAGGCGCATCGCGGCCGGGCTGGACAGCGAACCATTGCGGCCAATGAACTCTGTACGGTTCCCGGTCACCGTGCGCTCGCGCTCGCTGACCTGCACAAAGACCATTCGATTGGCACATTCTCGGCCATACGCATTGCGAGCAAACAAGGCCCCACTGTGTGGATCGGTTTCGGTCACAATGTGCATCATATTGGTGTGTCGCCACTCACCCAGCACCAGCTCCCAATACCCGGTCAGCGACAACCGACGCGGCCCTTTCGAATGGTTGCGCAGCTTGATCACCACGAACTTCACCGGTGCGTCCATGGCGACATAGGTGAACAGTTCCGAGGCGATACCGGCTTCGTGATGCTCAAACACGCTGTACCCGAACCCGTGCCGACACACATAGCCGGACCGACCGGATGCGGGCAAGGGCGTCGGCGACCAGAACGCACCAGTTTCCTCGTCCCGAATGTAGAGGGCCTCGCCGCTCGTGTCGCTCAGCGGGTCATTGTGCCATGTAGTTAGACGGAATTCGTGCGCGTTTTCCACCCAGGTATACGCGCTCCCGCTCTCGCTGACGACTGTGCCAATGTGAGGGCTGGCAATGACATTAGCCCAGGGCGCCGGCGTGTGTTGACCAGGTTCAAGCGTGACGACATATTCGCGCCCATCGGGCGTGAAGCCACCCAGACCGTTACAAAAAATGCGTTCACGGGCCGCCAACGGTTGGGCCGGTACAGATGCCGATCGCCGCAATGGCTCCAAGCGTTCCGGCACACGCACGACAGAGACGAGGCGCTCCACCTGCTCAAGCAAGGTCTCGGCGGTATCGGTCAGCACAACTCGGGCGACTGTCTGGAACAAGACCCGATCCTCCTCGGACAGTTCTTCGGCCCGTCGCACGAAGACCCCACCCGGTCTGTCAATAATTTGCGCTTCGGGCCCCGCATTGATCAGCCCCATGATCTGGTCTTGCAGAACCGCTCGATAGCCGGAGAAATCCTCGTTCACGATGACCAAATCCGCAGTCAACCCCTTCATCCGCCAATAGGCATGGGCTTGCAGCACTTGTTTGACCAGGTCAATGCGGTTCCGGTCGCCAATACGGAGCAGAACAATCGGCAAATCACCCGAGACGACAAAACGCCAAAGGCCTGACTGGCCCAGCTGGTTGCGAGCAATGACGCTAGACGCGGCACGGCGCAAGCCATTGGCGAAAATCACCGAGGTGGCCAGGCGGCCATAAACCTGAGCCTCCGCTTCAGTGGCGTTGAGATGACGCAGGACCTCCTGACTTTGGAACCAGGCCATTTCAAAGGCACGCTCGACAAAATGCCGATCACAATATTTCTCAAGCAGTGCCAATGCGGCCTCGCGGGTTTCTGCGACACCGGAGATGATCTGCACGGTGGCCGATTCATCGGATGATAAGGAGAGAGTGCGGCGGATGGCCACGATAGGATCGAGCACCGAACCATCCGTATTCGACAATGTCGACGAACGATCATCGCTTTCCAATGCCTCAGGGTTGGCCGCCGTTCGGCCCCGCCCGATAAATTTTGAGCGATCCGTCTCGTATGAAGGCTCGTCGGCCACCGCCCCGGGCGCGGCCAGCAGGTGAAACATCCACGGCATCGCCTCCCCCGGTGTGCGGGCACGCCGCCGGCAGAGGATCGCCTGACGGTCTGGCAGGATTTCTGTTTGTACGAACAGGTTGCTGAACGATCGATGGGCCAGGTCGGCATTCAGGGGCGCTAATACGACCTCCGCGTAACTGGTGACCTCGATATGACGGGTACGAGTCGACAGGTTGGTAAGCGTGACACGACGGATTTCGACGTCGTCTTCGGGTGATACGCTGACTTCGGTGTGCACTTCAATCCCCTGGTCCCGACGACGGTATTCCGCTCGCCCCTGCACGAAGATCGCCTCATAGTGATCGGCCTTGCGTAATGTCGGTTGATACGCTGTGGACCAATATCGTCCTGAGTCGCGATCGCGCACATAGATGAAGGTGCCCCAAGAATCGCACGTGACGTCCTCCCGCCAACGGGTGACAGCCAGGTCACGCCAGCGACTATACCCGCCACCGGCATTGGTTGCCATGACGTGATACCTGCCGTTGGACAACAGATGCACTTCAGGTATCGGTGTGTTCGGGTCGGTAAATACACGCATGATTGCGCCGGCTTCCGTCGTGGCAGGTCGCGCGGCAGCGCTCACTTCAGCCGCGTGCGGATGCAACGTTGCTCCCTTCTTCGGTACACGCTCCTGCAACAACAATTCCGTCGCCCGAATGAGGGGGGCAGACATGAACCGGCGCTGCATCGGCCGATTGAGCAAGACATGCGCAAAGGCTAACAGGCTCATGCCTTGATGGTGCGCCATGAATGTGCGCACGATGGCATGATTCTTACCACGAGGCACCCGTGAGGGCGTGTAATCCACCGCCTCGTAGAACCCATAGACGCCACAGAATCCATTGGTAGACATGGTCTGCAAGTTGCGACAGGCTTCTCGGGGCATCACCGTGAGCGCCAGCGCGCTGGCGTAAGGCGCGATGACCAGGTCCTCTCCCAGCCCGCGCTTAAAGCCCAGCCCGGGGACGCCAAACGCGCGATATTGATAGACGTGGTGCATATCGGTGGCGTTATAGCAGGACTCGGAAATGCCCCAGGGCACCGCGCGTTGTCGACCGTATTCAATCTGGCGGGACACCGCGGCCTTGCAGGTCTGTTCCAACAACGTGTTCTGGTAACTCGGCATGATCAGTTGCGGCATGAGATACTCGAACATCGAGCCGCTCCACGAAATCAGACTCACGGCGCCGCCATAACTGGTCAGCTGGCGACCGAGTGAAAACCAATGCTTTTGCGGGAGCTGTCCCTGGGCGATAAGCAGAAAACTTGCCAGGCGCGCTTCTGATGCCAGCAGATCGTAACAGGACGGATCACGGCGCCGTTCACCCACATCGTATCCGATAGTCAGCAAGCCGCAGGACGTATCATAGAGAAATTCAAAGTCCATCACCGCCAATTCGCGACAACGATTCACCAAATCGTCGATGATTCTGATCCGCTCTACCGCACCCGAATGCGGGGATACGCCTACCCCGGCTGACGACAGCCCTTCGGTGCCCTCGACTCTCTCTCTGGCTAATTCCGCCAATGTCGGGATAGTGGTGAAGTGCCGCGGCTCGGGCACCAACCATTTCAGGTCATCCCGCAATGCGCAGGATTGCTGATCGAATTCCTGCGCCCACTGATACAGTTCGCCATCGATATCGCTATCCGCCGGAAGCCAGGCCACAAGTTCCCCGGCAGTGCGGTGAATTTCTTCCAGCAGTCGATCG
This sequence comes from Nitrospirales bacterium, assembly GCA_049289415.1. Taxonomy (GTDB): domain Bacteria; phylum Nitrospirota; class Nitrospiria; order Nitrospirales; family UBA8639; genus Nitrospira_E. The sequence continues at coordinate 9,630 of JBATLR010000157.1, forward strand.
GCGTCCGCCAATGTCTGTGGCTCCCCGTTCAAGGTGAGTCTATGAAGATTGTCCTGAAGAGCCTTGATCTTCTTCGCAAGGTCCGGGGCTGGTATCGAGGGCACGTGTTCGGCAAGGACCTGCAGGGTGTCCTGCAGCCCCCGAAACGGGCACGAAGACAGCACCGGTTGATCTTTCAATTCGGCCAATCCCGCTTGAAAGGTAAGCAAGCTGCCGACCAGGTTCCCGCTGTCCACCGACGAGACGTAGAGAGGACGAAGCGGTTTCAGCGTGCGTGTGTCGTACCAGTTATAGAAATGGCCGCGGTAGCGTTCCAGTTTTTCCATCGTCGTCAAGGTGTGATCCGTCCGCCGCAGAAATTCTCCGGCGGACAGGTACCCGAAATCGTACGCAGCCAGGTGCGCCAGTAGCGACATACCGATGTTCGTGGGCGAGGTGCGGGAGGCGATGCCCGAAGCAGGATATTCCTGGAAGTTATCGGGTGGCAGCCAGTTGTCCTGCGCACCGACGAACTTCGCGAAGAAGCGCCACGTTCGCCGGGCCGAGACCCGCAGGAATGTCCGTTGCTCAACAGTCAAGTCCGGTACGGGGGACACAAGGGGCAGGCTGATCCACCACCCCACGACCGGCGACCCCAGCCAAAGCAACAAAACCGGTGCACAGAATAGCCACTCCTCCGGCCGGCTGATCCCTAATGCAAAGGTCAGCATGACCGCCAGAGCAGGCCCGATCCACATCTCCCTACAAAAATCAAGCAGAGTCCTGCGCGCATTGCGACTGGCATAGGATCGCATATGCCAGAGTAACAATCCCCGTCGCGTGAACAGCATCCGCACACCCGAACGCAGAATCGCATTCAAGCCAATCAGTGTCTCGTAGGGCAACAACACCACTGTGAGCAACGCAAGCATGAACGGGTGGCCTGTGGATTTGCTTTTCAGGATGAGGTGAACGAGCCAATCCCGCTCTTCAGGTTTCCGGATGAAATCTATTATGGCGCCGAGCACGAGAGGCACAAACACCACACCCCCGACCAGCAGAGTCCAGACCCATGCCGATCCCGGACCGAACAGCCAACCACCTACCAGAAAAGCCAGCAAAGACGGGGGCACCAGGCTGCGTCGAAGGTTGTCAAATATTTTCCACACCGACAACGCTGTCAGCGGGTTCGGTGACCGCTGCCCCTTCGATCCATTTGACGTGGGGGGGCCGGGCACTTGCGGGAGCAGCCAGCCCGCAAGCTGCCAGTCACCACGTATCCACCGGTGTCGCCGGCTCGCCTCTATGGCGTAACTGCCCGGATGCTCCTCAATGATATCCACATCGGTGACCAGTGCTGAACGGGCATACCCGCTTTCCAGCAAGTCGTGACTGAGAATGAGATTCTCGGGAAAACGTCCATCGACGGCCTGACGAAACGCATCCACATCATAGATACCCTTGCCGATGAACGACCCCTCTCCGAAAATATCCTGATAGACATCCGAGACCTCGCGCGTATAGGGATCAATGCCCGACTCGCCCGCAAACAATTTTGTAAACCGTGACTGACCGGCACTGATCAGGCTGATTGACGCGCGTGGTTGCAGAATCGCGTAGCCTTCGACGATGCGTCCCTTGTCGGGATCGTACACCGGCCGATTGAGAGGATGGGCGAGATTGCCAATCAAGGTGCGAGCCGTATCGCGGGGCAATTGCGTATCGGTATCTAAGGTGATGACGTATTTGATGGAACTGAGGATCGACGGATCACCGACAATATCCGAGAATGCCGTTTGCGCCTCTCCGCGCAGCACGGCATTGAACTGCTCCAGTTTGCCGCGTTTGCGCTCATACCCCATCCACACCTGTTCGTATGGATTCCACATCCGGGGTCGGTGAAACAGATAGAAAATGCACGGACGGTCCTCGCGGTAGGTCTCATTGAGCGCCTGGACACCTGCGCGGGCGCGGGCGAGCAACGGATCATCATCCGGCAGCATACGCTCAGGCGCGTCACGAAAATCCGTCAGCAAGGCAAAAAACAGATGGGGATCGCGATTCCCCAGATAACGGATCTCCAGAGCTTCGAGAAGATCATCAATCTCGTGCAGCCTGCTCAGCAACGTGGGGACAACCACCATCGTACGGTGAACGAATGGAATGCCCAGTGAAAAATCTAATCGTGGTAACGCCCGAGGCGCCAAGACAAGCGTGACGAACAGGTTCACCAGCGAGACGGCCAGCGCCGAGACACTGATCATCCCGGTTATCCCCAAAAACCAGAACCGCCAATCACCCGGCCCGAACCCCTCGAAAGAGAACAGCATGACCGATGTTGCCAGGGCGGTGAGCATCAGAATGGGGCCGAGGTAGAGGATCAAGCGGTAATTTCGACTCGCTCGGCTGACGCGCAATTTCCATGACACACAGCAGTTCACCTCACGCTCCAGTATGTCGCGTCCGTGATCGATCAGGTAGTATCCAACATGCGCGGTGCGGTCCTTGGGATTCACTTGCGCTGCAGCAGTCTGCGCGAGGACAAGGGTTTCGCATGCCACCTCCGATTCACTGCGCGTACTGCCCCTCGCCACATCTTCGATGACATGCCGATACCGATCACGAGTGGCAAAATCCTGGTTGGCGTACATTCCCGTCGGGTCTTCACGCAATGTCTGTTCGACCACACTGAGCGACTCGACGTAATTCTTCCAGTCCATTGCCCCGATGAAACGCAGACTCCCGACACTGTTGGCGATGGAGATCTGATTGGTCGCGGCCGTTCGGCCGGCCGCCTCCGACAACTGCGTCGCCGTGACCCCTTGTTCGAGGAGTTTGTGCTCGACCCAGGTTTGAATGAACGCCATCGCCGGCCCCTGAGCCTGGAGTCTGGCATAAAACTCCTCCACAAACGGCGCGGTCAATGGCACATCGGCATTGGCAAATTCGGCCAGCAACCGGACAAGCTGTTTCGGTTCTTTTTCGGCCGTCGCGAGCATGCGGTCTGCCCATGTGATGGCCGCGTCGCGCTCCTCACGCCGACGGGCAATACACAACCCCACGCGGCGAAGATTTTCCAGCAATGCCAACTGCAGCATGATCGGGAAAGCCCACAATTCGCCAAGCTGTAAGGGTCCAACCGTCTGGTAGGCAGCCACGATGTGGGTGGCGTTGTCGCTATCAACACGACCGTCCATGTGAGAGATCAACTCCAACGCCAAGTCATAAATGCGAGGGAACCCGGCTGACGGGCCATCAGCCAGTCGCGGCAACTGCCGGCTGTACCCTCGCGGCAGATGCCGACGTGCCAGCACGATCTGCTGCTCGATGAGATAAAAATTATCAAGCAACCATGCTTCTGCCGGGACGATCCGTTGTCCCGGCGTGGTGGCGGCTGTCACGAGGTCGTACGCCGCCACCAGCACGCGCTCATTGTCCGCCAGCCGCGGTAATAACCTGTCCGGCCCAGGGTGGGGATCGATTTTATGCTGGCCCGCCAGGGTGACCGCATGACGCTTCAGTTGCTCGATGCTGAACAGCTCCGAGCGCAACAACTCTGTATCCCCCGCGTCACGTAGCGCATTCCGTGCGGGTAATAAAAATCCGAATTTTTTTCCAAAAATGTTAATGACGATGACATGCTCCTCACTCGAACGAGGGATCGTCCGCGCTGTATTGGCCTTACAACCTATGTTTGCCAAAATCTCATGGTACGTGCTTGCAGACCATCAGCCAGTTCCCTGTCGGACAATTTACTTACATTGCCGTGGCTGGGATTGAGGGCAACAAGATACAAACGGACAGTGTGGGAGAACAGTTTTCGCTGAAACCCAAGGCGGAAGATTTAGAGCGTGCCCGAATTTGATTGAGTCCCGCACACGCCTCAAACCGTTCCACTGCAAATGGTTACAGCATTAGGCTGACGCCCCTCTCAGCTCAAGCCATGGTAACACTATACCCATATATGGATATAGGTACTGTGATGGCACTAGAGCGAGTGGAAAACATGTGGCCTATTTCTGTGACTCGAAATTCGGGCTGACTTCCCCATGACGACGGTATTTCTCTATACTGAATCAACGAGTTCATCTTTTAGCGCCGACCGCACCGAAGGGCCATATCTTGGCCACCGAGAAGTTCCACCTCGGGCCCAGGTTACCTTCTTTGGTTTTTCGGTCGATCAAAAGGACAATGACGATGGAACAAGAATCTCTTACCCCCAAAGATAAACCCCGGCGACGGGAACTGAGCATGGCCAAAGTCGAGCTGGTGAAGGACCCCGTCTGCGGCATGATGGTGGATCCGGCCACCGCTGCCGGCAAATTCCAGCATGCGGGCACCATGTACTACTTCTGCAATCCCCGCTGTCTGGACCGGTTCAGCCATGATCCGGAAGGCTATCTGACCGGCAAACACGCGCAATCAATGGAAGCGGAACCGGTCAAGCCCGGGGCGAAATACATCTGCCCGATGTGTCCGGGCGTGGAATCCTCCAAGCCGGCGGCTTGTCCAAAATGTGGCATGGCACTTGAGCCCGATATGGCTGCCGCACCGGCCACCAAAACAGAATTTGTCTGTCCCATGCATCCTGAAGTGGTACAGGACCAGCCCGGCTCCTGTCCCAAATGCGGGATGGCCCTCGAACCACGGGAAATCACACTTGAAGAAGAAGAGAATCCCGAACTCAAAGACATGACGCGTCGATTCTGGATTGGTCTCGGATTGGCCTTCCCGGTCTTTTTCCTGGCCATGTCCGAGATGATTCCCGGTAAACCGGTTCAGCAAATCCTCTCACCTTCGGTCATGTCCTGGGTGCAATGGGCGCTCGCGACCCCGGTGGTCTTATGGTGTGGATGGCCGTTCTTCCAACGCGCCTGGGCTTCGCTCGTGAACCGCAGCCTAAACATGTTTACGCTGATTGCGTTGGGAACCGGCACGGCCTATCTCTATAGCGCCGTGGCCACGCTCGCTCCTCAATTATTTCCAGAATCATTCAGAGGAGAGGGCGGTGAGGTGGCCGTGTATTTTGAAGCCGCGGCCGTGATCATCGTCCTCGTGCTATTGGGCCAAGTTCTGGAATTACGGGCTCGCAGCCAGACAGGCAGCGCCATTAAAGCCTTGCTTGGCCTGGCACCCAAAACCGCCAGGCGAATTCGGGAGAATGGCGAGGAAGAAGACGTCCCCGTGAATTCCGTGCATCCAGGAGACAAGCTTCGTATCCGACCCGGAGAAAAAATTCCGATCGATGGAGTCATCCTTGAGGGGCAAAGTGCCGTGGATGAATCGATGATTACCGGAGAATCAATCCCGGTGGAAAAAGAGGCAGATGCTCAGGTCACTGGGGGAACCGTCAATGGCACGGGAACGTTGGTGATGCGAGTTGAACGAGTGGGTCGGGATACCGTCCTGGCACAAATTGTTCGCATGGTCAGCGAAGCCCAACGCAGCCGTGCGCCTATTCAACGGATGGCCGATCTGGTAGCCGGCTATTTTGTCCCGATTGTCGTCGGGGTGGCGTTACTGACCTTCTTGATCTGGGCTGTTTTCGGCCCCGAGCCTCGTATGGCTCACGCGCTCGTCAACGCCGTGGCAGTCCTCATTATTGCCTGTCCCTGCGCGTTGGGTTTGGCCACTCCCATGTCGATTATGGTGGGAACCGGACGAGGAGCCACAGCTGGCGTCCTAATGAAGAATGCGGAAGCCCTGGAGCAATTGGAGAAAGTGGATACCCTCGTCGTCGATAAAACGGGAACCCTCACAGAAGGCAAACCCAAACTGATGTCAGTCGTGTCCCTTTCCGATATGCCGGAAGAGGACCTGCTGCGATTGGTCGCCAGCCTGGAACGCAACAGCGAACATCCTCTGGCCTCCGCTATTGTGAACGGGGCGAAAGACAAAGGGCTGGAGTTATGGAAGGCTCAGGACTTTCAGTCGAAAACCGGCAAAGGCGTGACCGGAACCGTTCAGGGACACAGCATGGCACTCGGCACACGGAAGTTTTTGGAGGAAGAGTACCATGTCACGCCCGAGGCCTTCGGGCCGTTGACGGACAAGGCCGAGGACCTGCGCCGTGACGGCCAAACCGTCATGTTTGTGGCCATCGCGAATCAGATCGCCGGCCTCATCGGAGTCGCCGACCCGATTAAACCATCAACGTCCGAAGCCATTCGCCTGTTACATGAAGAAGGGATTCACGTGGTCATGGTCTCCGGTGACCACCAACAGACCGCACAGGCGGTTGCGAAGAAGCTCGGCATTGATGAGGTGAAAGCGGAGGTATTACCCGAGCAGAAAAGCCAGATCATTCAACAATTGCAAGCCCAAGGAAAAATCGTGGCCATGGCCGGAGACGGCATCAATGACGCACCCGCCCTCGCCCAGGCCCAGGTCGGTATTGCCATGGGGACGGGCACGGATGTGGCCATGGAAAGTGCCGGGATCACTTTAGTCAAAGGTGATCTTCGAGGCATTGCCCGTGCCCGCCGGCTCAGCCAGGCGACCATGCGCAACATTCGTCAAAATCTCTTCTTTGCCTTTTTCTACAATGCCATCGGGGTGCCGATTGCCGGCGGCATTCTCTATCCGGCATTTGGCATCCTCTTGAGTCCGATGATTGCCGCCGCGGCGATGACGTTTAGCTCGGTTTCGGTCATTACCAATGCCCTCCGATTGCGAACCACGACATTGTAAATTTTCCAAAACCTGCTCAATAGGGAAGCAACCACATGCCGCAGAGATTGCCCTCCCCAATGGCGGGACGTCGACTCTCTTAGCCTGACTTAGAATTCTTGCGGTGAAGGGTTTCCATTTGGAGGTAGATGCAGGAAGCCGTCCAGGTAATCAGAACCAACCCGGTCAGGGATTCTATTCCAGTGAGGAAGCGAAGCGGGCCGGTTGGAATAAGATCGCCAAAGCCCAAGGTCGTATAGGTGACAAAAGAGTAATAGACACAATCTTGAAACCCAGGAGTATCCGCGCCGACGAAGGTCCCATATTCCTTGGCGAGGATTAAGCCATAGTACCCCGCCGCAAAAATTAAAATTTCTATGATATGCGCGATCAGCGCCAATAAGATGCCCCAGATGACACCCAACCTTGGTCGTCTGGATCGAGAAGGCATGAAGATGAAAATACGGTAAACGACTTCATAATGAACCATGACGGACAAGGCGACGAGCAGCGTGGTGACAAATAAGGTCAGAAACATGTAGCCCCGTGGTCAACGACCGTTCATTCCAAAAGAAAATCAAAATCTTTTTGTGAGAGAGACGCTCCGCCGCCATGAGGGGCGGCCCCTTCCAGGACCGCGTGATAGAGATCCAATTTCTTCTGCTTCAATTCCATCATTTTCTCCTCGATGGTATGTCGCATGAGTAACCGCATGATAGACACGTTCTGCGTTTGCCCGATGCGATGCGCACGGTCAGACGCTTGATTTTCCACGGCCGGATTCCACCAGGGGTCGAGGTGAAACACATAGGACGCTTTGGTGAGATTCAGCCCTTGCCCGCCCGCTTTAAGACTCAATAAAAAGATAGACGGGTTCGCTCCCTCCTGGAATGCCTGAACCAGTTTTTTTCGGGTGGGCGTCGGTGTGGAGCCATCCAATCGGACATGAGGAATCTCATGCGCATCAAAGGCCTGTTCGACGATATCCAGAAATGATGTAAATTGGGAGAAGACGAGCGCACTATGCCCTTCATCAAGAAGCTCCTTGAGCCGATCAAGGAGACATTCCAGCTTCGGGGAAAGTTCGGTATGCGCGGGACTGAGCAATTGCGGTGACAAGCAGATCTGTCGGAGTTTGAGAATCGCCGTCAGCGCAATGATTCTGGCCTGCGCGGGTGTTTGACTTCGATAGGCGGCAGCAATGGTCGAACGAATTTTGGTGACCGTCTGCTGATATAAACTCTTTTGGCGATCGGTCAATTCCAGATACAGATCCGTCTCAATTTTCGGTGGCAGTTCTTTGAGGATTTGACTTTTGGTTCGGCGCAACACAAACGGTCTGCTCCGCTGCATGATGGTCTCTAACAACGCCGGTGATGGCGCTTTCATTTTTCCCCTGATTTCTTCATAGTCTCCCAGCAGACCCGGCACGCACAAATCCATCAGGGCGTAATATTCCCCCACATGATTTTCCAAAGGTGTTCCGGTCATCACGCATTTAAAATACCCTTTGAGACGTCTTGCGGCACCGGTGGTCCTGGCCACAATGTTTTTGACCGCCTGGGCTTCATCGAACAGAATGACATTGAATGGGATCTGCTCGAGAATCGCAATGTCCCGTCGGATCAGGCCGTAGGTCGTGAGCACCACGTCGGCACCGGCAAATGAGGACGTGCGTTCCTTCCCGGTATACGACTGAACCGTCAGTGTCGGGTAAAATCTGGAAATTTCATGTTCCCAATTAAATAAAAGGCTGGGCGGAAGCACCACGAGGTGTGGACCTTGAATCGGTTCCGGGGCTGTAATGAGGCCTTCTTTAATCCCGGCGAATAAACAAATGGCTTGCAGAGTCTTCCCCAATCCCATGTCATCCGCCAGGCACGCACCCAGGCGATGTTGATAGAGAAACCCCAGCCATCGATACCCTTCTTGTTGATACGGGCGAACCGTCGCATCCACGACTTGAGGAAGAGGAAGAGCCTCAATTTGCTCAAAGTGCAGCAAGCGGTTGATCAAGGCTTCATCCGCCGGAGGGAGAATGACGGTCACCCCCCGTTTTCTCAGGGCCACCCAATCCAGGATTTGCAGTTTCGGGACACGAACGACAGTCTTTTGTTCCCGGTGTTCCATACTGGGCTTATTGGAGAGGAAGGCAAACGCGCGCAAAATGGCCTGTGTGTTCTGGTCCACAATCCGGATGATGCCGTCCGCCTCCATCATTCCACCACGTTCAAGAATTTTTTCGATATCTTTCGCTTCGATCCGCACCCCGTCACACAACAGTTCCGGTCGAAGTTCAAACCAATCAATGCTTGACGCCCGTCGCGCATCGATCGAGCAATCCCACTGCGACGTGGTTATGGGCTGGTCTTGATAGAATAGCCCGATGCCGACTTCCTGCAATTTTGCATGAAGCTCGGGAAGCAGGGGATAGAGGTTGGTGAGCGGCAGACTCATTTCATCATGCTCCCCCATTCCCTCGAAAAGCGAAGGTCCCCACAGCGTATAGGGAATGGCATAGAGCAAGGCTTCTTTCGCCCAATCGTTCATCACCACACACCAGTGACCGTCGTGAACCACCAGCCGCACACTGGGCTCTAGTGCGGGCGAGGAAAATCGCTGAAGGATCTGTTCGGCCTCCGCCTTCAGTTTGAATGGACGGAATTCATCCTGAGCAATGCAGGCCTTTACCAGTTTCCTGACATCCATTGGCTTCTGATGACCGATCAATTGGAAAAAGGTGTCATAAAGGAGTGCACGGCGTTTCTTCGCCTTCAATCCGCTCGAGACGGTTTTGGCTCGTTCAAGAAATGGAAATATCCTGAAAATAGGCACACTGGGGCGCCCCTGACTTTCCCCGAGCCAACATTCCGCGCGGAGGATTCCTGTCCTCAAATCCAACACCGAGGCATCTAACGGAATGGCCTCCGGGATGAACGTGAGGCGATACTGGTAGGTCGGTGCCTTTCCGGAATGGCGGTGATCAGTGAGTGGAACCTCCTGCCCGGCACACTTGAGCAACACCGACCGTAGGATTCGGTCTTGTTCATGAAGGGGAATATCCAGTTGTAAGGTGATAAATTGTTCGACCGGAATGGAAAACGTGGGTCTCGCCATTCCAGTGGGACGTTCCGATGACAGCCAGCCTTCGCGATGTTGGGATGTCGCCGGCAGGGCCAACGGTCGGCTAAGCGGGTCTGCAGGTTCAATGACCTGTTCCCGCTGACTGTTCTCATACAGCAGATCGTATACGGCCCATCCACCTTCATGTTCGAGTGGCCCAAGCTTTTTGGCATTCAAATCAGCCGCAAACCCCAGACAGGCGTATGAGTTCGGTTGCACCTCTCCGTAGCGTAAACAACAGGCGGCAATCGAAACGTGTGACCCGAGAATGTCCAGTTCTGTCTTGGTGGTATACAGCGCATCCGGTGCCCATTCCAAAGGAAATCGTCCGTCCTCATTCTCGTAAAACAAGGCATGATGCTGGCCGTGATGTTTCAGGAAATCCCGTAACCCTTCCTGGACGGACCATGCGGGATCCTGCGTGGCCCGAAGCAGCACGGCTAACTCGGTTGGCATCCCTGCAAAGGATTGGCAAATGTTCCCATGATTGGTAATGCGAATGGATGACACTCCGTGGCGGTTGCAGAGAGTAATCTCGAACCGTGGAGGAGCGGCCGGGGTGGGTGGTTTTGAGGCCAAAGGGCTCCCGGCGCGTTCCATGAGTTGTCGCAGAAGTAGCGCTCGTTGAGTGGAATTGGATGAGGGCATTCGGAAGGTATCGGGAAGCAGGAGATTGACTGTGGTCAGGAGAGCACAGATGACATGCTTACAATGCGACTCCGGCGTCCACACCGGACAGGTGCAGGAAAAGGTCAGCTGCCCGTTGTGCACACCAAACCGAACCAGATACTGGGTCGCCCCTCGCACCGTAGCCGACAAGATAGACTGCGTCCGGTCCCAACTATAAGACTCGAGCCTTCCTTGGGCATAATACTCATATCCGCGAAGGACAAAGGCCTTGGAAGCCAGGAAGTAGACATGATTCGGAGAGAGGACTTTCAGGTGTTCCAAGACACCAAAGGGTTCTACGGACATCGTTCCCCTATCATCGTATAGGACGTATAGGACCCTGAGCGATCAACAAACAGGCACGACCTCTGGCACCAGGGCATTCCCGGTCGTGATGGACAACGCAGCACTCGATGCACTTGGTAGCGGTTCTGATGAGACATATGGGTGTTCTGCAAAGCACAGGTACCTGTCGACCAGACATCCCGACTTGAACAACTTTACGGGTTTTTTCATTCCAGATGCAGATCGGCAAAGCTTCAATTATACACCACTCATCCTCTGATGTATGCCGTCTGAACTGAGCAAATGCCAAATATCGCCACACCGGCTCAAAACGGTTGGTGAGAAGGCCATGACGCGCTCATCTTGAAGGTTCCACGGCTCTGGCTCTGTCAGCCCCGAACCTCAATACGGTGATGAAAAGCCATTGCTCAAGGGAAAATGCTGAAAAATCAACGATGAACCCAAAAGCATTCTTACGCGCCCGCGCCAGGATTCATCTGTGACATCATCAGCCTATAGAAAAAACATTTTTCCACCGAACCGGATCAAGGGCCGGCTTTCACTCGTGCAGACAAAGAGGCAGGAGGGTTGGCTAAGGGATCGGGAGAGCGTCTTTAACAATCACGGTGCCCTGCATAGATCCTAAATGAAGGTCGCAATGGTAAGGAAATGTACCGGGATGCTTAAACACATGCTCGAACCGCTGTCCGGGTTTATGAAGGTTTAATCCACTGTTGAACTGCTTCCCACCACCAGAGCAATCGTTTACCCGACAGCCACCACTGGTGACACTGTGGGGTTCTTGCGCGCCATCGGCATAAATCCACATGACCTTGTGGCCCGGCATAATCGTCACGTCGTGAGGCAAATAAAATGTCGTCGCCCGGAACAGCACCACCACTGCGCCAATCGGAGCGTTGGCCCAACCATTTTCGGAAGCGACAGGAGCCCGGGGAGCCCTGGCTATAACCAAAAACTCATCGTGGGACGGGAGAATTTCACACCGATGGCCTTCCTGAGCGGTGACCACCACTTCGTCTACCTGTTGAAAGACTGCATGGAAAACCACTCCGTTGAATAGGCCGTCATCCACGACGAGGGTGGTGGAAGGTGGGCCATCCCCCACAGAGGTTTGTACATGCAAACGACAATTTTGCGGATTAAGTTTCCAGGTCAGTTCAACAAAAAAGGGTTCTCCCACTTCAACTTTATCTACCAAGACCGTACGGTCTCCGGATTCCAGATTCAGCCCGAAATCCAGCACCATATCCCCCGTTTCCCAGCCGACCGTGGGAAATGCAGACAGCGGAAGGCCCAACAGCCATAAGCC
>JBATLR010000158.1:0-14785 GCA_049289415.1 Nitrospirales bacterium
GCATGGGGGGGTGCATGACCATGGCCGGGTCTTGCAGCAACGGATTCAAATCCTTGCCATCGAGGGGGACGGGTAGGAGACGTTCAAATGGACTGGAGAGAAAGATAATTAAACATAAAAAACCGAAGATGATGGCTGATTCCACGCCAATCAAATACGGCATGATGGCGGGCTGGGTGCGCCAATGCAGCCAGACGGCCAGGGTGCTAAAGACGGAAAGAATAAAGACCCAGAGCAGGAGCGAGCCTTCATGCCCGCCCCAGACTGCGGCGACCGTATAAAAAAACGGGAGTTTCGAATTGGAATTGTTGGCGACATAGAGAACGGAGAAGTCCCGTATGATAAAGGCATAGACCAAGGAGAGCATGCCCACGCCCAGCAGAACAAAGATGAGGGTGATGGCCATGCGCCCGGAACGGGCCCAATCGGGGTTGCGGGTGTTGAGGGCCAGTACGGCGCTAGCCATGCCAAAGACTGACAGAACCAGGGCCACAATGACCGAAAAATGTCCAATTTCAATTATCATGGAAAATGGCGAACAGTCTTACGGTGAGAGGGTTTTCATAAAATCTTTTTTGGGAAGTTCTACACCCGCTCGTTTGAGTTCCATGGGCATGTAGTCCTCGGAATGCTTGGCCATGATCATCGTGGAATGAAAAGTCTGGCCGTCCCGCCATTGGCCTTCCACCACAGCCCCTTGTCCCTCCTTGAACAGGTCTGGAGGAATACCCTGAAACGCGACAGGAATCGTGGCGGCACCATCTGTGAGCTCAAACGTCAGACCCACCGGCTCGGGTTGGGTTTTGAGGCTACCTTTAACCACCATGCCACCCACACGAACTTTTTTGCTATAGGCTTCGGCCGTAAAGGCTTTTACCTCGGAGGGAGTGACGAAGTACACGATATTTTCACCGAAATTTCCAAACGCGAGATAGCCGAGTGATCCGGCAACCAGGAGGATGCTGACGATGATGGCGATCTTTTTATTCTTTGTGCCCAAGGGAGTCTGCCTCTGGTTCGTAAAGTTTGGATTCCTTGATCTCTTTAAATAAAACCATGACTCTTTGGCTCATGGCAAATACCATCCACCCCAAGGCCATGACGGAAATCAGGTAGGCGGCGGCCACAAATCCAAAATTATTAATCAACGCGGTGTCCTGCGCGCGAAAAATCTGTGCCTGGCTGTCCCAGCGCCCGATGAGAACCAGGGTTTTCAATTCGCGAATGTTTTCCAGTGGAGGACCTTGGTATTCCACGGCAAGGCTGGCTGCCCCATCCACAAATTCAAATGTGGCCTGACCATGTTCCACGTCACCCTGCAAGGTACCACTTTTGACCATCCCTTGTATCCTGACCGGTTGGGTACCCGGAGGACTGCTCAAGAGCGTTCTCATGGACAAGGTGGATAAGTGCTGCTGGTAGTGCTGATAGGTCAGAATGGCGAGAAGAAGGGTTGCCCCCAGAATCAACGCCCAGCGTGTATATAACCCGGTCATGGAGTCGTCTGAGAAAAATGGGTTTGACTGAGAAAGCGACCTTTTTTGGCATGCAATAAATCAGTCAAGTACAAAATTTGGGTGCGGACCATTACCATATAGGCAAACAATAACCAACAGCCGATGCTCATTAACGTCAGGGGGACCAGAATGTCTTCTGAAATGCTGACTCCTCTGGTGGAGAAGGACATGGGTTGGTGGAGTGTTCTCCACCATTCCACCGAAAATTTTATGATGGGCAGATCGATACCTCCGACAATAGCCAGAATTGCCGCGTAGCGGCCGCCCTGCACCCGGTCATCCACGAGGCGCCGAAGCATGATGTACCCCCCTAAAATCAGGAGGAGCACCGTAAACGAGACGAGACGTGGGTCCCAGGTCCACCAAGTATTCCATGTGGGTTTGGCCCAGATCGATCCCGTGATAAGCGCCAGAGCTGTAAAGAGGGCACAAATGCTAGCCGAGGCCTGGCACATGTTATCCACAAGCGGATCCCGTTTCCACAAATACCAGATGCTCCCGAAAAATAACACGGAATAGGCCAACGTGCTCGTGTGAGCCAGGGGAACATGCACATACATGATCCTGACCAGTTCCCCTTGATAATAATCAGGCGGTGAGGCGAGTAAGCCGATGTACAAGCCTAAAAAGATACAGAGAGCGGCCCCTCCCCCAAACCATCCTTTATAGCGTTGGATCTGTCGAATAATGCGGTTGATCATGGTGGTGTATTGTAAAGGGATATGGCCCAGGGGGAAAGGGCCGAAGGGGCAAGACTTTTAAATCCGATTTTAAAATTTAGGAGTCGAGAATAAATTCAAACAGCCAGAATGAGACGACGGTGAAAATTATGTCAAAGATGATCAAGAGTTGGAGCCATTGCGAGTAAAAAGAAAATGGGTCTCCACTTAAGGCTCCGCGTGTGGCTTCTACGGCCGCGATCATGACCGGAACGGCCAGGGGCAGAAGGAGGACGGGGAGCATGACCTCCCGGGCTCGAATCTGCACGGTTAAGGCTGAAAAGAGCGTGCCGACGGCCGATAACCCCAAGGTGGCCAGAAAAAATATGATCAAAAGGGTTCCAACGGTATCAATGACATCCAGATTAAAGAATAAGACGAACAAGGGGAATAAGAGGATTTCGACTGAGAGCATGAAGAGGAAATTGGCCGCGACTTTTCCGAGATAAATCGCGCCCTTGGGAGCGGGGCACATTTGCAGGGACTCCAGACAATCGTTTTGCAATTCCGAGGTAAAGGATTTCCCTAAGCCGATAATGCCCGTAAAGGTAAAGGCGACCCAGATTATTCCCGCAATCAGTTGGCGTGCCGCATCCTGGTCCATGGAAAAGCTGAAGCTAAACACCAGAATGACAATGAGGGCAAAGAACAACATCGACGACATGGTTTCCCGTGTCCGCCATTCACTGATCAGGTCCTTCCAGACGACCCAGCTAATTGTTTTAAAAAATGGCATCGGTGGTTAGTTGTTCAGAGGAGAGAAGTTGAAGGTGTCCGCCTTTGAGAATCCCGCCCCGTGTAGCGATTTGGGTGGCCTTATCACGGTCATGCGTGGTCATGAACACGGTGCCGTCACGGTCCAGCGTTTCCTGAATGAGCTGGTTGGTGATAGCCACCCCGTCATGATCCAAGGCGTTGTAGGGCTCATCGAGTAGAAGGAGTTGTGGCTGAGCCAGAATGGTTTTTGCGAAATCCAGTCGCTTTTTCATCCCGGCCGAAAATTGACGTATTTTGAGGTCGGCAAAGGCCCCGATGCCTGTTCGATCCAATGCCCGTTTGATTTGAGATGGAGATGGGGTTTGCCCGCGCAGGCCCAAGGCAAATTGGAGATTTTCGGTGGCACTGAGTTCATCATATAAATGGGATCCGTGGGCGATCAGCATGATGATTTCTCGAACGGTATCCTTCTGTGCCACCCCATCCTGGCCAAAAATGGTAAACTGACCATGAGAAGGCGCTTGGAGGGTGGCTAAAATCCGGAGCAACGTCGTTTTTCCTGCCCCGTTGGGGCCAAATAAGGCAAAGCACTCTCCTGGATGAATGTCAAAAGACAGATCCTCAAAAATACGATAGAAACCGTAGGCTTTGGAAAGATTGCTGACCTGAATGGCGATCATGTCATGGTAAAAGACTTGGAAAAGTTAGCCTTGCAGTCTACGAAATGTATTGGAGGTTGTCTAGGAATGTAACAAGATGTTGGAAACAGTCGCTAGCGATAGGCTTGTGTCGTTCACAGTTTCCCGAGTCTCGCAGGATGGGGAGTTTTGTTCACGGCTAGGTAAGGGCTTGCCGGGAAAAATGAAAGGCAGCTTTGGCTTTCCCGTTTTCGTCGAGACCTTGTAATATCTATGGATCTGCTCAAAAATATGAAATGGGCATGCACCTGTTCCAATAAAATCCAAATGAACCTGGTGGGTTGACCCGTATGAAATGAATTGCGTTGACGATGAAATTTATCGGGTCTTATGATAAAGGCTGAAGGAGCTTGCCGGTATAGTGCATTGGGTGATGCTTGAATAGTTTTGTGGGGAGGCAGTGAGTTGAAAATCATACTTGGGTTGAGGGCCGCATGCCATTTCCTCTCGAAATCTGGACTCTTTTTGGGAGGGATGGGCATTTTTTGTGTTCTTCTAGGCTGCGATTCCGGCTATTCTGAAAGTTCTTTTGCCGATGCACCATCGTCCCATTCTGTAGTCTCCCGTCCTTCAAAGGGATCCCCCGCTCCGGATTTTCGCCTGATGGACATGAAAGGAAAGGCTGTTTCGCTTTCCGATTTTAAGGGAAAAGTGGTGTTGCTGAATTTTTGGGCGACCTGGTGTGGGCCGTGCCGGATTGAAATGCCCGCAATGGAGGCCTTGTATCGCAGTATGCGATCGAAAGGGTTGGAAATTGTGGCGGTTTCCGTTGACCAACAGGGCACTGCCGTGACAAGACCTTTTCAGGAGGCGATGGGCTTGAGCTTTCCTATCTTGCATGATCAGGATTATGAGGTAGGGTTGACCTATGGCGCACGTACGCTCCCTATGACCTTTGCGATCGATCGTCAAGGCATCATCCGGCAGGTGGTCTTCGGATCCCGTGATTGGAACAGCCCTGAAGCTCGCAGGGGAATCGCCGAGGTCCTTCAAGAGTCGATTCCAGAGTCTTCCCAACGGATGTAAGAACAATATGATCGATTCGATCAGCCAGGTGTCTTTGCTTGCCGCGTTTAGTGCCGGACTGTTGTCTTTTGTTTCCCCATGCGTCCTCCCCCTCGTTCCTTCCTATCTATCCTATATCACCGGGCTCTCGGTGGAAAATCTCGCCAAAGTTGAAGAGCGAGAGCGATTTAAGTCCGCGATTATCCTCAATGCTCTGTTGTGTATTGCCGGGTTTTCCACGGTCTTCATCGCGTTTGGGGCATCGGCCAGCCTGATGGGACAATTATTGTATGACTATCAAGACGTGATCCGGAAAGTCGGGGGTGTCTTGATCATTATCTTCGGGCTATATTTGCTTGGGATTTTGAAATTAAGTTTTTTTATGACCGAACGACGCTTGATGCATTTTGAGACGCGTCCCGTCGGCTACCTGGGTTCGTTTCTGATCGGGACCGCATTTGCCGCTGGCTGGACCCCTTGCGTAGGACCGGTGTTGGGGGCCATTCTGGCCTATGCCAGTACGACGGAGTCGATGTCCAGCGGAGTGATGCTCCTATCGGCCTATTCGTTAGGGTTGGGTCTCCCGTTTTTTCTGACTGCATTTGGGATGGATACGTTTTTGAGCTACTTCAAAAACCTTCGGTCCTATTTAGGCGGGGTGTCGTTTATTAGCGGCGGGCTGTTAGTGGTGGTCGGCGTCATGATTTATGCGGATTCTCTGACACTCATCACCAGTTTTCTTGAACGTAACGGGATTGGTTGGTACATCGGCCAATAAAAAGGCCTGCCCGACCTGGCCTATCCTCCTCTTTCTTCTTTCCTCGTCTTTCCACTCGCTTGGATAGTTTCCGGAATGATGGTGGGCTTAAGCAGATTTAGGGGTATATTGGAGCAACCAATATTCATGGAGGAGCGACGGTCTTCTCTTGGTTATGGAGTGGCGGGGGCCACGGGAAAAAACTGGACAGAGGATTCATGAACGGCTCTTGTTTTTCTTTGAGCCACCGGCTCTCAGTTACATGTATTGATGGTCCTCAATTCACCTCTATTCCTTACCGATCTATTTCTTGACGCACATTTCTTCTCAGTGTAGGGTCCCACCACATTTTTTGAGACTCTATAATACGGAATCGTTGGCTTGCCATCATTGATGTGTCTCAGCCTCCTTCACGTGATGTACGAAGGGTCAACATGAAAAGAAACAGCAGCAGGCTATCTCAATTTCAACGGGAGCGTTCTCAATGATTTTGGTAACCGGCGGCGCCGGCTATATCGGGTCACATACTTGCGTTGAGCTCCTCCATGCGGGCTGTGATGTGACGGTCTTTGATAACTTCTCTAATAGCCATCCTGAGTCGTTGGCGCGGGTGCAGCGTATCACAGGGAAATCTCTTCGTCTGATACGCGGGGACTGCCGTGATCGCGCCGCAGTGGTGGCGGCTCTGCGCGAAAGCGGGGCGACCGCAGTCATCCACTTTGCTGGCCTCAAGGCGGTGGGAGAATCGGTTCAGCAACCGTTGGCCTATTATGACAACAATGTGGTCGGGTCTCTGCGGCTGTTGGAGGCCATGGGCGAGTGCGGCGTGAAACTACTGGTGTTTAGCTCTTCTGCCACGGTATATGGCGATCCGCAACGCCTTCCGCTCACCGAGGAACACCCGCTATCTGCGACCAATCCCTATGGTCGAACGAAACTGATGGTGGAGGAGATCTTGCGTGACCTACACCGCAGCGATCCCTCCTGGCGGATCGGCATCTTGCGGTACTTTAATCCTGTTGGGGCGCATGATAGTGGTCTGATTGGTGAAGATCCTCAGGGTATACCGAACAATTTGTTACCCTTCGTGGCGCAGGTTGCAGTGGGACGGCTGGAGCGTCTGAATGTATGGGGTGCCGATTATCCTACTCCCGATGGGACCGGAGTGCGGGATTATATCCATGTCGTTGATTTGGCCCTGGGGCATCTCAAAGCACTAGAGGCATTGGCTCGACTGGATGTTCAGAAAGAATGCTTAACGGTAAACCTTGGCACGGGCAACGGGTACAGTGTCTTGGAGATCGTGCGGGAATTTGAAACCGCGAGCGGCAAGCCGATTCCCTACAAGATCGCACCACGCCGCCCTGGTGACATTGCCTCTTGCTATGCTGATCCGAATCAAGCGTTCACACTTTTGGGTTGGCGAGCTGAACGTGGACTCAGTGAGATGTGCGCGGATGCCTGGCGATGGCAACGTGACAACCCTCAGGGCTATGCTGTCTGATTTATCCCCATAGCGATCTGCAGGCCTCTGGTAGTCGGGCCGCTGAGAGTCTAGTGCCCAGGGGTTCTGGTAAAATGCCGCATTGCCGGGCGAAACCCTCGTGGTACCGTCGCGTGATCGGAATTCTCGCGTGGTCATATAGGATCTCCATGGAGGTCGCAGTACCACACTGGCCTCCCTTACTCAATCGCATTGCATGATCAAGCTATAGAAGATTCGGGTCCGTGAAGCCCGGAGAAGTTCGCGTGGGAGCCGTCTCTTGGGGAGCACATTCCGCAAGCGGTCAGGAGTCTGCCCGATGAATATTTTTTGAATGTGATGTCCTTCGTTGACATCGCAGAGGAATTGACCCTCGTAGGACAGGTACTTGCGGCGGATAACGGGAAATCGGGGCAATGTGGCCTAATGGCGGTTATACGACTACTCGAGAACACGGTTCAGCCAAGTATGGAAGTCGCGGGTTAACACCATTCGCCCGTTTTACAGGATTTCGCGCTACTCGATACCTGCATGGGTGGTGTTGTGGCCGAGGAGGATGGTGAGTCACACCACGTGCCAATTGTACAAGCTGTCTTGGAGAGCGGCGGCTCCGGAGTTGTGGGGGCGCTTAGCATGGCCGGCGTCACTTTCGGGGCGGTGGCTGCGGATAACAATGGGGAGTCCGGGGTATGGGATATTGTCCTTACAAGGAGTTGATTGTTAGGGCGTTGTCCCATTACTGAGGGATTGGGGGTGTTTTGCTCATTCAGCGGGGGATCGGGAGGAAGGGAAGCGAGAAGAGTAGGATTCTTTTTTTCTAGCATGGCCAAGAGTTTTTCGCCATCCGAGTGATAGGGGTTGTTGGGATGTTCGTTGACCAGGGTAAGTAACCATTCGTGGGACCATTCTTCGATACCCAGATTTTGGTAGGTTTTTGCCAGATGGAACATGGCATCCCCAGCAGTTTCTAATTCAGGAAAATCCTTGATGATCTTTTCGAATCGATGGGCAGCAGCAAGATAAGAACCTCGTTTGAGGTAGAAATGTCCAACCATCAAGTGCCGTTGTGCTAATTGTTCTTTGCAAATCAGAATGGTTTGCTTCGCTTCCGTTTCATAGCGGCTTGCCGGAAATTCTTGAAGCAGTTTCTCGAAGCTCTGAATCGATTGCTCCAAGGGCTCTGGGTCACGATCGACGGTCCGGTATTGTTTGAAATGGCTGACCCCAATTTTGTATTGGGCATAAGGGGCTAATATGTGGTTTCGGTGGAGGTCAAGAAAATGTTTGTATTCCACGATGGATTCCGCATAGGATTCCTTGTCAAAAAAAGATTCGGCACGTTTCATAATTACGTTCGGATCGTAACTCATTTCTACCGAATCACCCACGAAGATTTGTTCGTCTGTTGAGGACACTTCTTTTTTCGATGTGGTATCGCTGTGCTCAGTCGGTTTGGGTGTTGAGGAGCATCCGGCGATCATGATGAGAGCAGTGAGAAAGAGAAGCAAAAGAGATCGAATATTGACCGGAAATTTCACAGGTAAGTCACTCCAGGCAGTGTTGTGATCATATGATCGTAGTGAAAGTCGGTGTAGAGGGATGAAACAGCCCATATCTATACAAGATTCGGACCAATGAAAGAAAGTCTTTAATGTTGCGACTGTGTTAATTTTTTTATTGCAAAATTGTCTCCCTTTTACCACAAAATTTGGTAGAGATGAATAATTGCCACAGTCAATGTGTTGTCAGTTGAGTCAATTCAGTGCATGGGCTATGAGAATAATATGAATGCCAACCTTTCTCGAATCGTCGGAACCGGCTCTTTTCTTCCTGGTCGTCAGGTCAATAATCAGGAGGTGGCCGATCTTTTAGGAATTGAGCCGTCGTATATTTTTCGAGTTTCCGGTATCCGGACCAGGTTCTGGGCGGATCCGCTGGAGGAATGCTCATTTTTGGCGGAACAGGCGACGCGAAGGGCATTGGATCAGGCTGGTTTGGCCTCGGAAGATCTTGACGCTATTCTGGTTTCTTCCACCTCTCCGGAGATGATTTTTCCCTCCACGGCCTGTTTGCTTCAAGCCCGGCTGGGTATCAGGGACATCCCGGCATTTGATCTCTCAGCCTCTTGCTCGGGGTTTCTGTATGGCCTTTCCATGGCGGATTGTTTCATACGGGCCGGGCAGTTTCGGAGATGTCTCGTCGTGGCTTCGGAAGTCAAATCCCGGTCCCTGGATGTCAAAGATCTGAGTACAACCATTTTATTTGGTGATGGGGCCGGTGCGGCTATTGTCGAGAGATCGTCAAATTCCGACATGGGCATCGTTAGCATTCGACTGCATGCCGACGGGGCGTATCATGATCTGGTCAAAATTGCCGGAGGGGGTTCCCGTCAGCCTTTGTCTCAAGGTGTCCTTGATTCCAGTGCGCATACCTTGCGAATACGGGGTTCGCGGGTGTTTCGCATCGCAATCAGGCGGTTAGGTCAAGCCGTCAGTGACCATTTGGTGAAGGAGAAATGGGATGTGTCGCAGCTCGACCAGGTCATTTTCCATCAAGCGAATGGACGAATGCTGGCCCAGTTTTGTGAAAATATCGGAGTTCCTCCTGAGCGATGCCTTTCGATGATCGAGCAAGTCGGAAATACCTCTTCGGCTTCATTGCCAATGGCGTTGGATCATGCGAACCGAAATCAAAAACTAAAGACGGGGGATCGGGTCATGTTGGGAGCCTTTGGGGGAGGGCTTACCTGGGGAACAGCTTTGGTTCGGTGGGGGTAACATCGCCTGCTTTGCGTTGTCGCCGTGTTATCGGAGAAACCGGGTTGGGTATTGTGTTGACGATCTCTGGCAATTTGGCCTATCGTGCGCAAAAGACATGAGTGAAATAGATTAATTAAGCTAGATAATAAATATTTAGTAAGGAGGGTGCGTTGAAAATCTTCCTGGCCAATCCAAGAGGGTTCTGTGCGGGAGTGGATCGAGCGATTGAAATCGTCGATTTGTCCTTAAAGACTTACGGGGCACCAATTTATGTTCGGCATGAAATTGTCCATAGTCGTCATGTGGTCGAGTCCCTTCGTGGAAAAGGCGCTATTTTTGTGGAAGAATTGAATGAGGTTCCTGATGGCGCCATCGTCATTTTCAGTGCACACGGTGTGGCTAAAGAGGTGTGGGAAGAATCCAGACGACGAAATTTGAAGGTGATTGATGCCACATGTCCCCTGGTCATCAAGGTCCATAACGAAGTGAACAGGGATTATTCCAACGAATATGAGCTGATCCTGATTGGTCACGCGGGGCACCCTGAGGTCGTTGGAACTCTCGGACAAGTGCCTGATAAATTCCATTTAGTTTCCTCTGTTGAGGACGTGCACTCGTTAGAAGTAGAAAATCCTCTCCACCTGTCGTATGTTACCCAAACCACGTTGAGCGTGGATGAATGTCGGGATATTGTTGCTGCCTTGCATGGTCGTTTCCCGGGTATTAAGGGGCCACATCAGGAAGATATTTGTTATGCCACACAAAATCGGCAAAATGCTGTCAAAGAGCTGTCCCGTTTCGTTGATGTCATTCTGGTAATCGGTTCTCCCAATAGCTCCAATTCCAACCGATTGAGAGAATTGGGCGAACGTTGTGGAATCCCTTCATACCTCATTGATTCTTATCAGGATATTCAGACGCAATGGCTGGAAGGTGTGAACGCAATCGGCATTGCGGCAGGGGCCTCGGCTCCGGAAGTGTTGGTGGCTCAGGTCATTAAGTTTTTGAAAGAGCATGGAGCGACATCAGTAGAGGAGTTGACCGTGGTGGAAGAGAATGTTGAATTTCTTCTTCCAAAAGAATTACTGATGGCCAAAGTTCCGCGATAAGTTTCCATGGGTTTCCGCTTTCCTGGAGGAGCGCGAGCGTATCTTTTCTGAATTTTCTGAATTTACCCTTCCTCATTATCTTTCCCAATATATTGAAGCAGTCAGACCTGTTTGTTTGGGGAATTCTCCTGGATGGAGAATGTCCCGTGAGAGGCTCCTTGGTTTTGTCCGGTTGACAGGAGCCGTAGTTTTGGCAATATGTCAAGATATTGAATAGGCCGATAGTCCTACCCACAGTATTTTGTGGAAAATTTTGATTTTTTTTTCTTCTTATGGTACTGATTTGAGCCAAATTACTGCCCTGTCATCCACTCCATTCTGAGAGGGAATATGTATCTTCGTACTCTAGTCGTCAGTGGGTTTAAATCCTTTGCTGAGGCAAAAATAGATTTCCCGAACGGGATAACGGCTGTTGTCGGTCCCAATGGGACAGGGAAAAGTAATATCGTGGATGCCATTTTGTGGGCAATGGGTGAGCAAAGCGTAAAGAGTTTGCGAAGCGAGCGCATGGAAGACGTAATTTTTAATGGGACTGAGCAACGCAAACCCATGGGAATGGTCGAGGCTTCGCTTATTTTTTCCGAGGTGACGCCACGTGAGTTGGAGCCTGTCTCTGCCATCCTGGAAGGGCTTGATCAGCCAACGGATGTGATGATCACCCGTCGGCTCTACCGCGAGGGAGACAGTGAATATTATTTCAATAAGATTCCCTGCCGCCTCAAGGATATTCGAGGATTTCTCTGGAATGCCCGAGCGGGAGCCAGAGGACAGTCCGTTATTGAACAGGGCAATATTGAACAGTTACTGAGTGCCTCCCCACAGGAACGACGTGAATTTATTGAGGGCACGGCAGGTATTATTCGATATAAAAAACAAAAGGCGGAGGCGTTACGAAAATTACAAAGTACGGAAAATAATCTTTTGCGGGTTCGGGATATTCTTGGAGAAGTCCGGGGCCAGCTTCGGACGCTCAATCGTCAGGCGAAACAGGCAGAGGAGTATCAGGCCTTTCTCCGTGAAGCTCGAGAGCTTGAAGTGCAGTTATTGACTCATGACTTTCGCCGGTTTTTTCAAGACCAGTGTCAGTTTGAAAATGAGTTACACGAATCTGAAAGCCAGGAACTCTCCTGTCTGGCTGAAGAGGCTCGACTTGTGGCCGAACACCAAACCGTGCAGTTAGAGCTGACGTCTGCTGGCGAAACTCTCAAGGAAGCGCAGGACCGCTTTCGAGAGATTGAGCAACAACTGTCCCATGCGTTTACGGCGATTCAGATTGAACGCAACCGGCTTGATCAATATGAACAGCAACATGCACAGGTCATGGAGGAGCGAGCACGGTTGAATGGGGAGGGCCAGGAGGCCACGGGTTCGTTGGAAGCCTTAAGAGAGCGGCTGGCCCAAATTCGGTGCGAGATGGAGATTCTTTCTGTCACGTTGGAAGAAGGAGAGGGGGACATAGCCGATCTGGCCGTTCGCCGTCGAGAAACTGCGGAGAAGGTCGACAAGGGCCGGGAAACCATTCTGGCCTTAGCTGTTGAAAAAACGAATCAGGAAAACCGCTTGCGAAGTATTGCTGAAGGACAGAGTTCGATGGCCAGACGGATCGAACGTCTGACAGTGGAATATTCTCAATCGCAGAACGATCAAACCACCCTTCAAGCTGAAAGCGAAGCCCTTCGCCAGGAATGCTCATCGCTCGAAAGTCAGCTTGACGCGCTCCGGAATAATCAGGACCGCTTAGAAGTTAACCTGCAAAGTCAGCGAGAAACCAGGGAAGAGCTTGATGAAAAAATTCTCGACCTCCAAACCCAAGTCGCTGGCACTGAATCTGAATTACGTGCCATTCAAAGTGTTTTTCGGGAAGAAATAGGGTATGGCCACCATGGTGAGGGTGATGAAGCCTCCATTCGCGTTGCCTGTTCGTCCATTCAAGAGGCGTTGGCCGAACGGATGGAAGTGCCTGAGGATGTTGAGAAAGCCATAGAAGCCGTTCTCGGTGAGCGGTTGCAGGCGTGGATTGTCCAATCATCCCAAGAGGCAGAAATGTCCATTGCGCAATTCCAACAACATGAATGGGGAAAAGGCAGCTTTATTCCCTTGAATATTCCGCGACAGGGTCCAAAGGGTCCAGCCGATTGGTGGAATGTCATTCAGCACGACACGGAAGTGCGGGGCTTGGCTGTGGATTTTGTGCAGGTTCCAGACGAGTTGAAGCCTGTGATCGAGGCTTTGCTGGGGAATACGGTCATTGTCAAGTCATTGTCTGGAGCGTTAAATCTCATGACCGAACATTCCTGGTTCCAGGGGAACGGTCCGCTTTTAGTGGCTTTGGGCGGAGAACTTGTGTCTCCGGCTGGGATCATCAGTGGCGGGTCTGGTGGAGAAGCTGGTGGATTATTACGTCGCCGGCG
This sequence comes from Nitrospirales bacterium, assembly GCA_049289415.1. Lineage (GTDB taxonomy): Bacteria > Nitrospirota > Nitrospiria > Nitrospirales > UBA8639 > Nitrospira_E. The sequence continues at coordinate 13,176 of JBATLR010000158.1, forward strand.
AGAAATTCTCACATTGGAAGAAAAGTTGAACACGCTTGCAGTGGGGTTGGAGGAAGCCAAAGCGAACCGGAAGTCGCTTCTACAGGAAATTGAGGACGTGTCGCGACAACTTGAAGAAGCCACTTTGTCCATTCGTGAGATGGAATTTCACATGTTGACCATTCAAAAAGAGGCTTCTTCCAAAGAGAAGGCTCTTCCCGATCTCCTACGTCGGTTAGATGCACTTCAGCAGGATCGATTGGCGGAAGAGGAGGAATGGGGACAGTTGCAAGTTGAAGAAGTAGAGGTTCAGACCCGGCTTGAGCATCTCAATCAGACACGAGCCCATGAGGATGAGGCGCTTCGTCAATTGTTGGATGGGCTTAATACCATAGACCAAGAGCGACAGGACATGTTGCAAAGCCTCAATGACACACGAATGAATTTTCAGGCTTTGAAGTCCCAATGGGATTATGAGCAGGCTAATGTTGAACGAATTGAACGGGAAGAAGAGCATCGAAAAACCCGAATTCGACAAATTGATGGACAATTGGAACACCTCTTTCTACAAAGTCGAAAGAGTCAGGAAGAACGCCTTACAAATGAGAGTTTGGTTGAAGAATTAGACATTCAGAAAGAGGCCATTGCCGGAACATTATTGGAGCTTCAGAACCGTCATGCAGGATGTATGGAGGAAGTTAAACGGTTGGATGGTCTGATTGGGAAGGCTCGTGAAACATTGAGCCACCTCTTTAAGTCCCGTGTGCCGATCGAGGGACGTTTAGCGGAAGTTCGGGCGAAGTTTCATGCTGTGGAAGAAACGCTGACCATGACATACGAAATTTCGACGGATGACCTCAAAAATCCTCCGGATGCCGGGCAGATCGCGGAAGGTCTGGGAGGGAGTGAACAGGCTTCTGAGGAAAAAACCGGCCAATGGAGAGAGCAATTACAGGGTATCAGGAAAAAATTAGAGCGTATCGGTCCAATTAATTTGGCTGCTATTGAGGAGCATGCTCAATTAGAAGAACGCTATCAATTTTTATTAGCGCAAGAAGAAGATTTAGCCGGTTCAATCCAATCCCTTCAGGAAATTATCCAGCGTTTGAATCAAACGACCAATAAGCTGTTTGCGGAGACCTTTAAAGATCTTCAAGTGAAATTTAGCGAAGTCTTTTCAGCCTTGTTTGCTGGAGGACGTGCTGAATTGATTTTAGTAGAAGATACTCAGGAAGGACAGGAATCAGAAGGGCCCAATCTTGAGCCAGGTGTGGAAATTGTCGCCCAACCACCAGGGAAGCGCTTAAAAAATCTCAACATGCTTTCCGGAGGGGAAAAGACCATGACGGTCATGGCCCTTCTCTTTGCGAGTTTTCTCATTCGACCTTCTCCATTTTGTGTGTTGGATGAGGTGGATGCGCCATTAGATGAGACGAACGTAGTCAGGTTTGGTCAATTTTTGCGCCAAATGGCCGACCGATCTCAATTTATTGTGATCACGCACAATAAACGCACCATGGAGACTGCCAACTCCCTTTTTGGTGTGACCATGGAGGATCCTGGCGTTTCGAAATTGATTGCTGTTCGGCTCCATGAATTAGAAGAGGTAAGCTGAGGGTACACCGTGGGGG
>JBATLR010000159.1:0-5558 GCA_049289415.1 Nitrospirales bacterium
GAGTAGAGAACCCGACCGAGCCCGAACTCGTTTGGGGAACGCGCGCCGCCGCTGCCACGAGAGAGTTCCGCGGCAGGGCTGCGATCGTCACCTTTCTCAAGCACAGGTACGCGCCCAATGCAGAAATCGCGGTTGACCCCTCAGGCGGTGCGGGACGTTGGATCGACGTTCTTGCGCGGCCGGTCCCACTGCTCGTGCACATGGACCTGAGTCGGAATGCCCTAGACCAAGCCCGACGCGATCACCCCCACGTTCGAAACGTGGTTTTCATGCAGAACGACCTTTATAATTCGCCACCTCTTGGTGACATCCCACTCATATATTCTTTGGACACCTTGTGCTACCCGGGCGACTTCTGTGCTGCCACGCGGGTTCACATCCGTACAATGCTCTCTGCTAGCGGGGTGGCTATCCTCGAATTCCCGAACGCTCTACGGGCGTGGACTGCATGGCTCGTGAAGGGAAGGGCTGGAGGGGACCTAAGAAAACCTGGCGGTTTCGAGAAGCAAAGGACCTTTGCGAGAGCGCGGGACTCAACGTCAAGGCCTACGGCCTCTTCTTTCGGGAATTAGGACCTTAGGCCAACCTCAAACTGAACAAGCTTGGAGGTACTGCCCTCGTTCCATTCTCTACTTGGTTTTACTTCGTGGTGGGACATTCAGCTCCTCTCGAACCGGGGACTGTTGCGAAATGGAACAAAATTGACTGAAGGGCCACTACAACAGCGCCACTATGCCGACAAGTACGCCCACCAATCGACCTCCTCCGAAAAGGATTTGATCCACCCGGCTAAGTTTTTGGCGAATCGGCGCGAAGCATGGCTGAGGTTCTTCCACCAGTTTTCAAGACGCTGGACTCGGGTTTCGAACCTGGACGGTGGCTGTCTTTCCGACACTCGATTGACTGGACTACGGCAGAGATTCCCCCACAGTTCACAATGTCCTGATTGAGCAACTCGACATCAAACAGCCCGTGAACCCTCACGAGAAAAGCGCAGTCGCACTTCTCATGCTTTCCCTCCGCGAGCACCATCCAATCAAGGCTCCCCTTTGCGTCAATCTGCCCCCATTCACTCGTTATTCTGGATGTTATTCTGGAAAATATAGATATGGGAGCGCCAAATAGCGGACAAGGACGTAACGAAATCAATATGTAAATAACTCAACACACAGATGAAGCCAGAACCAGTTTCCATGGTCATCTGTTTCTACAATTTAGGATTGAATGGTGAAGAATTAAGGTATTATCCAATTCTTCAGCAATAATCCCGAAATCATAATGGGCGCTCAAAAAAAGCAATAAGATGATCTTTGGCAGAAAGCCATGCCGGAGGATGATCGGAAAGCTCTACGTGCTTCGTGGCATCCAGGCGGCCAAACCCTCTTTTCCTAATCCACTGCATCAACCCAGGGGCTGCCAAGTAAACCGCGTTTTTTCCAAATTCTATGAACCGTTGTTGTATCGCCTGAGCGGTATGTGAAAACTTTTCAATACGAACAACGCTCAGGTTTATCTGTTGAGCAACTTGGTAACACCATGCAGGATTGATAAAGGAAATATGTTCAGCAATCGTACAATACCAATAGCGGCTACCCATCCACCTCCAAGAAGTTGCCTGAGTGTTACCGGTAGATATAATGATCGAGCCTCCTGGCCTAAGTACCCCTACTAACAATTTGAGAAAAAAATAAGGGTCTGGAACGTGCTCGATAACATCCATTGCCACAACAACATCAAAAGTATCTGAAGCGGTTTCTAAAGAATTGTAATCTTCTCCAAGAATCTGAACTCCTTTCTGTTCAGCCTTTTTGGCAGCTCCCTTGTGAATCTCAATGCCAAATCTTTTAAAGTCTGGGCCTAAAAATTCCAAAAAGCCTCCAGCAAAACAGCCAACATCTAGAACGCTACCTCTTTCATAGTTGGAAGCAATCCAATTAGCCGCAAGGTGCCAGTCTTTCCGGTTGGGAGGTTGGTTTGTCCAGTTTCCCTCTTCTCCTACTCGATAAAACTCATCTAATTTACTTTTTGGCATCCGCGGAAATCTGAAATGTAAATGACAGCTCAAACAACGAAATAATCTTCCACCATCTAGGGGTTCGGAAAGCATCCGTCCAGCAAACATATTGGTTGAAGGAATGACTCCAATGCATACGATTTTATCGTGTTCGCAAGAGGGACAGCTTAAGGGAATCGATTCCTGAAATTTTGGCTTTGCTTGCATGGGCTGAAATAACTAGCGTGGCAGGGAGTTTAAATGTTGTTATGTTGAAAGGTAAGTAAAGCTATGCTCAAAAAATCTTTTAAAAATTTCTAGCTTTGGTGCTTGAAGCCGCAATCGTTCCTCTTCAAAGTAGGGCACATTTTGAAATCTGTATGCCCAATCGCCAGGAAATGGCTCTTCAAAAATAACAAAAACAAAACTGTCCTTTGCCTAAAAACCAACGGGCGTGGGCAGCAATAAGGCGCAAAGACCCGGCACAAAGTTCTTCATTAAACCCATCTGCGAAACGTTCCTGAACGGCTTTTCTCCATCTAGCCATAATACAACCCGTCACCTTCTCTAGCAGCTGAATATTTCCTCTAGAGACAGGAAATGGCTTTAAGGGACAATTACACAAAGGCATTTAAAGAGCCTAGCAAAAGGGATTCTACGGATCAGGGCATGGATTATCTTTATTCCACAATATTTAATCCATGTTCGAGTGGGTAAAAAAATCGTATAGAAATACACAAATTTCCTGAACGCATCGCTGACTGTTTGTGGCTTTTCAGACACATCCTCTTTTCTGCACAGACTGACATCTTCCCCCCTTATTCCCATAATGACATTCATCTCTGCAGGTCTTAATTCCAGAGCAAATCCAAACTTTCTCTTGTTGGCCCTCTTTGAGGTAAGAATGTAGCTCTTCACAACCCTCTTTAAGTTTTTCGTTCCATATAGATCCACTTCAAAATCATAGTCCTGCAGGTCCTTACAAAATCGAGAAAGTCTATCACTCAATAGTTCGCAGTGGGCATCATATACAGCGATGGCATCATCCAGATCACTAAGTTGATAGTCTTTCATATTTATCTCTAAGGGCACCTGAAAAAATGAATTTTTCACCATGTGCTCACCACTTTCACCAAAATTGGTAGACAGTGATATATAGGGATAGACGAAAAATTTTTCCTGAGCAATCATGTATGAATTAAAATATTTCTTCCATGACGATTCTGGCCATGCGGCTATTGTTTCCGGGAGGTTCCGTAAACCATTCCCCTTATCACATTGCCTGTACCACTCCATAAACCGGCCCCATTGCCTATCTGTCCATGCCTGACCCGACGACGACGGATGCTGCATGAAATACACATCACACTTATCCTTTACCGGAAAAAATGGGTACCAATCGTCACTAGTATGTACAAAATTATGGGCATACAGGGAAATACCTGCTATGCGGCTATCATGTTGATAGAAATTCAGAGCTTGAACACCATATTGGTAGAAGGCAGGTGAGACATACAAATCATCCTCAAGCAAAACAATCGATCCATATTCAGCACTCAATTGGCCACATGCAAGTATGTGCTTATGTAGGCCAAGGTTTTGTTCCCTGAGAATGACTTTCTTTGTCCCATACTTCCATATGAAGGAATTGGCTATATCTGCTACCGCAGAGGCACCTCCAAAATCCACGCTCACGACAAGGTCGACTGCTTCCGTATATGTCGCGGCATCTAACGATTCAAGTAGCCTCCGCAAAGCAATTGGACGATTATAGGACACTACAACAATTGTGGGCTTATAGTTCATTCATTGTTTCTCACATTGCCAGAATACATTTATCGTTTGGGATTTTTTGATTTAAAGACAAAGAAACGCACAGGCTTCTGCATATCTACAGGCACCTTATTCTAATGATTTTTTAAATGCTTTTTGAGTTATAATCGAAAGTAGTGCATGGTGTGAGTTGAAAAGACGCAAAGTCTCGGCTTGGAATAGGTGTTGCGAGACATTCACAACTCAACCACAAAGGAGAGTTGCCACGATCCAAGAGCGTAGCAAACCAGAGGAAAAAAATCGAGACAGCAAGGATTCGCTAACGGACCTCATTCGGACAGGCGCCCAACTGCTCATTGCTCAGGCGCTCAAAGCGAAGGCAGAAATTTCACTTGTCGACCTGTCCAGAAATCAGGGTCCACTTCTGTTTGATGCATTATGCTGTTTAGCGCACGTTTAATCTTATTCGACCTGTTGAACATAGGTACTACAAGCGAAAAATAATTTATTTTGATATTATGACCGGAGCGCATAAACAGCGGCAAAACCATAGTCGCTTGCCAAGGGCTGATAAATATCATCGAACGTTTGATTACTTAACAGATGACCGATAGTCTCTGCTGACAACCTGCCTTCATGATGTTCCCACTTGGTTCCAAAGGTTTCGCTATAGACTTTTAGTGCTTCGGATCTTGACTCTTCCCACACAGCCAGGTTTTTCACCTGGGTTAGGGATAACTCAGCAAAGTTATCAGGCAATATTTTAGATACCCCATTTTTCACATACCCGTAATAATCATACACATTAACATGGTTTCCAAACTCCTGATAATAGGTAGGAACACCAGCCAATGCTGCCTCTAAATGTAACGACGTATTACCAGCAATCAGAATGTCAATTGATGAGAAATATTCCGAAAGAGTATGATTCTTGGGGTCAGTAAACTTAATTAAATGATATAACTCAGATAAATTAAACAAGTCCGCAAATATTTTATTGCCGGGCCCAAGGCTAGGATGTACTCGTATGTGCACTTCGATATCCTTCATAATGATATCTAAAGCAATCTTCTTAATTACCTCTGCATCATCTAAGATGTTGGCCCCAATTCCGACTATAAACACCTGTCTTGTTTTTGATTCCCTGATAATTTTCTTTTTTTGTCCCGTCAAAAATAATATAGTTTGAATATTCATCCCATCGCTTTGCGCCGGGTACTTTTTCCCGATTCCACTATATAAATCCAGCGCCACACGCCCATCAAGGAAAGCATAATCGAATACCAGCCGAGGAAATATCTCAGACACAGAAGCATGTTGCATATAAAGCGTTTTCACCCGACAAACTTGAGATGCAAGTCTAAAACTTCTGTTTCTCAAACTGTGGTCATTACAAGTAACAGTGAGACAAGGGCTGATATCGTGAATATTTTGGATAAATAATGGGATGTAGATATAAGCTTGAAAGAAGTAATTCAGATAAGATGCTATTCCGTTTTTGTTATTATCAGTCTTTAGTATGCGCAGCAGCGGAATAATTCTAATGAGAAACAACAATAAAGCAACAATCACTATTCTGATGGAAACCAGGTCATGCAAGTCAAGCAAGCCGCCAAGCTCTTTCTCACTTTCTTCTTCTGTAGATATATCTATATCGACAATCAGAATACTCTTCAGGCTCTTCATTTTCAGTGCGGCCCTAGTCGACCATAGAGATGTGTATTGATTGTGAGATGACGCATAAAATAAAATGCGTGATGCTTCAGGCTTGACAACTTTGAATCTATATTTC
>JBATLR010000160.1:0-2077 GCA_049289415.1 Nitrospirales bacterium
AGGTGCGGGCATCTCAACAGGAGAACTTCCCGCTTCTCTATGGATTGTCTTTGGGCAGTCCAATTGGAATTGACGGCTATTTCCTTCGGTACTTCGGGCTGTCTTTTCGTCAATTTCGCAATGCCGTCATAGAAACTCGTACAGACCAGGATCTGGAACAGTGGTTCCTCGGTCAGCCGGGAGTAAATTCTTCAACTATTGCGACTTGGAATGACTTTGCCCCCAAGCTAGGCACTCCCGGCCACCCTGTTTCTTTTATACGGCATCTCATCAAATGGTTTGTCTATCCCAAATCCATCAAGGTACCCGTAAACAGTCTCTTTGAAATGATCGAACAGGATGAAGCCCCTTAAGTGCATCCGTTCCATGCCTGGTATCATGGGACTTTCCCCAAAACCCACACATCCCCTCCTATAAAAGATGTGAACGTGCATGCACGATCAAGCCATTTTGGATAAAATTCATCTAGTACTTCTCCACCTATTACCATGCGGAGCCGTCGCCACCTCATTCCCAAACTGACGTTCCCCTTAAACCTTTGGAATGGCTCTCCGGACCGTTGGGAGACCTGCGCAACCTATGATGCGGCCGGAGACTTCGCCTTGAATGTCTCAGATTGCCGGGGAAAGAAGGGTGGGTGGTGGTATTATCGGGATAATCGCAATACGGTTAACGGGTTGCCGTATGGTCTCCCGGCTTCAATGGAAAAAGGCCCTTCATTTGCGGAACAATAGGGCCTCGACTCATTGACGATCACAACCGGAGTATTTATTTTCTGATGCTGAATGATGGCTGTTGGTAAAGCCGGATAAAACAGATCTGGGGCATTCGCCTCCGAGGCTACGAGGCTACGAGGCTACGAGGCTACGAGGCTACGAGGAACAGAGAAACAGATGACGAATGCCTTCGACAAGTTCGTTGGCAATGCCATTTTTCGTCAGATACATGACCGCCCCAGCATTCATCATTAGTTCCCGGACTTGCTCATCTTCCTGAACGGACAATCCGATCACTTGCACTTTCGGGCATTCCTGTAGAATTTTTCGTGTCGCATCAATGCCATTCATCTTTGGCATATTCACATCCATGATGATGATATCGGGATGAAACGCTCGTGAATATTCGATAGCTTCCAAACCGTCTTGCGCCTCACCAACGACATGAAAATCTGCCTGGACCTCTAATAGGCCGCGGATCCCCTCTCTCACGAGGGCATGATCATCCACAAGGAGAATACGAATACCTTGACGCTGAACCGGTTTTCGGTCAGATGGTGTCAAAGGTGTCAACAATCTTGACCCTGGCATCGGAGAAATCTCTGATGGGGTTGGAGAACCAAGAGGGACAAGAAGCGAAATGCATGTTCCTCGTCCGACCTCCGACTCGATGCTGATGGTCCCTCCCAGGGCCTCTATCCGATCACGGATACTGAAGAGTCCAAATTTTCCCGGCCGGTTGAAATCCCGGGAGGCATCTTTCAGGGGAAATCCTTGCCCTGCATCCTCTACCTTTACGTGAAGTTCGTGGGATGCGGTCTTTTTGAAGGAAACCGTGGCTTGGTTGGTACCCGCATGTTTCTTGACATTAAAGAGGAGTTCACGGACTGCCTGAAAAACAAATATCGCATAATCCTCTGGAAGTTGAAGATCTTTTTCTTCTTCCTGTATACACACGTGAAGATCATGCTGTTCAAATTGCCCTCCCAACCAAACCAGAGCCGGTCCTAGTCCCAATTCATAGAGAATATTGGGGCTCAACTCTGCAATGAGAGTCCTGGTGTAGTTGAGTGAATCCGTCAGGATTGTATCGATATCCTCTATTGCCGTCTTCAAATCCCGTTCCCGGCCTCCCTGGCTCAATTGGGCAATCTTCATCCGACAGACCACCAATAATTGAGCAAGATAATCGTGAAGTTCGTTGGCCAGCCGTCGCCGTTCCCGCTGCTCGGTCACGACCAACTCCGAAGTCATCTCCCGAAGATGTTTTTGATAACTCAATAGGGCCTGCGTGCGATCCGCGATGCGTTGCTCGAGAGAGTCGTTTAAATCCTGCAATTGCTGTTCGGCCAGTTTCCTAT
>JBATLR010000161.1:0-6322 GCA_049289415.1 Nitrospirales bacterium
CTACCCTTTGGGGAGTTGAGGTCCTCGCATATTGCTTGCTGCCGAATCACTATCATCTGTGTGTGCGCACGCCCGCAGGGAATCTGGGGCGCGTCATGCGGCATCCTAAGTTGCAGGAAACGGCCACGCACTTTGGGGTGGAAAGCTATGGGGTGGTAGGGTGGGCCTGTGCGCAGGTCCGGGCGAAACAGCTCTGCGACTCCCGCTTCAAGAGCTGGGTAGAGCAGGTGGACAGCAATGAGTCAACAAAAGATTTGACCCCTAATCCGGTTCAAGCGAAGGATTTAAGTTTAAATGAAAAGAAAGGTTTTGCAATTGGCTGCGGCCAGTCTGGTCTTGGGCTTGCTCAATGGGAAAAATCTACCTGATATCGCAACAGAAGCTCTGGTGGAAGGAGAGGATTCATATTCATTGAGGATTTTGGCTGGCCTCCTTGAGCCATCTTCTTCAGAAGGACAAATGCTTCTAGAAAAAGTATTTCTGGAACTGGCAATACCCAAGCCAAATCGAATCGAGGCTGCCCTTCACCTCTCAAAGGAAGTTGCAGGGAAAATACTTGAAGGGCAACTTTCACCCTATCAAGGGGCCAAAAAAATTGATGAGATTTCTTTATTGGTTCCTTTGGAAGACATTCTTCCCCTTCACCCCTTTATTTATTGGGCTAGTGAGTGGGAAGAGCGCCCAGAAGATCACGCTTTTATGGGTAATGCGATTATTGAAGCGGCAAAAGATTTAAATTCCCTTACTGAAAATGAGGAGAAGCAGTAGGTAGCTTGGGGACTAGGAAATAGGGGTCAAATCTTTTGTTGAGAGTTTCGTTCGTTGAGGCTAGGCTGCGGGTATGGCACGGCCCCTGCGTCTTGAGTATCCCGGTGCGGTCTATCATGTGATGAACCGGGGGCTGGCTCGTCAGGCGATCTTTCAGGCTCTCCCTGATTATGAGATGTTTCTCCAAGCGCTGTATGAGACCCCTACCCTTTGGGGAGTTGAGGTCCTCGCATATTGCTTGCTGCCGAATCACTATCATCTGTGTGTGCGCACGCCCGCAGGGAATCTGGGGCGCGTCATGCAGCATCTTAAGTTGCAGGAAACGGCCACGCACCTTGGGGTGAAAAGCTATGAGGTGGTAGGGTGGGCCTGTGCGCAGGTCCGGACGAAACAGGTCAGCGACTCCCGCTTCAAGAAACGAGTAGAGCAGGTGGAGACAACAATGAGTCTACAAAAGATTTGACCCCTATGGTATTGATATTCTAGGTGAACAGGTCAAAAATGAGGAGGCACCGATGAACGTCAGCTTTACGAAAAAACAGGAAGAATATATTTCGGCTCTGATGAACACAGGGGATTATCAAAACGCGAGCGAGGTTGTCCGGGATGCCTTACGCTTGCATGAGGTCTATCGGCACCGTGTCATCGAAGAACTTCGGGCAGAAATGGCGAAGGGGTGGGAGGGACCAGCCAGTCCCAGGAAGGTGCACGATTTTATTCGTGCCAAAGCAAAGGTGAGTCAATCATAGGAGATGGCTTCGCCCAATATCTTTTACGAACGGTCTCCGGCAGCGGACCGCGATCTCGAAGATATTTTTGATTACACCGAGAGTCACGTTGATCTGAATCAGGCGAGAGGGTATGTCTCCGCTTTTAATGACGTTTCTCAGCAACTTTGCCGCACTCCTTATGTAGAGAAACACCGAAAAGACATCCGCGTCGGTTTACGAAGTCTGGTCAAAGAACAGCATGTGGTGTTCTATCGGATTCTTACTGATCGGATTCGTATCGTGCGTGTGCTACATGGCAGTCGCGATGTCCTGAACTTTTCGCAGTCGCGGCCATGACGCAGAAAAAATATACTACTGCCGGAACTGAAATGTACTAGTCATCTCGCCGCGTTCTCAATCCAAGAATTTCTGCCTCCCTCTACCTTCTTTTCCCGGAGCGCAATCAGGCGTCCTGGCCTATAATGGGTTGCCGAAACGCACTCTTTCAATGAAGCAGATGGCATTCACGTGGCACGTCGATGTTCCAGGATGGAGAGGAGAGAAAAACGACTAAGGATAGCTGGCTCGGATGACGCTGCGGAGTCCGCCTCTGGCAGTGAATTCCCCGGTCACAGTTGCTGAGACCGGATGACAGGCTTTGACGAAATCGGCCAGGATTCTGTTGACCGCATTTTCATAAAAGATGCCCAGGTTTCGATAGGCGTGGATGTACATTTTGAGGGATTTTAATTCAAGACAGGATTTGTCCGGCACATAGGTCAACCGGATTGTGCCAAAATCAGGGAGTCCTGTCTTGGGACAAATTGCCGTATATTCAGGAATTTCAATGGTAATTTCGTAGCCTGGATATTGGTTCGGCCAGGTTTCGATTTTTGGCAATTTATCGGCAATCCCGCTCTTGGCATGCCGTTCCGAATAGCCTGATTTTGAAGTATTGTGCGATTTTTTCATGCGTTGAAGGCTCGTCTCCTTGGATGGTTCAGCAAGGCACCCAGTCTACTCTTTTCTGAAATTTCCCCGCAACCTTATGCCGCCGGTTTCTTGAGAATACCCCTACCCTGGGCTATACTCGCGTGTCATTTGTGGCGTGCTTGGTATTTTACCGAAGCGGTTGTTATTCACCATGGGTCTGTTGAAAAAAGCCGCCAGCGGCGTTCCCTGCCTTCGCCGGAGCGGCTTCGCGCAGGGCAGGTCGCCATTTTCCCGTGCTCACGTACGACGCGTACGCTCCGCGCGAAAAAACGGCTGCGGCCTTGCTGGACGGACCCTTCGGGAAGACTCAGGCATGCTTTTGTGAACCGACCCGGAGCCTTTAATGAGTAATCTAATCCTGGGCAAATTTATTCTTGAAAATCTTAATTATTCAACACTCCCACCATCCAAAGGTACCCTGACCTCGATTCTGTGTGTGACAAGGTTTACGTGTCGAAAAATCGGGGGGAATTGTGAGGTCTGTCTAAGGCGATGAGCAGTAACACGGTATTGGAAGCTGACGATTTTGTGAAAGGCCTGCAAGGCATAGGGTTCGATTTTTTTACCGGTGTGCCCGACACGATATTGGGGGGAGTTATTGCCCATTTGACGGAAGAACGGTTGTATACCCCGGCGGTTCGTGAAGATGAGGCTGTGGCGATGGCCGCAGGTGCCTACCTGGGTGGGAAAATTCCGGTCGTGTTGATGCAAAACTCCGGATTAGGTAATGCCCTGAATGTCCTGGCTTCTCTCAATTTGATTTATCAGATTCCCTGTTTGCTGTTGGTATCCTGGCGTGGCTTCGAAGGTAAGGACGCACCTGAACATCTGGTGATGGGGGAAACCATGACGACGCTGTTGGATACGGTACGGATTCCCCACAGGACGTTGTCCCAGCAGACGATTGTAGATGATCTGAAATGGACAGCCACCACCTTTATGGAGAAGCGGATCCCTGTCGCGTTATTGTTGAAAAAGGGCATCGTGAAAACCATTCAGCCCTAGTGGGATGTTGAAGAGACGTCCTATGGCCCTGTAAGGATTTCCCGATTTGGTCTCGTGAGGAAAGAGCCGCCAATCTGCAATTCCTGCTCGGTCTGTGGGCAACGGCTTGGGTGTCAACGCGAAGAAATAACCATTGTGTTGGAGATGCAACGATGATTGGACCAGAAGAAGGGGTCATGCAGAGCCGGGCGCAGGCGATGGCGGCCATGTTGGAACTGATGACCGATCAACTGCTTATTGTTTGCAACGGGTTTCCCTCACGTGAAGCCTGTAAGCTCCGTGATCGGACTCAAAATTTTTATATGATTGGCTCAATGGGCGCGACGGCAGGCATCGGATTAGGATTGGCACTGGCCCAGCCGGACAAAACGGTGGTGGTCTTTGATGGCGACGGAAATGTGCTGATGAGTCTTGGCACGTTGGCCACGATTAGTGCGTTGCGACCGAAAAATCTTATTCATGTGGTCTTTGATAATGAGGTGTATGGGACCACCGGAAACCAGCCCACCTATTCCAGGGTTGTCGGCCTGGATAAAATGGCCAAAGCGGCAGGATACAAGAATGTTGAGCGAGTCTGGGAACGAGAAGATATTGTGTATGAGTTTAAGGCCATGTTAGGGGATGACGGGCCGAGTTTTTTGTTGGTCAAGGTGAATGAACAGCTTGAAGATGCGGATCGGATTGCCTTAAGTCCAGCTGAGCTGACGAAACGGTTTAAGGGGGGTGTCACCTAACGGCACACGTATTCGCGTGAAAGCCTAATCGCCAGCCTGTAAGCGTGTAAAGGAAGAGGATTCATGATTTTATTCAATCCCGGCCCCGTCAATGTGTCTGAAAGAGTCCGTCAGGCTTTACTTCAACCGGATATCTGTCATCGGGAGTCCGAGTTTTCGGAATTATTAACAGATATCCGGCAAAAATTGTTGAAGGTCTTCGTTCCTGGTGAAGAAGACGAGTACACCGCGATCGTGTTGACGGGTTCCGGCACGGCGGCTGTGGAAGCGGCGTTAATGTCCAGTATCCCTACCGGCAAGCGAGCGATGGTGATTAACAATGGGGTGTATGGCCAACGGATGTCTTCCATGCTGGCGATGAACCGTTTGGGAACGCCGGACTTAAAGTATGACTGGGGAGTCGTACCGGATCCGCAGACGGTTGATTTGGCGCTGAAGCAACATCCGGAAGTGCACACCGTCGCCATGGTGCATCATGAAACCACCCTGGGATTGATTAATCCGGTGAAAGAAGTTGCGGAGGTCGTGGACCGGTATAACCGGGTCTTTATGGTGGACTCTGTGAGCGGGCTGGGAGGAGAGGCCCTGGATATTGCCGGAAACAAATTATACATGGTTGCGGGGGCCGCTCAGAAATGTATTCAAGGTTTTCCAGGTGCCGCGTTTGTGTTGGTCCGCAAAGGCTTTATGGAGCGGATGATGAAATATCCCAAGCGGTCCTGGTATTTAAATTTGGCTAATTATTATGAAGAACAGGAGCGGGGGACGATTCCCTTTACTCCGGCCGTGCAGGTCTATTATGCCTTCCGCGAAGCTATTAATGAACTTTTAGAAGAAGGCCTCGACAACCGGATTCAACGATTTAAGGGCTATGCCACCACCATTCGGGCGCGTCTGGAAGAGTGGGGCGTCAAGCCGGTATTGGCCCCTACGCTTCAAAGTAATACCTTAACCGCGTTTTATCTGCCTGAAGGGTGTGCCTACCAAGGGCTGCATGACGAATTAAAACGAGCCGGATACGTGATCTATGCCGGGCAGGGACAATTGGAAGAGAAAGTGTTTCGTATTGCCAATATTGGTGTCCTGACCAATCAGAATATTGAAGGATTCCTCTCCGCTTTTCAGTCCATACTTTCGGGAGCCAGAGCGTGAAGGCAGTTATCTTTGCAGCGGGTGTCGGGAAGCGGTTGCAAGGTGTGACACAGGGGCGACCGAAATGCCTGGTTGATCTTGGCGGAAAAACTTTATTATCCCGGCATGTCGAAGCTCTGGGGCAATTGGGTGTGTGCCAGGTCGTGGTGGTGGTGGGGTACGCTCAGGATCATATTCGCAAATCCATGGCCGCCGACCCGTTTGTTCAAGAAGTCCGATGGGTGGTGAATGAACAGTTTACTCGTGGGAGTATCACGTCATTGTGGGCGGCACGGCCTGAAATGGACGATGATGTCGTGCTCATGGATGCCGATGTTCTTTACGCCCCATCGATTCTGGCTCGTTTGGTTCATTCTCCCTTTCCGACGGCCTTGTTAATGGATGAGACGGTGAAGCAGGAATCGGAAGAGTGTATGATTGCCGCGAGGGCTGGTCGAGTCCTCACCTTAAGTAAAACCTTGCCATCTGCCTATGATGAGGCCGGCGAGGGGGTCGGGTTTCTCAAAGTCCAAAAACAGGATATTCCAGCACTGTTGCAATCGGTTCAGGCCTATGTTGCAGCCGGGAAGTTTGATATGGAATATGAGGACGCGCTAAAAGAGTTTTTTGAGAACGTGCCGGTGGGATATGAAAAAATCGGGGGGCTTCCGTGGATAGAAATTGATTTTCCTGAAGATATCGATCGAGCGGAGTCTGAGATCTTGCCCGCCGTGATAAACTTAGAGGAGAATACCAGGGCCACCACACTGAGACCGTAGGAATGAGTGTATGGACGGAATACTTAAACAAGAAGCCACCCATGCGGTCGATACGGCAATTTTATTGACGTCGGTCGGGGTCTTTGATCCGGGCGCCGTCGGGACCGGTGACGCGGTTCCCAGTCCCTTGACTCGTGTCGGCGGCATGACGCTGTTTCAACGGGCGGTGTTCACGTTGCAGCGAGGCGGAATCTCTCAAATT
>JBATLR010000162.1:0-10732 GCA_049289415.1 Nitrospirales bacterium
CACCACTACTCCATAGCCGGCCCTTTGGGCCATACGCATCGCTTCAATCGTTTCCGTGAGCGTGCCGATTTGGTTCACTTTGATCAAGATAGCATTCGCAATGCCTTCACGAATCCCTCGTCCCAAAAACTCGACATTGGTCACAAACAAGTCATCACCGACAAGCTGGACACGATCCCCGAGTTGATCCGTAAGCTGTTTCCATCCAGTCCAATCACTTTCATCAAGCCCATCTTCAATCGAGACGATCGGATACTGCTTCATTAACTTGGCATAATACTCAACCAGCTCTCCTGAAGACATTTTGGGTTTAATCCCATTCCGCACATGATACATCTTTTTCTCAAAAAACTCGCTGGCCGCCGCATCAAGAGCCAACACCACATCTTTGCCTGATCGATAGCCCGCTTGGTGAATCGCTTGGACAATGAAATCCAGGGCTTCTTCATTCGACCGAACGGCAGGGGCAAATCCGCCCTCATCCCCAACGGCCGTGCTCATGTTTTTGGATTTCAAGATGGCCTTCAGGTGGTGAAAAATCTCCGCTCCCATCCTGAGGGCTTCGCTGAAACTCGTTGCCCCAACGGGCATGATCATGAATTCCTGGAGATCAAGCCCATTATCTGCATGCGCACCACCATTGATGATATTCATCATAGGCACCGGCAATTCCCGAGCCGAAACCCCACCAAGATAGCGAAAGAGGGGAATTCCCAGTTCCTGTGCCGCAGCCCGCGCCACCGCTAACGACACGCCAAGTGTAGCATTGGCCCCTAATCTGGTCTTGCCCTTGGTTCCATCCAGTTTAATCAATCGGGAATCAATGCTCACTTGGTCCTGGGCTTCCATGCCTCGAAGAGCCGGGAGCATATGCCTTTGAATCCCGGCTAAGGCTTTAGCGACACCCTTGCCCATCCATTGTTTTTTATCCCCATCCCGCAGTTCCAAGGCTTCACGGGTCCCCGTGGAGGCTCCGGAGGGAACAGCGGCACGACCAGACACGCCACTGGCAAGATGCACATCCACTTCAATCGTTGGATTCCCGCGAGAATCCAGAATCATCCGTGAGGTAATGCTCTGAATAAGACTCATAGAAACTGTCATTCCTTTAAATCGTGAATAATGGCACCTGTCTTAATCTTGTACCCCGAGATGAGTCTTAGATCAAGATGCAAGATGCTGTTTCAATAGCGCATTGACCTTGCCAGGATTGGCTTTTCCCTGTGACGCCTTCATCACCTGGCCCACCAAAAAACCTAATACGGTTTCCTTCCCGCCACGATATTGCTCCACTTGTGTGGAATGCTGGGCCAACACCTCCTTTATCAGTTTTTCCAGGACACCTTCATCGGAAACCTGGACCAGACCTTTCTCATTCACCAATTGTTCCGGAGTTTTCCCACTGGCATAAAATTCCGGGAAGAGATCTCTGGCAACTTTCAAGCTAATAGTCCCCTCTTCTACCAATTGTAAGAGTTCAACTAATTGTTCGGGACTTACCGGGGAAGATTCGGGACTGGTGTTAGCGGTATTGAGCTCACGAAGTAATTCGCCCATTACCCAGTTACTGACCGTTTTGGGATGGGGAAAGTGTTGCACGCAAGCCTCAAAATAGTCGGCCAGGTTTTTTGAATCGGTCAGAATCTTTGCATCGTACTCAGGGAGATGATATTCCGTCACAAATCGTTTCATGCGGGCAGCCGGAAGTTCCGGAATAGTCTGGCGCAACGATTCAACCCACTCCGCATCCACCCGGACGGAAAGTAAGTCCGGATCGGGAAAATATCGGTAGTCATGGGCCTCTTCCTTGCTTCGCATGACAACCGTATGCCCCTTCTGAACATCCCACAGCCGGGTCTCCTGACGGATCGCTTCGCCTTCCATTAATGCCTCTGTCTGCCTGGATATTTCAAAATCTAATGCCTCTTTGGCAAAACGGAAGGAGTTGATATTTTTCAATTCGACTTTGGTCCCAAGAACGTCCTGCCCCCGTGGACGAAGCGACACATTCGGTTCACAACGAAAACTCCCCTGTTCCATGTTCCCATCACAGACATCCAGATAGACCAAAAGATCATGAAGGGTTTTCAAATAGGCATCAACCTCGTCGGACGAATGTAAATCGGGTTCGGTGACAATTTCTAATAATGGGGTCCCCGCTCGATTTAAATCGACACCACTGCCTTCCACAGAGACATCGTGAACATTTTTCCCGGCATCCTCTTCCAAATGAGCTCGGCGAATCCGCACGCGTTTTGACTCTCCGTTGGCGAAAATGTCCAGCCATCCTGTTCCGCAGATCGGCAAATCAAATTGCGAAATTTGATAACCCTTCGGCAGATCAGGGTACAAATAATTTTTTCGAGAGAATTGATTCGTCAGTAGGATCTCGCAGTGAAGCGCCAGTCCCGTGCGTACGGCCATTTCCACCGCACGTTGATTGAGCACCGGCAAACTTCCAGGCAACCCCAGACAGGTTGGACACACCTGAGTATTCGGAGGAAGACCGAAAGAGGTCGGACAGCCACAAAACAATTTCGTTTTGGTTTGGAGTTGGGCATGCACCTCAACTCCTATTACTGGTTCATAGGCCATAACGCAACAGAGCCACTCCTCTCGATTTCGCCTGTTCTTGAATCTTAATCCAGGGATTTCATTTCACGTTCACGGCGCATGGCATCCCGACCCGCATCTAAGGCTTCACGCACGGCACAGGAAATTTCCTCCACCAGTTCACGGCCACGACCAACAACATCTTCTACCGCATCAGTGGCCCGTTCCTTCATGTCTCGTAAATCTTCACCCGTTCGCCGGGCATACCCCGTGATTCGTTCTCGGGAATCTCTTCCCGGCTGAGGGGCTAACATGATCGCCGTCACGGCTCCCAATAGCGCTCCACTTAAAAATGCCAACGCAACCGATCCTGCTGATGCACCTGAATGATTAGTTGCCATAGGATGGCCCTCCTTTTTGTTCTTTATGCACACGTTTTCTCATAGTCGAACTGGCTGCTTTGAGTCCGGCAAGTAAACTGGTAACGCCCACAGCAAGGGCACCCCCTTTCCCGCGAACGGCCTGATGGACATGATTCACGGTTTCCCCCACATCTCCAACTGCATTCAAGAAAATGGTGGCCCGATCCATGCCAAGCCGGGCTTGATCGGTTAAAGCTAAAATGTTTTCGTTGGTCCCCTTGACGTCTTTCAATAAACCCGGCAATTCGTGGTTCAGACGAATCAGCAGGCGTTCAGATTGGCCAACAGTGCGCTTCACTTGAAGAATCATTGGAACCAGATAGCCCACCAAGACCACAAAGGCCACGGCAATGATGATCGCTGCCAAATCCACCATACCTCGCTATCCTTTCATGACCGAATCACGGGTCGTTTCATTCGCCAGTCCGTGGCTTGTTCATAGGCATAGGCTGCACGCAAGACCATGGCTTCTTCAAACGGACGCCCCATCAGTTGTAATCCGATAGGAAGTCCCATTTTACTCAAACCACAGGGAACCGAAATCGCTGGAAGTCCTGACAAACTCGCAGGAATCGTATAAATGTCGGACAAATACATCTGCAACGGATCGTCCAATCGCTCTCCTAATTGAAAGGCGGGCGTCGGCATAACCGGACTCACCAACAGATCGACTTCCTGGAACACGGCATCAAATTCCTGTTGAATCAAGGTGCGAACGGCTTGGGCTTTCCCATAATACGCATCGTAATAACCCGCACTCAGGGCATAGGTTCCCAACATGATACGCCGTTTCACTTCAGGGCCAAACCCTTGCGACCGGGTGCTCCGATACATCTCTGCCAATTCCCGGGACTCCTTGGCACGAAAACCAAACCTGACCCCATCATAGCGAGCCAAATTAGAGCTGGCCTCTGCCGTGGCAATGAGGTAATAGGTCGCAATGGCCCGTTCAGTGGAAGGCAACGTCACTTCTCGAATGGTGCCGCCTAGCTCCTGCAACACCTGTATGGCATCTTGAACCTTTTCGCAGACTTCCGTATCAAGCCCCTCAGAAAAATATTCCCGCGGAACTCCGACAATGAGTTTTTTGATGTCTTTCTTCTTCACGGCTTTGGTGAAATCCGGGAGGTCACGATTAGCAGAAGTGGAATCCATCGGGTCAAATCCGGCAATGGCATTCAGCAGGATGGCGGCATCAGTTACGGTTTTGGTAATAGGACCGATTTGATCCAAGGATGAGGCAAAAGCAACCAATCCAAAGCGAGACACTCGCCCATAGGTTGGCTTTAACCCAACCACCCCGCAACAAGCCGCAGGTTGTCGAATTGACCCTCCGGTATCGGAGCCTAATGCCGCCACACATTCATCGGCTGCCACCGCAGCCGCCGATCCTCCACTGGATCCTCCCGGTATAAACTTTTGATTCCACGGATTTCTGGACGGCCCGAACACTGAATGTTCCGTGGACGAACCCATGGCAAATTCATCCAGATTGGTTTTGCCCAGAATCAAGGGTTGGTGAGTTCGAAGACTGCGCACTACTGTGGCATCATAAGGAGGAACAAAATTTTCCAACATTCGAGATCCACAAGTCGTCCGGATCCCTTCTGTACAAATATTATCTTTAATCCCTAATGGCATGCCCATGAGCGGCTGTGTTTTTCGCCAGGCTTTCAGCCCATCATCAATCGCCTTGGCTTGCTGGAGCAGCGTCTCTTTCGGTGTCAAGGTAATATAGGCTTTGATTTTTGGCTCCACCTGACTGAGCCGCAGCAAATAAGACCTGGCGATATCCACCGCGCTAACCTCGCCAGCGGTGAATTTACCCTGAAGCTCTTTTAGCGTAAGTTTAAATAGAGACATACAAACCCGAATCTGGGATCAGTGGGTAAAAAGGAGATGGAAAGAAACAGGCCTTCAACCGGAGCAACCCGTTCACACGGGAATTGGTTATTTTGCTTTATTCTGGTGATCGACTTGGATAACTTGAGGGACATGCCGCTTGGCTTCTTCGTCATTAAATAATTCATAACAAAAAATAATGACCTTATCGCCAATTACTCCCAACCTAGCCGTGGGACCATTTAAAATGATCTGCCCTTTGCCCCGGGCACCGGGAAGCGCGTACGTCGAAAACCGCTCTCCGTTATTCAAATTGGATACCATCACCGCTTCATAGGACATTATTCCCGCTCGATCCATCAGGTCTTCGTCAATCGTTAAACTACCCTCATAGTCGAGGCTGGAATCGGTGACGGTCGCCCGGTGAATTTTACATCGTAACAATTGTCGATACATATTAAATTCCTATTTTCCTTGTCATTCTCAAGCCGCGCGTTCTCAGTGAATCGCGTGGGCTCTATTTTCCTAAAATATTCGGGACGACAAAAAATCCATTATGTGACTCTGGGGCATTGGCCAGCGCCTTCTCCACAGACAAGCATTCGCGTGGGCTATCCTCACGTAACACCGGTTCCTCATGAGCGACAGAAGCCGTGAGAGGGACGCCCTCCGTCAACACCCCTTGCAATTGGTCCACATACGATAAAATATGATTCAATTGGTCCGCAAACATGGGTTTTTCCGCTTCCGTTAAGTCTAAGCGGGCTAATTGGGCGACATGTTCGACTTCTTTTTGAGTAATGGAGGCCATATCTGATCCTTATGAAAGCAGGAATTAAAAAACATGAGGACACTGCACAAGCGGAAACCATATAACACCACGTATATTTACCATGAATTTCTCATGAAAAGCTACTCAGAACAAAGGATTGAACCAGCCGTCGGCAAAAGGGAGGATCAAGAAAATCCAGAGAAGGAAGCTGAGGCAATCAATGGTCAAACGTGGGCGTTGAAGAAAGAAGAAAGCCTTCGTCCGCAAAACTCACATAGCGCCCATCCCCAATAACAATGTGATCCAATACCCGGATACCCAAAATTTCCCCTGCTGCCATGAGTCGACGGGTCAAGGCATGATCCTCCTCGCTGGGCTGAGGGTCACCACTTGGATGATTATGGACAAAGATGACTGCCGCCGCAGATTCTCGTACGGCCAGATTGAACACTTCCCGCGGATGAACAATACTCACCGTCAAACTTCCCTCGGAGACGGTGACATCTCGAATAAGCCCATGTTTGGCATCTAACAACAGTGCTTTAAAGACCTCATGCCGAAGATCTCGCAACAGAGGATAGTAATGCTGATAAATATCATGGCTATGATGAATCCGTAATCCCGCAGTTAACGGAACCGCCAATGCCCGTTTTCCCAACTCAACGGCTGCGAGAATCTGGGCAGCCTTTGCAGGACCAATTCCTGGCACAACACACAGTTCTTGCAAGCTTCGATTGGCCAAACCCCGCAGTCCCTTGAGCCGGGTGAGGAGGTCCAATGCCACATCCACTGCCGAGGAATCGGGTCGACCGATTCGTAGGAGGATGGCCACCAGTTGAGCATCTGATAAACCCTGAGCGCCATTGTTCAGAAGGAGTTCGCGGGGCCGTTCCTTCTCAGGCCAGGATTGAATGCCTTTTTTGAGTTGTGGATCATTCATACTCATAATACCAGGGTATGCCATGCGAGCGTGGATTGAACTATACGCAGCTAATTTTCACCCCGTCAAAAACGATTCTTCCCATTCTGTCATTGAGATTGTTGAGGTTTCCAGAATTATGATATCGTCCACTCCCATATGAAACCATCTTCTATTCGGATCGTTGCGGGGCAATTTAAAGGTCGAACAATCCCTACACTTCCTGGGCGAACTACCCGTCCGACTTCCCAGCGGGCCAGAGAAGCACTCTTTTCTATACTGGGTGGCCAGATTCAGGATGCCACCGTGGCTGATCTATTCGCGGGGACAGGAGCCGTGGGACTGGAAGCCTTAAGCCGGGGAGCGACCAAGGCGCTCTTTGTTGAACAAAATCCATTAGCCGGAACGACTATTCAGCGGATGCTTACCCAACTCAAGGTTAGCCCAACCAGCCAGGTCCTCATTGAGGATGTGTCACTCGCCATACAAAATTCAATTTTGGTAGGATGGCGTCCGTTTGACATGATATTCATGGACCCGCCTTACCGGCTCCCGAATGTTCAACAGATCTTGCATCAATTAGAGGAAGCGGACGTCATGGCCCCGACCGGTCGAATCATTTATGAACATTTCCATAAAACCACTCCTCCAATTCCTCTTGGGAAATGGTCGCTCATCCGAACCGCCCGCTATGGGGATACGGCGTTTACGTTTTACCGACCCGTTCCCCCGACCGTAAAAGATTTTGCCCAATGACTATTGGCATTTATCCAGGTACATTTGATCCCATTACCCGGGGCCATACCGACGTCATTGCTCGAAGCCTCCGGCTGGTCGAGCAAGTGATCGTCGCCGTGGCTCCGAACCCTCGAAAAGCCCCTTTGTTCGACTTAGACGAACGGGTCCAATTGGCCAAAATCGCCACAAGCGACCTCAAGGGTGTCACGGTTGAACCGTTTGACGGCTTACTGGTGAACTACGTCAGGAAACGCGGGGCTTTGGCCATTATTCGTGGACTAAGAGCCGTGTCAGATTTTGAACATGAATTTCAAATGGCCCTACTGAACCGAAAACTTGACTCTAGTCTGGAAACGGTCTTTCTGATGTCGAGTGAGGAATTTTCGTATCTCACCTCCAGCATGGTCAAGGAGGTCGCCTCGGTTGGCGGTCCCCTCCACCATTTTCTTCATCCCGAGGTTGCCGAATGGCTCCAGGGTCGATTACGGAGAAATGCCAAATGAACCTTGCCTTGCGAACGACCCGCATTACCCCCTCCCCGACGTTGCAACTCTCCGCAACGGTGAAAGCCCTGGTCGCGCAAGGGCAGCAGGTCTTCGATTTTACTGCAGGAGAACCCTCCCTCGATTCTCCCGAAGAGGCCAAAGAGGCCGCCTATCAAGCCATTCGCTCCGGTTTCACCAAGTATACGGCCGTCACCGGTATTGATGATCTAAAAGAGGCCATCATTGAAAAATTTCAGCGTGATCAGGGGCTGACCTACTCAAGGGCACAAATCCTGGTATCGTGTGGAGCCAAACACACCTTATTTAATATCGCATTGGCATTGTTTGAGGCCGGAGATGAAGTGATTATTCCCGCACCCTATTGGGTCTCCTATCCCGAACAAATCCTCGTGGCAGACGCCAGGCCCGTCTTTCTTCAAACTTCCGAGTCGTCCGGCTATGCCATTGACGTGAAGGCGCTGGAATCCGTAGTCACTGACCGCACGAAGGCGATCATTCTGAATTCTCCGTGTAATCCGACCGGGAGCATGTATGACCGGCACACCTTGGAGGGGATTGCCCAGATAGCGCTCGAACATGATCTGCTCATCATTTCTGATGAAATTTACGAAAAGATGGTTTACGACCGGCACCAACACCATAGCATCGCATCACTCGGAGCAGACATTGCCAAGAACACCATCATTGTGAACGGAGTGTCAAAAACCTATTCCATGACGGGATGGCGGATTGGCTATGCCGCCGGCCCCGAGACGCTGATTAAAGCCATGGGTGACATCCAAAGCCAAAGCACCTCAAACCCCAGCTCCATCTCCCAAAAAGCAGCAATCGGGGCCATCCGGGGGGCAGATGCGTTTATTCAACACATGGTGAAGGAGTTGGATATTCGACGAAAGGCAATTGTCGAGGGGTTAAATCGGATCCCGGGTATTCACTGTCCTATGCCTGCAGGCGCATTCTATGCTTTTCCGAGCGTTGCTCAACTCCTGGGCCGTCGGTTCAAGGGAGAATCCTTGTCCACGCCGTTGGCATTTGCCAATTTTTTTCTCAAAGAAGCCCAAGTGGCGTGCGTCCCAGGTGAACCGTTTGGCAGTCCCACGCATCTGCGGTTTTCCTATACTGGAACATTGGAGGTCATTGAGGAGGGCTTACAACGCCTTACCGAGGCTGTGGCTAAACTTGAATAGCCTATTCCTTTCCGTCCGGGCTTTCATTTTTTTCAATTCAAGCACCATCAAACCTTGACCTGAATAGAATCAGCCTTACCTTAATAACACATGCTTAACAAATCCCCTTAATTGACGTTTACTCTCTGGAGGTACTCCGTGCCCATTTATGAATATCAATGCACCGGTAGCGGTGAGCGATTTGAAATTCAACAGAAAATGTCAGATCCTCCTATTCAAACCTGCGATCAATTATCCTGTGGTTGTGGGAAAGCTAAACCCGTTACTAAAGTCATCTCGGCTCCCGCCATCATGTTCAAGGGATCGGGTTGGTATGTCACGGACTACTCGGACAAACTCAAAGCGCCCGAGAGTAAATCGGAGAACAAAGGGAAACCCGCTGACACCAGCACAAGCGAATCCAAAACAGACAACAAGACCGGTTCGACCGGCTCTGATAGTGGGTCGTCCAATTCAACAACCCCCACATCCACACTTTCTGCCTCTTCTGCTGGGTCTACTGGATCAGGGACGGCTTCGGGATCAGGGGCATCGTCAAGTTCCAGTGCCTCCAATGGATCCGTGGCTTCTTCTTCATCTAGCAGTAAGTCCTAACTCCTCACGCAGATGCACTGGCGGGGGCACCTGCTCAACATATCTAACAATAGCCGAAAACCTGCCCCCACGATAACCCGGCCTAAATTGCAGCCCTGATTCCTCAGACCCTCCAAACATATGTTCCCATCTGTCAAAATCATCAGCCCCTCCCCACAAGCCCACATTCGACCCTCTCCTCAGAATGAGCTAATATCTTTCGCTTCGGCTGCAAGAGATATCAGAGCCGTTTACAATGGCAATACTGTTTATCCACAAGGAATTGTGACTCTTGACAGCTCCGCCTACCGTCGGTACTCTCATCAGGTTTACCAGTAATTTCAGCCTCTTCGGCATCTCAGACCGAATGGAGGGTTATCCTTTAAACGCTAGAGGGAAAAGCATGAAGAAGATGTGTGTGAATGGTTTGACAAAAATTGTTGGGGTCCTATTCATCACCGGTATCTGTATCCTGAGTCTGACTTCGGAACAGCACGCCCTTGCCGCTGGAAAAGATTCCTTCCGCGTCGGTGTCCTTGATCCTCAGACCGTGATTGAAAAGTCAAAGGCGGGAAGCCGCGCCTTGGCGGCTTTAAAAGAACATGCCCAAGCCAGAGAAACCGTGATGAAAAACGATCAAAAGGAATTGGAGAGTCTTCAGGAAGAACTCAAAGCCGCAGAGTCCAACTCCAAGCTGAGTGAGGAGGAGCAAAAACGCAAACAGGAACGGTTTGCACAAAAATATCAAGCCTGGCAAAAACAAGGCCAGGATTTCCAGAATGAACTCGGCCAAAAGCAAAAAGACCTGGTTCAGGAATATATGAAGAAAATCGAAGAAGCCACAAGTGCCGTCGCTGCACGCCATGGCTTTGATGTGGTCATTGATAAAGGTAGTGAAAACACGCTAAAAATTGTGCTGTACAATAGAGATGGGTTAGATCTCACAAATGAAGTCGTGAAGGAATTTGACCGTCGATTTAAATAACCGTCGATTCATAGCAAGGGCTTAAACATGCTCCCCTGTGAGTCAAACTCACAGGGGATTTTTGTATCATCCCGCCTTCATATTGTATGGATACAAATCTCCTGTGTTTAACGGTCAACAAATAATTTTTCAACCTTTAGGTTGGAATTGGTCAAACCCTATCATTCAGGCATGGTTTCTTGGGGGACCACAGAATTTTTGGTGAGCGACAGGCTGGGAGCAACCATTGGTGAAC
>JBATLR010000163.1:0-4708 GCA_049289415.1 Nitrospirales bacterium
ATCGCAATCGTCGCCTTAGTGATTGCGATCATGGCATTTAAACGAACCGGCGGGGGAATGCGCGATCTCCGTCGACAAATTGAAGACCTCACCGAAAAATCCGAACAAGCGACCAAGGGGGCCCGCGATATGACCGCTGATGCCCTCAGTCGCCTGGAAACGTTTATTCGTGGACAGCAGAAACCTTCTCCCGCGCAGCAGGAACCCCTGGAAGGCGAACCTCCAACCACACAGCAGACCTCTCCTCCAACAGAACCGGAAAAACCAAAAGACGAACCTCCAACCACGGAACAGAAACCATGAGACCATGGGTCATACCGGCGACGGTATTTTTTCTAGGGTTAGGCCTTGGCTTAAGTAGCCCAATGTTAGCCTCACGGTATTTGGATTCCTATCTTCCGGCATTTTTGAAGGACGCCATGCATCCACTTGAGGGATCGGTGACACACAAACAACGCCAAGAGGATCGATTACTGGTCACCATGACGACTCAAGACGGAAGCATTTTAGCCACGTTTCAACAACAGGTGCCTGAAATCGACCTCCTCATTGAAGAACGTGATCTGGTGACATTAGACGTGCCGCAATACGAACCTTTTGTTCACGACCCCACATTACTTCGGGTCACCAAACATAAGGAGATGAATCCTGCCATTGCGGCACCTCCGAATCCTTCCATTCCATCTGCACCGACAAAGGAACCCGGCTCAACGATTGATTACTCAGGATCTGTCCCCTAGACTTACGAGGAAGGATTGAGCGCGAATTCGCCTTCCCATGGACCTGGGTATTTTTCCGGTCTCATCAACCAATTGAGGTGAAAGTGGTTTGGTTAACCGAAGCACGTCAGTTGAATAGATTCATACTAGGTATTCTACAATTTCTCCTGTTAGTGGGAATGCTGACCGGCTGCGGCGCTATGAATACAATACCGGTGCCCACATCGCCAACTGCCGTCCAAGAATTCCTCATGGCTCAAGCTGTGGAGCGCAGCCTGTATGGAGAGAACACCATGCCCATTCCCTTAACCTCCGGAGACACGGTGAGTATTGACTCTTCTGAACTGAAGGAGGATAAAGGATTCATGAAGGGTGCGATTAGTGGTTGGTTGGGAGAAAGAGGGCTGAAAATCGTCATGGATCCCGCTAAAGCCAAGTACCGGATCCACATCCTTGTTCAAAGTCTAGGAGTCGAGCAACGGTCCTCCCTGTTCGGATTACCTCCAATACAGAGCACGCTCCTCCCAATTGCCTTACCCGAGATTGCGATATACGCTTCTCAAAAATTGTCAGGATATACCCGTTTCCGCCTGGATATTTACGAAACGGCGACGGGACAATTTACTCGCTCCACCCCATGGTTTCAAGGGTCAACCTACTTCAACGAATATACCATCTTGTTTTTTTTCGACTTTGAGTTTACCGATTTGATCGCTCCATTTTGATCTGGTGTTTTTATTTTCAACCAGGACCATTCAAATATCCTCGTCCTCTTGGGAAAAAACAAGGAAGCCTCACTCAACATATTTAAACGCCAGACACAAGCTCGCCTGAAGAATCCGTGAATCGCCGGAAACCCTTCTCACCCTGACTCCTTTCAGGAAGGTTTTACCACCACATACAAATGACGTGAGGAACGGACAAGCACAACCAGTACCGCTTGTTCCTTCTTCAGCCGTTTAAACCATGAGGAATACTCCCTGACGGATTCCACGGGATGCTTATTCAATTCAATAATGACATCGCCTTCTATAATCCCCGCTAATTCAGCGGCACATCCTTCCTCAAGGAATGAGACCACCGCTCCTTTGGTGACAGGATTCAGCCCATATTCCTGAATGGCCGCCTCATCGACATCGGCCACTTCTACCCCGGCCAGGGGATGTTCCACGCGAGGGGTTCGGGTACGCTGCGCCTGAGGGATCGGTGGCTGCTCACGGATGACCGCTCTTACCTTACGTTCTTTTCCATTTTCGACCATACCCAATTCAATCTGTTCTCCAATAGGGGCACGTGTCACTTGTTCCAACAACATTTGTCCATCTTTCACGGTTTTCCCTTGGTACTCAAGAATCACCTCTCCCCGGTGTATGCCGGCTTTATCGGCCGGCCCACCAGAAACCACATCGGTCACTAGGGCCCCCTCCCCGCTTTTCAGACCAAACCATGGAGCCAGTTCCGTCGTCATTTCCTGTACCCCCAGCCCTAAATATCCTCTGACAATCTTGCCATGTTTGATCAATTCCTCTAACACAGGCCTTGCCAATGAAGAAGGCACAGCGAACCCCACTCCTTGATACCCTCCACTTTGAGAGGCTATTGCCGTATTGATGCCAACTAATTCTCCTCGGGTGTTCACTAACGCCCCACCTGAATTTCCTGGATTAATTGCCGCATCGGTCTGAATGAAATCTTCAAATCGGGCTAACCCCATCCCTCCTCGATCAAGAGCGCTGACGATACCTAGCGTCACCGTTGAATTCAGACCAAACGGGTTGCCAATGGCTAAGACATATTGGCCAACCGCTAAGGTGGCGGAATTTCCCCAGGGAATCACAGGAAGTTTGTCTGCCTGAATTTTGATAACCGCCAAATCCGTCTCGGGATCCGCCCCAACAACCTTGGCTGGAAATTCACGTGCATCGGGAAGAGTGACAAGGAGATCACGGCTTTGGGCAATCACATGATTATTGGTCATAATATATCCGTCGGAAGACAGGATGACGCCTGATCCTGAACCCTTTTGACGTTTGGGAATACCCGGTGGCGGTTGGCCCTCACCAAAACCTCTAAACGGAAGTGGAACGCCTCCTCCCCGGGATTCGACAATATCAACGGTTGCCGTGATATTCACAACAGCCGGTGTCACGGCCTGAGCCACCTCAGCAAAACCTCCTTGCTTGACTGTCATTTCCTCCGTTCGTCCCAGGGAGGACCCTGAGGACTCACCTGCCCATCCGGCACTTCTGTCCATACCGATACTCAGCGAAACCACACCGCCACAACCGATCCACATCGCCAGGACGGAACCCAAGATCTCCGTGAGCCTGGAAAAGTGACGCGAGACCTTGCATTTCTTATTACCCATTGTTATCCCCATGATCGGTTCTTGATGTATGGTCTGCGATCTCGGAATAGAATATGCGATTGACTAACAACACGAATATTCCCAGAGGTCCATCAGGCAGATTTTTCTCAGCTTACGTTCGCAGCCTTCGAAAGCTTCATTCAATGACGGATCAAATATTTAAGGGAAAAATGTGGAACCTTCCTCGAGAAACACGACCACGAAAAAACCCTGGTGTGTCCCCAAGGAAGAGAGCCTGGTAGCCCGATGCTAGAGGGCGAGTGATAATCTCTCAGAAGACTAATGTTTACAATACTCCAGAATAATACCGGATTATATCTGAAACGGAGACCACACCGACGATCCTGTTACTTTCTGTGACCGCAAGGTGTCTGGTACCTTTTTCTTTCATCAGCCGCACGGCTTCGACAATTGGATCACTGGTCTCAACCGTGACTAACGGTTCGCGCATGCAGGTCTTCACCGTGGTGGTCACAGGGTCTGTTCCGGACGCGACGACTTCTCGAGTCAATTCTGTTTCAGTGATATATCCCAAGAACTCATCCCCACTTTGGACCAACACTGAACCAATTTTCCATTTTTGCAAGCATTGCCCGACTTCCTGCAAGGTGGCGTCAAGCGACACCGATCGAACTGTTTTTGCCATATAGTCTGAAACGTTTGGACCGGCACCTTTCCGTTTCTTGGATTCCTGCGAGAGAGAAGCCCGCCTCGCCTCCAAATCTGCAATTCCGCTTTCCAACACTCGCTGCCGTTGTCGAACCGTTTCGCGCTGGGATTGATGGGTGGTGCCTTCCGGCGCCCCTTCGGGAAGATTCATCAGCCCGGCTGCCTCCCCAAGTTGGGCATAGTCATACGTATCTAAAAGCGGGGAAGAACTTCCGAACGCATCGGCGAGAATGTCTTCTGTGGTTGAATCGAATTCGTTCAAGGATGCCGGAGAAGGCTCATCTGTCAGAAATTTTTTCAAGATCTCTAATTGTTGACGAATCCGAGTAATATCCCGATCCAATGTCCCCACCCGATCCGTTTTAGACGTTTTCTGTGATCCCATAGAGCCTCCTATCCTCAATAACCTAAGATAAAAATGAGAGAAAAAACGATACTACCCTACCATCAATTAGTAGGCAATCAGAATTTTTTTTGAAGGAAGAGACTCCCGCGAGAGGAATGGGAGCGGGATGGAGCGCAGATGAAGAGGATCCCGTCCACAAACCGATCTATGATCAGGTTTCCAATAAACTTGAAAGCAGCGTGGCCAGCCCTAAGAAACTGAAAAACCCGACCACATCGGTTACCGTGGTTAACACAATGGAGGAAGATTGAGCTGGATCCTGTTTGAGTGCCTTCAAGGCGATAGGGATAATCGCGCCGGACAACCCCGCAATGACCATCGAAATAATCATGGACAAGCCGATGATGAAGACCAATCCCAATGACCGGCTCCATAATCCCACCGCGAAACAGGCCGTGGCAGAGACAGCCAGGCCATTTAAAAATGCGACATAGACTTCTTTTCCGCTATCCCGGAGCCATTGGGATGGTCGAATATCACGCAAGGCCAACCCGCGAATGACCACGGCGAGGGATTGGGCCCCGGTATTGCCTGATTGCCCCGCGA
>JBATLR010000164.1:0-5847 GCA_049289415.1 Nitrospirales bacterium
GGGACCACTATTGAAAAAAGCGTTACACTATCCGGGAAAAAGACCACCCCTGTTCACTTTCGTTGGCGGTAAGAAGGTTTTTTGCCTCCCGGCGTTCTGATTTTCCGTTTTTGGGCCCCCCAAACCATCCGGCCTTTAATAAGCAACCCTCTCTTGGGGACCATCATTTATCTTTTACTTTACGGTAATTTTACTTAAATTAAGCAAATTACGAATTAGTACGGCATTTATGTTCAATCTATATAATTAATAAAGGTTTATTCACATTTATGGAAGTTATTGATGTTTCTCATTATACAATTATGAGGATTTTTTAATATTGGATTAATCTTGACTTAAGATCAAAGAGCTATATCTATCAACAAGATGTTTTGATACATATGTTATGATAAACAGTAAAAAGGAGATACATATGGGACATTTCGGAATACAGAAAAAGACCCCAACACTTGGGAAAAGTCCCATTAAGCGAGAAGAAACTCACACCGCTCCAAGCACTAAAACGGTGGATCCAAGGCATTCGGACACCTGTACACGATGTGGAGGATTTATGGTCTCCCATTGGTGCATGAATGTGAATTATGATGCCGGTGGAATGGAAATCCTGACCAAACGGTGCCTGCAATGCGGTGAAGTCATTGATCCCGTAATTCTGGAAAATCGCCTCAACCCTCAACGGGAGGCGATGAAGAAGAAAACTCGTCCACTCCTCTCTAGGCCATTAGCATCATCAAATAAAGGCAAGGGATCAGGGATGAGTTGTACTCCTATAGCTTAACTTTGAGGCATCTCACACTCCAGGGTGCTTTTGAACCACCCATGAGGAAGAGCTGGATTTTGCCTCCTGAGATTTGAAGACTGCTTATGTTTTTTAGTCTATCCTCCCCAGGATAATCCCAGGGCGCAAGCGTCCCCCTCTTCCTTGTGGGTCCCATCTCACAGGAAGAGAAAATGTAGATACAACGTATTTGAAATTCTTTTCCTCTCAGTCCACATTTACCCTCCCAACCTTCTTTCTCATTTTTCACAAGAGGAGTGAGCAATGATCATAACTCCCGTCATCATGGGTTTTCTCCTCTTTCTCCTTCCACAAGTCGCCTTCGCACAATTTGGTGACTTTATGAAAGAGATCGATAAATTATCTCTGCCTGGCGCAAAAACTCTGGGAGATGACAAAATAATCTCTGGCATTAAAGAAGCGCTGATCGTCGGAACGGAAAATACGGTAAAACTCACTGGTAACCCAGACGGCTTTTTGAAAAATGAAGCCATTAAAATCTTGTTACCCGAAAAACTTCAATCCATGGACAAAGCGCTTCGAATGGCCGGATTCGGGCCCCAAGTTGATGAGTTGGTGGTGAGTATGAACCGGGCCGCCGAGCAGGCCGCTCCCCTGGCTAAACCCATATTCAAAGATGCGGTCACCAACATGAGTTTTGACGATGCCAAGAAAATTCTGGATGGAGGAGATACCGCCGCGACCGATTATTTCCAAGGTAAAACCCGTAATCAACTTGCCACGGCGTTTAAACCTGAAGTGGAGAAGACAATGAGCCAAGTCGGGGTCACCACGCAATACAAGGAATTGGTGGGACAATATACGATGCTACCGTTTGTCAAAGTCCCGGCATTTAATCTGGACGACTATGTAGTCGGAAAAAGTTTGGACGGGCTATTTCACACATTAGCCCAGGAAGAGCAAAAAATCAGGACTAACCCTGCAGCGCGCGTTACAGATTTACTTAAGGATGTCTTTGGCAAATAATATTCAAATTCACGATAACCCCACATCATAAAAGTCTGAGAGAAAATGAACCAACCCATTATCGGGTTTCATCAAGATGACGTGGATGATTGGGTGGCAGATCTGGCCTGCGGCCATGGGCAGCATGTTCGACATCAGCCTCCCCTTAGTTTTCGTCCA
This sequence comes from Nitrospirales bacterium, assembly GCA_049289415.1. GTDB lineage: Bacteria > Nitrospirota > Nitrospiria > Nitrospirales > UBA8639 > Nitrospira_E. The sequence continues at coordinate 1,925 of JBATLR010000164.1, forward strand.
TGGGTTCTGACACCAGAAGGACGTCGTGCCCATCTCAAAACCATCCTCAATTGCAAAAAATGTGACGAGGAGGCACCCCTGCCTTCACAAAAGACAACCTAACCGCACTTTCCCCCCGTCCATAAAACTCTCCTCCTGCCAAACAAAGGATACATCGCATACCGTGCCCTACTAAGGATTGTGCCACATCGCTCCCTCCGCATGGTGATCACCTCCCTGGTGAGTAATTTTCAGGGTGTCCCCATTTTTCACCGGGGCATCCAAGGTGGAGATTTTCTGATTAATCGTCAACATGAGTTCATTGGCATGGAGAAAAGGCATCAATCCTTCAAAGTGATGAGGGAAATCCTCCAGCAATTGTCGAATGGTGCTGGCGTTTTCTAACGTAATTTCAACTTCCGGGTCTTCAACCGCTTCACGAAGTGCAAGGCCAAATATCAATACTTTTACCATTCGATGTTCCTCATGCAAAAATGAAAATCCATCCCGAATCCAACGATCACAATGATATCCCGCCAGAGCACCCTTTCTTATACCTTTATTTCCTCCGTGGATGCTCCCGCATAACCTGCGCAATATGCTTGACCTCTGCTATCCCACGAAGTCCATTTTTTAACTGAATCATACATGCAGGGCAACTCGTTGCCACCACCTGAGCCCCGCTCTCTTGAATAGCCCGCTTCTTACGCTGGAAAATCATCTGAGAGGTTTCATAATTTTTGACGATATACGTACCCGCTCCGCCCGCGCATCGATCGGCATCCTGCATTTCGACAAATTCAAGGTCAGCCACAGAGGCTAACAAGTCTCTGGGAGCCTGGGACACACCCGCGGCACGAAGATGGCACGAAGAATGGTATGTCACTTTCTCCAACTTCCCATCGGCCGATACCCGGGTTGAGTGGATATTGGCTGACGACATCCCCTGTTCAACAAGAAATTCAGAGATATGCTTCACGCGTTTGGATAAATCAATGGCTGCGGCCTCCTCCGGTTCTCCATGAAACAGGGTGGCATAATCTTTCAGACTTAACGTGCACGAAGCACAACTGGTGATCACGGTGGCATACGATGCCAGGTGAGCCAGATTTTCTCGCGCGCCTTCTTTTACCAAATCCCGTAACCCGTAGGTTTCAATCGGCGTCCCCGAGCATCGTTGAGGAGGAAGAGCGACCTTCACACCGTAATCAGCTAAAAGCCCGATCACGGCATCCCCCACTCCATCCTCAAAATAGTTGGCCGCACACCCATGAAAGTACGCGATTGAGGCCTGCCGGAGATGTTCAGAATGACACAGTTCAGGATACCGATCACGCAAATGCCGTTTAGCAAACGTCGGCAGAACCATATCTCGGGGAATCTTTGCCGTGGGAGCCAACTTTCGCAATAACGGGCGAGTCAGCTTTTCCAACATGCCTCGAAGAACCGGACGATCCCAAAAAGACTGGGTCCAAGCCATGAGCTTCAGCAGGGGATGAAAAATCCATTGACGGGCATGGAGGGCAAAGACCCAACCGGCCAGCCCGTTGGGATGCTCCGCTCGCCGTTGAAGAATCAATTCGGACACATCGACCCCGGCCGGACAAATAGTCCGGCAGGACTTGCAATTCAAACAGGCGTCGACCACCCGTTCGGATTGAAGGTACGAGTAATCTGAAGCCGTCACAATCTCGAACCACCCGCGCGCACTCATATCTTCAGACTGAAACACATCATACACCGGACACACGGAATTACATTTTGCACAAGTTGCACAGGGTTTGCCCATGCGCTCCACATCAATATGTTCCGTAAACGAGGTATCACTGATTTTCACACCAGGATTCATCATCCCCTGTGGATCGAACGCCTGCTTTACTCGAACAAAAATTTGATACACCTCTTCCCCATACATCAAGCGAACGGTCTCGGCGCGAATACGCCCGTCTCCATGCTCTCCACAAATTGACCCGTCAAACCGGTCTAAGACCGTCTGGTGAATCTCCCGGTGGGCCTCGACCATGGCATCAATATCATGTTGATTGTGCAAATCAAGCAGCGGCACAATATGGGCATTGCCATTTCCCACATGTCCAAAGATGGCGACCGGCACCGATCGTCCTCCAAAGTACTCTTCCAAATACCGGATCAACTCTCCGGTGCGTGAGGCCGGCACGACCACATCATCGACAAAATTGATGGGCTTTTTTTGAGGATCAAATCGATAGAGCATCGGAAACAACGCCTTGCGGGCTTTCCACAATTCCCCTTGCTGGGCTGGATCCGACGCCAGCCTCACCTCTCCGGTGAGCGGAAACCTTTCGCACATCTCCATCAAACGATGACGACGATCTGCGCCTCCGCCTTCATCAAATTCAATGAGCAGCGTCGCCGCTGCATCCGATGGAATGCCATAGCGATTTCGCCCGATCAAATCCAACGAATTTCCATCCATTACCTCCAAGGCATTGGGGTTCAACTCCAATAAGTGCGGAACCGATTCGCCCATGCCCTCCAGATGTCGAAAATGGATAAGGCCCGTCACGGTGGCATCAGGTCGTTTAACCAACTTGACTCGTGTTTCACTGATAATGCCGAGCGTCCCCTCACTACCGATAAATAATTTGGGAACATCAAATACCCCTCGCTCCAATCCATCGACCAAATCAAAGACGTTATAGCCGGAACTATTCTTGCTCACCTTGGGACGCCTGGCGCGGATCAACACCTGGTCATCTTGAATCATGGTCCACACAGTCCTAAGGGACGCATACCCTTTCAACAAGGAGGTATGAACCGGTCCTCCAATTTCAACGGACTGAGCATCAAGCCAACCCTCAGTGAGCAGCCTAACCCGAAGAGTATGAACGTTGTCCTTGACCGATCCATAGCGAAGCGTATGCGGACCAGCGGAATTGTTGGCAAGCATGCCTCCTAATTTGCACATATCCCCGCTTGAAGGATCCGGGCCATACATCAACCCCATAGGAGCCAACTGCTTATTGAATTCGGATAACACTAGGCCCGGTTGTACTCGCGCCCACTGCTCGTCTCGATTCACCTCAAGCAATCGATTCATTCTGGAGATATCCACGATAATGCCGGCCCCAATGGCTGATCCAGTCAGATTCGTTCCGGCTGCCCGTGGAGTCAGAGGCACTCCAGCCTTGACGGCATACTCCATCACGGCATCAATGTCTTCTTCTGTCTCAGGAAGCACAACAACCTGGGGAGGAATTTTGTAGATACTGGCATCGACGGAATAGGCTTTCAGCGTGGCCCAATCCCACCGAACTTTATCCTGGCCCAATTTTTTGGCTAAATCGGGCCCCAAAGAAGATTTCTTTTCAGGTAGCAACAACGGCATAGGAACTCATTCTGCTCCCTATGAGGATGGCGCACAACCCTTGTCAGAGAGAAGACAGGAAGGAAAACAAGCAGACCACAGCAGGACGCGCGTGGCCCCACGGTCGATTTAAGCAGAAAGATCGGTAACCCTGGCCTCTCCCTCCTGTTCCTCAGGGGCAAAGGGAAGCTCCATAGGGAATTGTTCCGGGCTACCCAACTCTTTGAGTTCTTTCAGCGGAGGCAAATCTCGTAAGTCCCGCAAACCAAAACGTTGAAGAAACTGCTTGCCGGTTCCATACAAAATCGGTCGGCCTGGAATATCCTGCCGCCCGACGATTCGAATTAACTTCTGATCCAGGAGGGTACGCAACACCCCGGAGGTTTCTACACCTCGAATTTTTTCAATATCTGCTCTGGTAATGGGCTGCTTATAACTCACAATTGCCAGGGCTTCCAGTGCCGACCGGGAAACCTTGGCTGCCGGTTTGGCCTTGCTGGTCAATCGCTTGATATACAGACTCTGCTCGGGTCGCGTGACCATGACATATCCGCCGGCCACTTCCAAAATTTGCAAGCCACGGCCTGACGCCTCATAC